>JAJZLX010000239.1:12633-13068 GCA_021850555.1 Pseudomonadota bacterium | reverse complement strand
CTCGCCCCGGGTTTTGACGGCAAAGGCAGACGGAGGCGCGAAGCCGACTACGATCACCGGAAACCCGGATATGGCGGCAGTGAGCACATCCTACGTCGAGCGGCAGAATCTCACGATGCGGATGTCCATGCGGCGGTTTACCCGGCTGACAAATGGGTTCTCGAAGAAGCTAGAAAACCTTGGGCATGCCGTCGCGCTGCACTTCATGTACTACAATTTCGGGCGCATCCATCAGTCTCTTCGGATTACGCCGGCAATGGCTGCTGGTGTGACTGATCACGCCTGGTCGCTTGAAGAAATTGCGACCTTGGTAATTTGCTGAAATTACGGTGCGATTGGCCTTGGTGTTAGCGGAAGATCTCGTAGGAGCCGCGTTTTCGATGTGGATCATTTACGGTTATGCCGAAAATGTTTTTGCCACCGTGTCACTTTAGC
>JAJZLX010000239.1:8538-12623 GCA_021850555.1 Pseudomonadota bacterium | reverse complement strand
GGCTAAAGTCACACTTGCCACCTAGCCGCATCATAAACTGCAAGCGTTTTAGGCGCTTTTTGTAGCGAGTTCGTATTTTTTCGTCATTTGGATGCACGTGGCAATTACTCACAATTCCTGTGCAATACACGCTCGTTGCGATTGGATAAATTATTGCGGAAGTAATCAAATCTGCAATTTGGAGGCCTGCATGGTTATCGCTAATACCGAACGTCGCAGTCTCGATTAAGGAAGGGAACGCATCGCCGCGCTTGCCTCTTTTGTGTTTTTGAGTAAAAACTGAATGAGAAATATAAGAGTTTGATTTTGGATCGCGAAAGTCTGCGACGATCAGTCCTTGGTTCCCAACTGAGACAAGGTGATCTTGAAACATCTTCGCAATTCGTTGGGTCGTCTTCGTGTAAACAGCTCTTCCATCAAATCGTTGGCTGATTCCCTTAACCCAAATTCGAGAAACTAACTTTACATTTCGTTTTTCTAGCAACGCGAGCATGGCATCGAGAAATTTTTGGTTATGACGAACCTGTTTCCGGTTTCCGATTCGCAGGTTTTTTCTGATATCAGCGCCCTTTATTTCAATCATCAGAGCATCGAGATCGTGATGGATAGTAGAAAAACGTCCTCGAAAAAATCTTGTTTTCAGGTCAATGAATTCTTTTGTCAGACTGCGAATTTCGCTCTGCTCTATGAACAGTGCTGTGATCACAAGAGCCGGCTGAATCTCTGACGTTGCCGTTGGCAGTACCCCAGTGCAGCCAGCCTCGTCGATATAGCAGATGGAAATTCCCATCGTAGAAATAAAAACAGCCGCCTAAAGGCGGCTGTTGGCTGCATCCGAAGACGCAGGGGTTGCCGTCAAGCTTCGGGATTCGATACTTGTCCGGCGCAGAGAGCTTACGCTCCCATGTGAAAACTCTAATTCGTCCATGTTTCCCCGTCAATTACCAGATTTTTTTAATTGAGGAGCGCGTCACTTATTTCAGTTGTTCGAAATTCTTATACAAGTAATTGTAATCGAAGGGGATTCTGGATGCAATTCCAATCCAGCACCTATTTTAGGAACTGATTTTTGCCCAGACGCGCTTCGGTTTCCCGAAATTTTCTTCGGGCGCTCCTATTCGGCAGCGAATTGGACATCGGGGAGGATGCCCAAATCTAGCTTTAGCATTCGGCCACCTCAAACTGACCCACTACCCGGAGGCGGAGCCGCTTGCCATCACCGTGCCAAAAGCCGGAACATTGGCGCTTTTGCGAAGGCCCCGCTCGAGCGGGCCTGACGGAGGGCATCTGGCATGTGGAAGTCGATTGTGGCGATCGGACTGGGGGCTGCGCTCGGGGCGCTGCTGCGCTGGTGGCTCGGCAACCGGCTGAATGGCCTCTTCCCCTCGCTTCCCCCCGGGACGCTGGCCGCCAACATCCTCGGCGCCTACGTGATCGGTCTCGCGATCGCCTTCTTCGTGCGCAACCCGGCGCTGCCGGCCGAATGGCAGCTGTTCATCATCACCGGATTCTGCGGGGGCTTGACCACGTTCTCGACCTTCTCGGCCGAGGTGGTGGCGGCGCTGCAGCGGGGCCAGAGCGGCTGGGCGCTCACCGAGATAGCCACCCACGTCACCGCCTCGCTCCTGGCGACCTTTGCCGGCATGGCGACCGTCATGTGGGCCAAAGGCTAGCCCGGGGCATTCTTGCCGGCCGGCCGCGCCCCACGAGGGGAGCGGATCGGGCTCGGGGCGGCTCAGCGCCTGGAGAAAAACGCCTGCGCGGCGGCCGCGAACTCCGCGGATTTCAGCCGAGCCGCGAACTCGCGCAATTCCTCCTCCATCCGCCCCGCCACATCGGGCGCGCGCCCATGGCGCAGCAGGCGCTTGGTGGCGAGCAAGGCCTCGCGCGGCCGGCAGGCCACGGCCTCGGCGAGGGCCCTCGCCTCCTCCATCAGCCCCTCATCGTCCACCACCCGGTTGACGAGGCCGCAGGCCCGGGCGGCCGGCGCATCGAGCGGCTCCCCGAGCAGCAGCAGCTGCGCGGCGCGCTGATGGCCCATCAGGGCCGGCAACAGCAGGGTGCTCCCCGCCTCCGGTACCAGTCCGAGCTGCACGAACGGCGCGATCAGCCTCGTGCTGCGCTCGGCGGCGACCACCAGATCGCAGTGCAGCAGCAGCGTGACGCCGAGCCCGACCGTGGGGCCGTGCACCGCCGCGATCAATACCTTGCCCATTGCGGCCACGGCGCGCACGAAGCGGCCCGTGGGGTGGGCGGGATCCTCGATCGGCGGACCGGCCAGGAAGTCCTTGAGGTCGTTGCCGGCGGTGAAGCAGGCGCCCTCGCCGCTCAGCAGGACGACGCGCACCTCATCGAGCGCCTCGGCCGTCTCGATCGCCTCGGTCAATGCGCGATACATATCCAACGTCAATGCGTTGCGTTTCTCAGGCCGGTTCAAACGTATCTCGCACACCGCGCCGCGGTATGTCACGATTACCTGCTCGCTCATGATGGCGCCCGCCTTGAGGCTAGCCTCGATAAAAAATAGTATGATATTACTGAATTCAGAGCCGACATCCTTGATGATATCGGGGTTGCATGCCCGACTCGATCATCCGGCGGAAAGTACCTAGGCGACCTTCATCATGTTGCAGCCGCTGCCGCTCCTGAGCCGCCTCAACCCGGAGCGGGCGAAATCGAGTCACGACCAGATCGCCGCCCTCCTCGGCATGGAGCTGTTGAAAGGGCTTTATCCGCCGGGCACCAACATGCCCCCGGAGCCGGAGCTCATCGCGCGCTTCCACGTCTCGCGCACGGTGATCCGCGAAGTCATGAAAACCCTCGCCGCCAAGGGCTTCGTGATTTCCAAGACGCGCGTCGGCACGCGGGTGCGCGAGCGCATGTACTGGAACTACTTCGATGCCGACGTGCTCGCGTGGCGGGTGCGCCTGGGGTTCGATGACGAGTTCATGCACGGCCTGGTGGAGGTGCGCCGGGCGCTCGAGCCGGCGGCGGCGGCGCTCGCCGCGCAGCGGCGCTCCGCGCAGGACGTCGCGCGCCTGCGCGATTGCCTCAAGCAGATGAGCCGCGACGGGCACGACCGCCAGAGCTTCGCCGAGGCGGATCTCGATTTTCACCTGGTGGTGGGCAACGCCACCGGCAACCCCATGATGCGCTCCGCGGCGGGCGTCATCGACACGGCGCTGGTCGCCTCCTTCATGTACAGCTCCCCGGTCGACGATCCGCTCGACTACCAGGCCACCGTGGCCGCCCACGCCGACATCGTCGATGCCATCGAGGCCGGCGATGAGTCGGCCGCCGCCGAGGCCATGCGGCGCGTGATCGACATCGGCGTCGACCGCATCGACCTCACCCGGCGCATGCAGGCAAAAAGACGCTGATCCGCGGGCCTCGCGCCGATCGGGCTTTGAAAGCGCTCCGGCGCCCCTGCCCTGGTCCCGAGGCGCCCCGGTCAGTCGAGAGCTTCGGCCGAGGCGAGCCCCTCGCCCTGACGGCGCTTGTGCCAGAGCTCCTGGATGGACTCCAGCGTGCGGCCCTTGGTCTCGGGCACGAAGCGCAGCACGAACAGCGCCGACAGCACGCTCATCGAGCCGTAGATCCAGTAGGCGAAGCCGTGGTTGAAGTGCGCATTCAGCCAGCCGTTGCCATCGAGCACCTTGAACGACCAGGAGACGAACAGGTTGGCGAGCCACTGCGCCGCCACCGCGATCGCCATCGCCTTGCCCTTGATGGAGTTGGGAAACATCTCCGCGAGCAGCACCCACACGACCGGGCCCCAGGAGAGCGCGAAGCCGCCGATGTAGGCGAGCACCGCCACCAGGGCCCACAGCCCCACCGCGTGCGCATCGAACAGCCCGCCGAGGGCGAACATCGCCACCGCCATCGCGCTCGAGCCGATCACCAGCAGGGGCTTGCGCCCGAGCCGGTCGACGGTGGCGATCGCGACGAACGTGAACACCAGGTTGGCGGCCCCGACCACCACGGTCTGCAGGAACGCGGAGTTGGTGGACGCGCCCATGTTCCGGAACATGAGCGGCGCGTAGTAGAGCACCGCGTTGATGCCGACCAGCTGCTGGAAGACCGAC
>JAJZLX010000239.1:0-8528 GCA_021850555.1 Pseudomonadota bacterium | reverse complement strand
ATCGCTGCGCACCGTGAGCGTGCGCTCGATCTCGGCCAGGATCCCGGGCGCGGCGGCCTTGCCGTTGACGCGCTCGAGCTGGCGCAGCGCCTCCCCGCTCCTGCCGCGCATCACGAACCAGCGCGGCGTATCGGGCACGAAGAAGAGCAGCGCCAGGAACAGCAGCGCCGGCACCGACTCCGAGGCGAACATCACCCGCCACGCCGTCGAGAGATACCAGGCATGGGTGCCGAGCGACTGGATGAACCAGTTGACGAAGTACACGAGCAGGATGCCGACGACGATGGCGAGCTGATTGAATGAGACCAGCCGCCCGCGGATCTCGCTCGGGGCGATCTCCGCGATGTAAAGCGGTGAGATCATCGAGGCGATGCCGACGCCCATGCCGCCGATGATGCGGTAGCAGATGAAGGGGGTGAGCGCCGCCGGGCCCATGCGCCCGATGACCCCGAGCCCGAGCTCCGGCACGGCCGAGCCGATCGAGCCCAGAAGGAACATCAGGGCCGCCACCATCAGACCGCGCTTGCGCCCGAGCCGGCTCGAGATCCAGCCCGCCACCCCCGAGCCGAGCACGCAGCCCAGGAGCGCGCTCGAGATCGTCCAGCCCGAGAGGCTGCTCGCCGCGATCTGCGAGAGGTGCTGCGGATCGATGAAGTAGTGATCGATTGCCCCGACCGCCCCGGAAATCACCGCGGTGTCGTAACCGAACAGCAACCCCCCGAGTGTGGCCACGAACGTCAGCGCGACCACGAATCCCGTATTGCCTTTGTTCATCCGCCCGAGTATGCCCGGTTGCCCGGCAAAAGTGTGATGATTCGCGCAGCGGCCGAGCGCTCACACGGGTGCGCGCGAGCCTCTCTCAGGCGTGCGTGCCGGCCCGGGAAGCCGACAGGAGGCGCAGCGCGTACTCCGCGTAGACCTCGGAAACGAATCGCGTGCTGAGCTCGTGATCCGGCGTGTACCAGTAGGCCACGCGATTGCTCATCGCGCCGATGGCCGCAACCGCGAGCCAGGCGTCCGGCACGTTGAATATCCCCTGCTGCGCGCCCCGCTGCACGATGTCCGTGAGCACTTGAATGGACTGCTGCTGCAGCCCGAGGCTGGCCGCGCTGAGCTCCGGGGAGAGTGCGTGAAGCTCCGAGTTGGCGACAACGGCGAGCATCGGGAACGCCGAATGCATCCCAACGTGCCCCCGGACGTAGGCGGTCACCTGGTCACGCGGGTCCTCGCCGCAGCCCTGCAAAGCCCGGCGGATACGCCGAAGCAGCTCTTCGTGCCCGATGCGACACAACGCCGAGAGCACGTGCTCCTTGGACGGGTAATGGGCATAGAGCGAGGCCGGCTGGATGCCGACGGCATCGGCGAGCTCGCGGATCGAGGCGCCGGCATAGCCTCGCTCGGCGAACAGTTTCAGCGCCGCCGCCAGAATCAGCCCGCGGGTCCCGGGAGGCTTGTGTGCCGGCAGCAGGGTGGCATCGGTGGCCGCGAGGCGCCTTGTCGCGGTCTGCAGCATGGGAAGACTATCGATCGTTCGTTCTTGGTCTTGAGTGTTGCCTGTCGCAGTTTTACGCCACCCGCGCCAGCCCTGTCAACGCGGGCGGCATGGCACGGACGCGGCGATGGGTGTCCGCTGTCGGTCTTTCTTACATATTCCAGTCGGCGGGACGCCCTCTGGCCCGCAAACCATTGAATGGAAGGCCTCTTCTTTCACCCGGCATGCCTCTTGCTTCACTTTTTCCAGCAGAGGCCCGGCCACTGAAGAGCCCTGAAGGAGTCAAGCCCGATGCATTCCGTAATCGATCGAGTGGAGCGGCCGATGCGGGCCTGCCCGCGCAATCAGGAGCGTTTTCACCGGGCGGGGGCGTGTCGGGAAGGATGCGGCGTGTCCCGCGCGCGGCCGGCTACGGCCTCAGCCGGTCGATGGGCAGCGGATTGGCGAGAAAGAACCCTTGCGCATAATCGACGCCAATGCGCTCGAGCTCATCGAGCACTGGCTGCACCTCGACGCACTCGGCCACCGTCTCGATGCCTAGCGTGTGCCCCACCTTGCAGATCGCCTCGACCATACTGCGGTCAACCGGGTCCTCGGCGACACGGCGCACGAACTGTCCGTCGATCTTCACGAAATCGACCGGCAGGGTCTTCAGGTAGCTGAACGAGGACAGCCCCGTACCGAAGTCATCGAGCGAGAAGCGACAGCCGCGCCGCTTCAGCTCCTGCATGACGAACGCGACGTTCGACAGGTTGGTCACCGCGGCGGTCTCGGTGATCTCGAAGCACAGCGCCTCGGCGAGCCCCGACTCCTCGACGTGCTGCATCACGAAGTCGATGAAGGACTGCTCGTTGAGCGAGGTGCCGGAGAGATTGACCGCGAGCAGCGGCAACGCGCCGGCGTGCGCGCGCCAGGCCGAGAGGAACTCGATCGCCCGGCGCACCACCCATCGGTCGATCACCGACATGACGTTGTAACGCTCGGCCGCCGGGATGAACTCCCCGGGCGGCACCAACTGCCCGTCATCATCGCGCAGCCGCACCAGCAGCTCGTAGAAGGCGCGCCGGCCGCGGGCGATCGGGCGGATCGGCTGGAAGTACAGCTCCAGGCGGTTTTCCTCCGCCGCGCGCGTCACCCGTGCCACCCAATGCATCTCCCGGTGCCGCGGGTGGCTGAGGCCGTCGGACTCGTAGAGATGGATGCGGTTGCGGCCCTCGTCCTTGGCCGCGTAGCAGGCGATGTCGGCGGCGCTCATCAGGTTGGCGACGCTCTCGGTGTCGGCCCTGATCTGCACCACCCCGACGCTCGCCCCGATCGAGAGCGTGACCGCGCCCCAGGTGAAGCGATAGTCCCGGATCGACTGGCGGATCCCATCGGCGATGCGGGTCGCCTGCTCCACCGTGCAGCTCTCGAGCAGCACCCCGAACTCATCCCCGCCCAGGCGCGCGATGGTGTCGGAGGCGCGCACCCGCGACTGCAGCAGCCCCGTGATGTCGCGCAGCAGCCGATCGCCCGCCGGGTGTCCGCAGGTGTCGTTGACGACCTTGAACTGATCGAGGTCGATGTACAGCAGCGCATGCGTGGCCTCGCCGCGCTGGGCGGCGGGCACCGCCGCGCGCAGGCGGTTGTCGAACTCGCGGCGGTTGATGAGGCCCGTGAGCGCATCGTGGCTCGCCTGGTAGGACAGCGCCCGCTTCAAGCGCCGCTCGCGGGTCACGTCGTGGAAGACCATCACGGCACCGATCACCTTGCCCTGGCGGTCGCAGATCGGAGCGGCGGTCTCCTGGATGGCCACCTCGTGGCCGCCGCGCGTGATGAGCACCGCGTGCTCGGTGGCGGAATTGCTGCGGGCCCGGCCGAGCACGCACAGCAGCGGATTGTCGATCGGCTCGCGCGTGAGCTCATCGACCAGCGTCAGCACCTCGCCGATCGGCCGGCAGCGCGCCTCCTCGAGCCGCCAGGCGGTGAGGTTCTCGGCCACGGGGTTGATGTACTCGATGCGCCCGTCCGCATCGGTGCTGATCACCGCATCGCCGATCGACTGCAGCGTCACCTGCGCGCGCTCCTTCTCGGCGAACATGGCCCGCTCGGTGCGCTTGCGCTCGGTGATGTCGGCGATGGTGCCCTCGTAGCCGGTGACCTGGCCGGTGCCATCGCGCACGGCGCGGGCGTTCTCCAGCACCACCACAGGCTGGCCGTCGCGCCGGCGCAGCACGAACTCGGCGTTGCGGATCTCCCCCTCGGTCTCCACCCGGCGGATGAACTCGGCGCGATCATCCGGGTTCCAATAAAGCGGTGCCAGGTCCCGCAGCTGATAGAGCTGCTCGGGGCTCTCGTAGCCCAGGATGGCGACGAAAGCCGGATTGACCGAGGTGAAGCGTCCGTCGCGCCCGCTCTGGTACACGCCCTCGGCGATGCTCTCGAAGAGGCCGCGGAACTTTGCCTCGCTCGCCCGCAGCGCCTCCTCTGCCAGGCGCCTCGCGATGGCGATGCCGGCGATCTGGGCCGCGTGGTCCATGATCCGGCTCTCACGCTGGCCCGGCAGGCCCGGTGTGTGGTGAAACACGCCGAGGCACCCGAGCACCTTGCCGTCGGCGGCCTTGATGGGGGTGGACCAGGCGGCGTTGAGCCCGGTTTTGAGCGCCGCCTCCCGATGCCGCTCCCAGAACGGGTCGGTGGCGATGTCCGCCACCAGCACCGGACGATCGAGGTACACCGCCGCGGCGCAGGAGCCGTTGCGGATATCGATCTGCGCGTGCTCGAGCGCCGAGCGCAGCGGCGAGAGCAGCTTCGAGCCGACCAGATACGCGAATGTGCGCCCATCCTCGGCCAGCACGGAGATGACACAGACCGTGCCCACGCCCACCGACTCGATGAAGCGGCTCACCGAGGCGAGCACCTCGGCGAGGGGCACATTGCCTGTGAGCTGCTCGAAGACCGCCCGCTCGGCCTGCACGACCCGCTCGGTGAGCTCCGACTCGTGCGAGCGGTAGGCGAGCTCGGCGGCCTCGTCGGCCATCAGGCGCATGGACTGCACGATGCCCCGCCGCTCCGCGTCCATCGCCTCGAACTGGGCGCTGAACAGGTGCAGCATCATCCCGACGTCGGGCACATCGCCCCCGGTGCGCAGCTGCACCTCCTTCACCACCGCCCGCACCTGCGGATGCAGCCCCGCGGCGCCGGGCAGCATGCCGAGCTCGGCCCGCACGATGGTGGTCGCCGAGGTCGAGGTGACGGTGGCAGGTAATGCGGCCTGTTCAGCCGGCCTGCGAGACGGCTCTGCGTTTTGCTTGGACATCGTTGGAGGCGGCCCTGCTTCGAGCACATCCGCTTTGTAGCGTCCTGGAATCAACCGTAGCGCCCCCGGCGCCGCCATGCACGCATCAGGTTGAAAAACCGTGAATTTCCCCTCGTTTTACCTTCAAGGAGCCGGCCTCGAGGCCCCTGCCCGCCGCGCCTTCGAAGCCGCCTCGAGCCGCTCTCGCCACAACACCGCAAACCCCTCCCTGGGAGCTCTCTCTGCCGCTCACGCTCGCGGCAGCGGGGCTCGGTGGCGGAAGGACATTCTGCGCTGCACCCATCGTCGGCACCGTCCCTGCATCGACTTCGGCCCGCCTCAGCGAGCGAGCAGTGGCGGCTCCTCGATCGCCGGCAGCTGCGCGGCGAGATCGTTGAGGTAGCCCTCCCAGTACCTCACCTCGCCGAACCAGGGAAAGGCCCGCGGGAAGGCCGGATCGGCCCAGCGCTGGCAGACCCAGCCGGCATGATGCAGCATGCGCAGCGCCCGCAGCGGCTCGATCAGGCGCAGCTCCCGGAAGTCGAAATCCGCAAACTGGGCGTAGCCGCAGTGCAGCTCGGCCCACTGGGCCTGCTGCTCGGCGGGTCCTCCACAGAGCAGCATCCACAGGTCCTGGATGCGCGGGCCCATGGCGCAATCGTCCAGGTCCACGAACAGCGGTCCCTGCTCGCCCCAGAGCAGGTTCCCGAGGTGGCAGTCCCCGTGCAGGCGCACATGCGAGACGGGGCCGACCTCTGCGTAGACCTCCTCGATGCGCTCGAGCAGCATCCCGCTCAGGCGCTCGTAGCGCTCGCGCAGCGCCTCGGGCAGCAGCGGCGAGCCGAGCACGATGCGGCGCGCCTGCGCGCCGAGGCGCTCGATGCCGACCGTCGGCCGGCGCTCAAAGGGCCGGCGGGCGCCCACCTGGTGCAGCCTCGCGAGGGAACGGCCGAGGAGCTCGCGAGCCCCCGGCGCATCGAGCTCCGGGGCGCGCCCGGGGAGACACGGGAAAGCCGCAAAGCGGAAGCCCTCGATGTGAAACAGGGTCTTGCCCCCGCGCTCGATCGGGGCCGCCACCGGCAGCTCGGCTTCGGCGAGCTCGGCGGTGAAGGCGTGCTCCTCGAGGATCTGCGCATCGCTCCAGCGCGCCGGGCGATAGAATTTCAACACCAGGAAGCCCTGCTCGCCGCCGAGCCGGTAGACGCGGTTCTCGTAGCTGTTCAGGGCGAGGAGGCGCCCGTCGGGCTCGAGCCCGGCGCTCAGGGCGGCCTCGAGTACCCGCTGCGGGCTCAAGCTCGCAAACGGTTGCGCCGCGGGGGGCGATCGCGCGGGGCGGCGGTCTGAGGTTTTGCTCATCGGGATTCGTTTATGATGACCGCCTTCACGGACTTCGACTGTATTCTCGCATGAACCCATCCAGCATCCTCGTCACCGGCGGCGCCGGCTACATCGGCAGCCACGTGGTCCTGAAGCTGCGCGAGCGCGGCGAGCGGGTCATCGTGCTCGATGATCTCTCGCGCGGCTTTCGCCAGGCGGTGCTCGATACCCCGCTCGTGGTCGGCCAGGTCGGGGACCGGGACACCGTGCGCGAGGTGCTCGCCACGCACCGCATCGACACGGTGATGCACTTCGCCGCCTACACCATCGTCCCGGAATCCGTGCGCGAGCCGCTCAAATACTACGGCAACAACACCTGCTCGACCCGCTCGCTGCTGCAATCGTGCCTCGAGGCCGGCGTGCGCCATTTCGTGTTCTCCTCCACCGCCGCGGTGTACGGCATCCCGCCGAGCGGCCTCGCCGCCGAGGACAGCCCCACCGCGCCCATCAACCCCTACGGCACCTCCAAGCTGATGTCGGAGTGGATGCTGCGCGATGTGTCGGCCGCCTCGCCCCTGAAGCACGTGGCGCTGCGCTATTTCAACGTGGCGGGCTCGGACTCCGCCTGCCGCGTGGGCCAGGCCACCCCGAAGGCCACGCTCCTCGTGAAGGTCGCCTGCGAGCACGCGATCGGCAAGCGGCCGCAAGTGTCGATCTTCGGCACCGACTACACGACCGCCGACGGCACCGGCGTGCGCGACTACATCCACGTGGAGGATCTGGCGAGCGCGCACCTCGATGCGCTTCAGTATCTGCGCGGCGGCGGGGACTCCACGGTCCTCAACGTCGGCTACGGCCACGGCTACAGCGTGCGCGAGGTGCTTCAGAGCGTCGAGCGGGTCTCGGGCCGGCGCCTCACGGTCCGCGAGGAGCCGCGGCGCGCGGGGGACCCGCCGGCGCTCGTGGCGAAGGCCGAGCGCATCCGCAACCTCCTTGGCTGGACGCCCCAGTTCGATGACCTCGATACCATCGTGCGCCACTCTCTGGCGTGGGAGGAGCGGCTCGAGCGCGAGCCGTGGGGCTAGTACCCCGGAAGGGCGAGAGTACAATCGCCACCATGCGGTGGATGCGCCCTAAGTCCTTGAGCGGCCTGATGCTTCTCGGGCTGGCGCTGCTCGCCCTGCCGCTGCTCGTGGCCATCGTCACCGCGGCGCTGCAGTTTCGCACCCTCTCCTCGCGGGGCCAGCGGATCGTGCTTCAGGGCGTCACCGCCGCGCGGGAGAGCCAGAAGCTGTTCAGCGAGATCGACTCCCTCGACCGCACCTCGCGCCTGTACGACGTGCTCGATGATTCCAAGCTCCTTGAGGCCTACAAGCACCAGGACGAGGCGCTCTCGGCCACGCGCCGCATGCTCTACCGGCAGGCGGGCGCGCCCGCCCGCCAGACACTGCTGCAACTCGCCGCGATGCAGAGGCGGATCCGCCAGCTGGTGCTCACCACCCCGCCCGGCATCGCCGCCACGCAGACCGCGGCATTCACCCGGCACTTCGCCACCCTCGGCGCACTGGTCGACCGCATCGCCCGCCAGAGCAACCAGCAGATCGACTCCGAGGTCGCCTCGCTCAAGGCGCTCACCGAGCGGGCGCGCGAGCTCCTCTTCTGGCAGGCCGCGCTCCTCATTCCCCTCACCGTGGTCGCCATCTCGCTGTTGACGCTGCTCATCGGCCGCCCGCTTCGCCAGATCGACCAGGCCATCCGCGCGCTCGGCCACGGGAGCCTGCACCAGGGCATCACCGTCAGCGGGCCGCATGACCTCGAGCGCCTCGGCAAGCAGCTCGAGTGGCTGCGGCTGCGCCTCATCGACCTCAACGAGGAACGCGACCGCTTCCTGCGTCACATGTCCCATGAGCTCAAGACCCCGCTTGCCAACATCCGCGAGGGCACGGAGCTGCTGATGGATGGGGCGGTGGGCGAGCTCGATTCCAACCAACGCGAGGTCACCGCCATCCTGCGCGACAACGGCATCCAGCTGCAGCGCATGATCGAGAACCTGCTCTCCTTCAGCGCCTGGCAGACCTCCACCGTGGGCCTCGATGCGAGCGAGTTCAGGCTCCGCCCGCTCGTGCGCCAGGTGCTCGAGAGCCAGCAGCTCACCGTGCTCTCCCAGCGCATGCGCCTCGATGTTCAGGTGCAGGACGTGACGCTCGTCGCCGACCGCGGCAAGGTGCGCCTGATCCTCGAGAACCTGGTCTCGAACGCCGTCAAGTACTCCCCCAAGGGCGGCACCATCCACATCCGCGCCTGCACGTTCGGCCAGCACCTGGTGCTCGATGTCGCCGACACCGGCCCCGGCATCCCCAAGGACGAGCGCGAGCAGGTCTTCCGGGCCTTCTACACCGGCCGGGCCGTCAACGGCATCTCCATCAAGGGAACCGGGATCGG
>JAJZLX010000353.1 GCA_021850555.1 Pseudomonadota bacterium | reverse complement strand
CCGGCCAGACGCGCCTGGTGGACGTCATTGTCGGGTTCGTGGACCCCAACGCCCCGGATGTCATTGCGCAGCCGCAGAATCCGACCAAGATGGAAGTGACCGCGCAGGAGGAGTCCGACGAGGAGGACTCCGACGAGGAGGCGGGGGAGGAGAGCGAGGAGGAGGCGGTCGATACCGGTCCGGACCCGCAGGAGGCCGCCGAGCGCTTCGCGAGCCTCGCCAAGGTTTACGCACATGTGCTCTCGTCCATCGACAAGCACGGCGCGCACGACCCGAAGACGATGAAGGTGCGCAAGAAGGCCGCCGGGGAGTTCCTGGAGCTGAAGCTCTCGCCGAGAATGTTCGACGCGCTGATCTCGAACCTGCGCGACCACGTCCGCCACGTCCGCCAGCTCGAGAAGGAGATCATGGGCCTGGCGGTGCGCGATTGCGGCATGCCGCGCAAGGACTTCATCGCCACGTTCCCCAAGAACGAGACCAACCCCCGCTGGCTCGTCAAGCATGCGAAGGCGGGCAAGAAATACTCCGCGGCTCTCGCCAAGGTCGAGGAGAGCATCCTCGAGCGTCAGGTCAGGCTCGAGGCGATCGAGAAGCAACTGCACCTGACGATCCACGACATCAAGGAAATCAATCGCGAGGTATCGATCGGCGAGGCCAAGGCGCGCCGCGCCAAGAAGGAGATGGTGGAGGCGAACCTGAGATTGGTGATCTCGATCGCCAAGAAGTACACCAACCGCGGACTGCAGTTCCTCGACCTGATCCAGGAAGGCAACATCGGCCTGATGAAGGCGGTCGACAAGTTCGAATACCGCCGGGGCTACAAGTTCAGCACCTACGCGACGTGGTGGATCCGCCAGGCCATCACCCGCTCGATCGCCGACCAGGCGCGCACCATCCGCATCCCGGTGCACATGATCGAGACGATCAACAAGCTGAACCGCATCTCGCGGCAGATGCTGCAGGAGATGGGCCGGGAGCCGACACCGGAGGAGCTGGCCGTGCGCATGGAAATGCCCGAGGACAAGGTGCGCAAGGTGCTGAAGATCGCCAAGGAGCCGATCTCCATGGAGACTCCCATCGGCGACGACGAGGACTCGCATCTGGGGGATTTCATCGAGGACACCTCGGTGGCCTCCCCCGTCGACCAGGCAACCATGGAGTCGCTGCGCGAGACCACTCACGCCGTGCTCGCGCAGCTCACCCCGAGGGAGGCGAAGGTGCTTCGCATGCGCTTCGGCATCGACATGAACACCGATCACACCCTGGAGGAGGTCGGCAAACAGTTCGATGTCACGCGCGAGAGGATCCGCCAGATCGAGGCCAAGGCGCTGCGCAAGCTCCGCCACCCCAGCCGCAGCGAGCAGCTGCGCAGCTTCCTGATGGAAGACTGATCAGGTAACCCCCCCCGCCGCGGCGGCAGCGGCGCGGGGGGCGATGCCTATATTCCGGCCTTTCCCAACGCGTCGACGACCTGCCGCAGGAGCTCTGCCAGGCCCGGATGATCGGTCTGGAAGCGCACGGCCAGGGACTCGAGGCGCGAGACGTGGCCCCCGTCCGGACCTCCCCCTTCACCGAGCGCGCGATCGATGTCACGCACCAGCGCCGCCAGGATCTTGCGCGATTCGGGATCGACCGAGCCTGCATGGCCCAGCCGCTCGTGGACCCGCGCCAGCAGCTCGCGCAGGCTTTCCTCGCTCATCCGCTCTTCGCCCATCGGGGCTCCCAAACATGATTTGTCGGAGTGGTTGCAGGATTCTAAACGAGAACCGCCCCAGGCAAGTGGACTCATTGCGGCCAAGAGGGTAGAACGATGGTCTGATCATCGTCACTTCGGCAGAACGGGCGTGGACAAAACCGACCGCGAGATCGTCCGGCTTCTCGAAGAGGACGCGCGCCTGTCCTTTGCCGAGCTCGGCCAGAAGGTGGGGCTGTCCAAAACCCCCTGCTGGCAGCGGGTCCGGGAGCTCGAGCGTCGGGGCCTGATCCGCGGCTACCGGACCGAGCTCGACGCCGAGCGACTCGGTCTCAGGGTGCATGCCTTCGTGCACGTGACCATCCAATCCACCCGTTACGCAGAGTTCGAGGCGGCGGCTGCAAACCACCCATCGGTGCTGCAGTGCTTCACCACCGCCGGGCAGGCGGACTACCTGATGCACGTGCTGGTCGGGGAAATCGCGCAACTCGATGAGCTGCTGCGCATGGAGATCAGCCGCATGCCCGGGGTGCAGAAGATCGAGACCACGGTGTGCATGAAAACGATCAAGCCGCGCGCCCCGCTCACCGGGTGTCTGCGGGCGTAGTCGCGCCGGGAGCGGCTGCTACAATGCGCACCCTCGCGATGGGCCTGTAGCACAGCGGTTAGTGCAGGGGACTCATAATCCCTTGGTCGTAGGTTCGAATCCTACCGGGCCCATGACCCGATCCGGTGTCCTGGTGACCGAAGGGCAACCAGTATTTCGTTGACGCCGCACTGGCTTATAGGCCGCGAGCGCCGGTGTTGCGGTACCCTATGCTCCGTGACCTCCGCTTGTTTTTTGGCGTCAAACGCGCCGGTAACGACGGGGCGGCTTTCGCAGCAGACGTGAGCGCCGGGGCTCGCAATTCCTTGATTGACATGGGATTTCCGTTCACCTGAAATTGACGTCATCCGCTCTGTCGTGCGTGTCGTCCGGCGCCTGATCCCGGCGCCGTCCCTGACGCCGGCCAGCGCTCGCTGAACGGCTCATCGAGAAAGCTGAAAACGCCGCGCAGATCGATCCCCTCGGTGCGTTTCGGGACACGATTGAGCCCGGGCGTCGTGCTACCGCGACGCGCAGTCCAACGGTAGAGGATCGACTGCATGTTCATCTGGCATCAAAATCAACCTGATACTCGGTAGACGCCCCCCCGACGCATCGACCGCTCTTGCCATGGCGGCTGTTGCGGCAGGGCATTTTTAATTTTTTTTTTAAGGCCTCAAACACAGAGCAGCAGTAGACTACGTGCCGCTGCCGCAGCGGGCGCGTTCTCATCGCAAGCCGTTCCGGCACAATTTCATGCCTCAAATGGTCTCAGACAGAAATAGTCCGACAAGCCCCGGTACCGGGATGCCAAACATCACGATAAACGACAAATCGACCCCTCTCGGGTCCGACGATGGCCTCATCCGAAAAACCGAGCTCGTCATCAGCGGCGTATTGCGCGGCGGCGTACTCCTGAGCGTCGCGGTGATACTCGCAGGCGTCTGCTATTACTACGCGCTGCGCCTGTTCGGCCGAGTTCCCCCCACCACCTTTCCGGATACGTTGGCGGAGGTTAGCGCAGGACTCAGGGCCGCCGATCCGGTGGCAATCGTAACTGCGGGCCTGCTCGTCCTGCTCGCCACGCCGGTGCTGCGGGTCGCTGTGTCGATTGCCGCCTTTGCGCTCGAGAAAGATCGCACCTACGTCATCATCACCGCGATTGTTCTGGCGATCCTGCTCTTCAGCATCTTCGGGATCGGGGCCTATCTGGGCCGGCCGGGCGTGACGAGCATGCCGCACAACAGGTTCGGCGTCCTGGTCTTCATCGCCCTGAGCAGCGTGTTTGCGGGTTTCGTCGGCGCGCTCGCCGGACTCGGCGGCGGCGTCTTCATCGTGCCGATTCTGACGCTCATCTTTGGCGTGTCCTTCGCCACCGCGATCGGCGCCTCCATTGTGTCCGTGATCGCCACCTCCTCCGGCGCGGCGGCGGCCTATGTGCGTGATCGAATGACCAACCTCAGGGTCGGGATGTTCCTCGAAATCGCCACGACCGCAGGAGCGGTTTGCGGCGCCCTGGTGTCATCCATGCTCAACGATACGGTGCTATTCATCGTATTCGGCGTCATTTTGCTGATCTCGGCAATACCGCTCGTGATGCGCCTCGGCGAAGAATTGCCGCGGGGCGTACAGAACCACAAATGGGCCGGGTGGCTTAAATTGCCGGGCACTTATTCGGACCGCCGAACGCACCAGGACATTCCCTACCACGTGGCGCACGTGCGCATCGGCTTCGGCATGATGTACGTGGCGGGGCTCATTTCCGGCCTCCTTGGCATCGGCAGCGGCACCTTCAAGGTGCTGGCGATGGACACCGCAATGCGCCTGCCGATGAAGGTCTCGACCACCACCAGCAATTTCATGATCGGCGTGACGGCGGCGGCCTCCGCCGGGATCTTTTTTCAACGTGGGGACATCGACCCGATGATAGCCGCTCCGGTGGCGCTCGGCGTGCTGGGCGGCTCCATGCTCGGCGCGAAGACGCTCAACCGGATGTCCAACGTGCACCTGAAAAAGGTATTCGTGCCGATGATCGTGCTGGTGGCGCTCAGCATGCTGGCCCGAGGCCTGGGCTGGCTTTAGCGGCACAGCTTGGCTTTCAAGGCGCTGCGTCTTGCGGAACGCCTCAGGGATGCATCAGCAGCGGCAAAGAGCTTGACTGGATCAGCTGGGTAGACGTCCCTCGCGCCAGCCAGTTCAGGATCTCGCCGCGGCGGAAAGCGCCCATGACGAGCCCGTCCGCCCCGTAAGCGGACGCCGCGTCGAGCAGCACTTGCGCCGTGCGCCGTCCTTCGGGGGCAACCACCCGGTAGCTGGCCCCGACGGCGATCGGAGCAAGGGCGGCGCGCGCACCTTCCAGCACGCTCTCGTCCTGGCTGACCGAAACCGCCTCGACCTGCTCGGCCGCGGCGAGGAACGGCTGGAACGCGACGAGGGCGCGACGCAGCGGCGGCACATCCCACCAGCCAACCATCAGCCGCCGACCGAAGCCGCCTTCCCAGGCGGGCGGCACCATCACCACAGGATGGCGGGTCCGCACCAACGCCGCTCGAAGCGCCTCGCGATGCCCGGGGGGCTGGGTATAGGGCGCCGCGAGCACGACCATGCTTGCCGTCTTGCGATAGTGCCGCATCACCCGCCATTCGTCGCCCTTGTAGAGATCGAATTCGGCGGAGATGCCGCTCGCCCGTGTCCATTCGGAAACGATGTCGTGCAGCTTCTCGGTTTCCAGCCGCTCGCGATCGGCCAGTTGCTCGACCTCATCTTCCGAAAGATGCTCTTGCGAAGTGAAAACAATCGAGCGCGGGCCGACCTCGACATGCGCGAGCCGCAGCTTCTGGCCGAGACGCTCGCTCATCACAGAAGCGATGCGCAGGCACTGCGTCGCGCCGGTTGTGGACGCAAGGAACACCAGGATGAATTTCGATTCCATGGTCGGCACCTCGAGGGGGGTGGGGCACAATCTCTTGAGGGACTGCACACGTCCATTTTACCGCGAGGAAGGCTGCGCTGCGCGCCGGTGCCGCTGACGCTGCCGCCCGTGATGTGGGCAGGTGCCCGGGGAATCATCCAGCGCGTGCTGCTAAGCTGTCCGGCCATCATCGGGAGACTGGCCGTCATGACAATGCGCAAAACGCTCGATCATTGGCTGGCGGAATACTCGCAGTCCCATCGGCACCCGGTCAATCGCGCGATTCACACCGTGTGCGTGCCGGCGATCCTGTTCGCGATCGTCGCGTTCCTGTGGGACTTGCACCTTTTCGGCCTGCGCGTCGCCTACCTGCTGATGGTTCTGGTCGCACCGTTCTATGTATGGCTCGGCCTGAAGGCCGTCGGCGTGATGGCCGCGCAGCTGCTCGCCTGCGTGCTCATTCTGAGTCTCTGGCCGCGCGCACTGCCGCTCATCGACACCTCGATCGCCATCTTCGTGCTCGCCTGGATCGGCCAGTTCGTCGGCCACGCCATCGAGGGCCGGCGGCCGAAGTTCTTCCAGGACATCACCTTCCTGCTGATCGGCCCGTTGTGGGTGGTGCTCAAGACGCGTTGAGCGTCAGGCAGCTGCTCCGGATCGCAACTTTTCCCAAGCCTCCGGCCGCCGCGGGCGCCATACTCCGATCATTCGATCCGCGAGAGTGAACGCCCATGCCGGCACAGGCTGTCTTCCCGCTCGAGGGCGGCTGCGATTGCGGCCGCGTCCGCTATCGCATGCAGACCCGGCCGCTCATCGTGCACTGCTGCCACTGCCGCTGGTGCCAGCGGGAGACCGGCTCGGCCTTCGTGTTGAACGCGCTCATCGAGGCCGAGCGCCTGAGGCACCTCGCCGAGGAGCCCGAGCTCATCGACACCCCCTCCTTGAGCGGCCGGGGACAGAGGATCGCCCGCTGCCCGCATTGCCGGATTGCACTCTGGAGCAATTACGCCGGCGCAGGCCCTTTCGTCCGCTTCGTACGGGTCGGCACGCTCGACACTCCGGATGAGCTCCCGCCCGACATCCACATCTTCACGGCCTCCAAGCAACCCTGGGTCCCGCTCCCCGCGGGTACACCCGCCGTGCCGGAATTCTACGACCTGAAGGGGGTTTGGCGGCCGGAGAGTCTCGAGCGACGGCTCGCCTATCTCCCGCAGCTCGAGGCCTACCGGGCGCAGCTGGGCGTCAGAGGCTCCCTCTGAGGCCTTCCCGAAGCCTCACGCGCCCTATTTCTCCGCCAGCCATTTCTCTGCGAGGCGTACCCACATGGTCGCGCCGATCGGGATCAGCTCGTCGTTGAAGTCGTAGTGGGGGTTGTGCAGCATGCAGGGGTCGGGGCCGTGACCCTCGGCGCCGCCGGTGATCAGGAAGTAACAGCCCGGCTTTTCCTGAAGGAAGTAGCCGAAGTCCTCCGCGCCCATCGTGCCATCGAAGCTGAGCACGCTCTCGCCACCCAGCCACCCCGCCAGCAGCTCGCGCACGAATGCCGTCTCGGCGGCATGATTGACGGTGGGGGGATAGTTGCGGTGGAACTCGAACTCGCAGGCCGCGCCGAGAGCCTGGCAGATGCCATCGGCGATCCGGCGCATGGCCTGCTCGATCATGTCGAGCGTGTCCAGAGTGAAGGTGCGCACCGTCCCCTGGATCTCGCAGCTCTCCGGAATCACGTTGTTGGCCTCGCCGGCGTGGATCATCGTCACCGAGATCACGGCCGGATCGAGCGGCTGCTTGTTGCGCGAGACGATGGTCTGGAAGGACTGCACCATCTGGCAGGCCACCGGTACCGGATCGACACCGAGGTCGGGCATGGCCGCATGCGCGCCCCGCCCGCGGATGATGATCTTGAAATCGTTGCTGGAGGCGAACACCGGCCCGCTCTTCACCACGAACCGCCCGCTCGCCGCACCTGGCCAGTTGTGGATACCGAATATGGCCTCCATGGGGAAGCGCTCGAACAGGCCGTCCTTGATCATCTCGCGGGCGCCGCCGCCACCTTCTTCGGCGGGCTGAAATATCACGTAGACGGTGCCGTCGAAGTTGCGATGGGCCGCCAGGTGCCTCGCGGCGGCCAGCAGCATCGTCGTGTGCCCATCATGTCCGCAGGCGTGCATCCTGCCGCGGTGAGTGCTGGCGTGCGCGAAAGTGTTGCGCTCTGTCATGGGCAGCGCGTCGATATCCGCACGCAGCCCGACCGCGCGGCGGGACGTGCCATTCTTGATGACGCCGACGACGCCCGTCCTGCCGAGGCCGCGGTGCACGGGGATGCCCCATTCGGTGAGCAGCTTCGTGATCAGGTCCGAGGTGCGCCGCTCCTCGAAGCCGAGCTCCGGGTGGGCATGCAGGTCGCGCCGCACCGCGCGGAAGGCTTCCGTCTCGGCCACGATGGAGTCGATCAAAGGAATGCTCACGTCGGATTCAGCCTGCGCGAAGTCGAAAATTCCGCTGCGATTCTACCGCTTGAGCCAAGGCGGCCCCAGGTATGGTCGACCCCGGAGACCCCATGACATCCCAGCACGACCCGGCCGCATCGCTTCCGGGCACCCGAGGGCGGACGGAAACCGCCGTGAAGATCATCTCTTTCGAGCCCCGCCATGCCGACGAATTCAAGCGGCTGAACCTGGAATGACTGAACCGGTACTTCCGGGTCGAGGCCGTGGACGAGGACGTCCTGTCCAGGCCCCAGGAAATCTTGAGCGCGGGCGGCGCTATTTTCCTTGCCCGGTGCCAGGAGGAAATCGTCGGCACATGCGCATTGCTTTGCGCCGGGTAGGGACGGTACGAGCTCGCCAAGATGGCCGTCACCGCCGATTCCCAGGGACTTGGCATCGGCCGAAAGCTGCTGGAGGCTGCCATCGGGAGATACCAGGCGAGCGGCGGCCGGGAGCTGTTCCTCGAGAGCAATAGCCGTCTCGAGCCCGCCCTCACCCTGTACGAGTCCGCCGGGTTCGTGCATGCCTCCCCCGCCCGTTCGAATCTCATTACGAGTCGGCGGATGTTTGCATGGTCTACCGCGCCGCTGGCGCGGGAAAGCCAGCCTAGGCAAATACCCGCCGCCTCCAGGCCCCGTAGTGCCGGCGCGGCGGATTTCGCTCAGTCGCCCTGAGTGGTCGACGAAGCGGATGGGCCCCGTGCGGGCGGTGGCGTAGGCTTGCCGGCGGCGCCCGCCCCGGCGTCCATTGCTGCGCGGCTTGCCCTGCAACTTTTCGGCGCGCTTCGTGTTCTTGCATGAAACGATGAAATACCCGTGCACTTGGCAAGCTCAAGGCCTGATTCGCAAGAGTTCGCAGCGTTCATGCGCGCCTATCAAGATATGGTCTTCTCCACGGCCGTGCGCCTGACGGGCAGCGCCGCGCAGGCCGAGGACATCAGCCAGGACGTGTTCCTCAAGGCGTACGAGCACTTCGATCGCCTGAGATCGAGCCCCACGGCCGGCGGGTGGCTGAAGACCGTCGCCACCAATCTGACGCTGAATCACCTCACTCGCCATCGCAAGCGCTGGCGGCTCTTCTCGGAAGTCTTCGCCGAGGACGAGCAGGAGGAGGATACCGAGTCCGCCGCCGCCGCCTTCGAGGGCGCCCTGCTCCAGATGGATGATGAGCGGCGCCGCGAGCTCATCGAGCAGGCCCTGCGAGGCCTGCCCGAGCATCAGCGCGTACCCCTGGTGCTCTACCATTTCGAGGACATGCCGTACCAGGACATCGCCACTCGCCTGGGGCACTCTCTCTCCAAGATCAAGACCGACATCCTGCGTGGCCGACTGGCCATGGCCAAGGCCCTGACGCAGAGCGGTCTCGCCCCGGAGCCCGGCCGGAGCTGCCCGCCATGAGACACCACGATCCCCATGAACAGAGCCTGGAGCGACTGACACACGAGGCGCTGCGACGGCTGCCGGCGCACCGGGCGCCCACCTCGCTCGAAGCGCGCGTTCTGCGAGAGATCGAGCGGCGCGCCGCGCTGCCGCGCTGGCGATCGGGGATCGCGCAGTGGCCGGCGCCCGCCCGCGTAGCGCTGTTCGCCGCTTGCGCGGCGTGCGTGCCGCTGGTGTGGATGCTGGGCAGAAGCCTGTGGACCCACCTGGCGGCGGCCCTGGCCGCCCCGGGCGTCGCGCCCTGGATCACTGATGCTCACAACACCGGTCGCACCCTGCTGTCGCTCGCCGAGCTCGCCGTGCATCTGGTGCGACTGATTCCGCACGAGTGGCTGTTCGGCGGCCTGATCGTCACCGGCCTCGTGTATGCGGCGCTGGCCGCGATGGGCTACCTCCTTTTCTACCCCACCTTGCCGCATTCCAAGGCGCATCAGGTATGAACCCCACCCCCCGTTTCCTGCCCGGCGTGCTACTCGCCTGCCTGAGCCTCACCTGCGCGCCCGCCCTGGCCAGGGTGAGCGCACAGACCCTTGCAGCCCCGCCCATGACGGTCAATGCCGGCGCGGGCGGCTCGCAACAGATGCGGATCGGAGACGGCGGAATCAACATCACCAACGGCTCCAGGCGGATCCGCATCGGCAACGGCGGCATCAGCATCAGCAACGGCTCGAAGTCGATCCAGGTCGATGCCCCCATCCCGCGCATCCACGTCGAGGTCGGCCACACGGGACGCGTCCACTGCCAGGACGGCAATGAGATTGTCGCCATCGGCCACAACGCCACGCTGCCGGCGGACCGGACCGCCTGCGACGTCGTGTCGATTTTCGGCAATGCCGTGGTCCACGGCACGGTGTCCGATTCGGTGGTCACCGTGTTCGGCAGCTCACACGTGGACGGCGATGTCGGCAACAGCGTGGTGTCCGTGCTTGGCAACACCCACATCAACAGCGCTGTCGCCCAGAGCGCGGTTGCGATTCTGGGTGACGTGCACCTTGGACCGCATGCGGTGATCGGCGGCCAGGTCGTGAACATCCTGGGTACGACCACGAGCACCTCCACCACTGTGATCCAGGGCGGCACCGTCAACCTGTTGTTGGGGTTCGCGCACGCCCTGCCGGGCCTGCAGGCGTGGAGCGCCCATTGCCTGATCTTCGGCCGCCTGCTCGCGCCGCGCCTGGACGTCGGCTGGGCGTGGGGCGTGGCGCTTGCGCTGCTGGCGTTCTACCTGCTGCTGGCGGCGCTGTTTCACGAAGGACTACAGCGCTGCGTCCTCACGCTCGAAGAGCATCCGGGACCGTCGATCCTCGCGGCGCTCGCCATGGTGCTGCTGACGCCGATCGTGATGTTGGCGCTGGTGATGACCGTCATCGGCATCGCCGTCGTTCCTCTGCTCTGGATCGCGCTGTTCTGCGCCGGGATCTTCGGGCGTGTGGTGACGCTCGGCTGGCTGGGCGGGCGACTGCTGCGGGCGAGCAGGGCGGGCGCCGTGCCGCCCGTGGTCCAAGTGCTGGCCGGCGGGGTGGTGGTGCTGTTGCTGTACATGGTGCCCGTGCTCGGTTTCATCGTCTGGGCGCTGGTCGGTCTGCTCGGGTTCGGTGCACTCAGCTACGCCGCGCTGCTCGCCGTCCGCAGCGCCCGCGGCGCGGGCACGAGATCTCAGCCGGGCTTCGCGCCCGGGCCGGATGCGTCCGCGGGCCCCGCATCGCCCGGTGTGGATTCCGCCGCGTCGCAGACAGGGACACAGAGCGCCGCGGCCGCCGACACCGGCGCCGGCGCCGCAGAGGGCCCCACTTCAAGCGGCCCTGCTTCAAGCAGCCCGGCCGCCTCGGCGGCCGGGCTGGATCTGACCACATTGCCGCGGGCGGGGTTCTGGCTGCGCATGGCGGCGCTGCTGATCGACCTGGTGCTCGTCGGGTTTGCGCTCGCCCTGATCGGTCACCACGGCTCCGATGGGATGCTGCTGGTGCTGGCCGGCTACGGCGCGGTGATGTGGAGGCTCAACGGCACCACCGTCGGCGGCATCATCTGCAACCTCAAGGTGGTGCGCCTCGACGGCCGGCCGATCGGCTGGGAGACCGCGATCCTGCGCGCTCTGGGCTGTTTCCTGTCGCTCGTGGCCGCGGGACTCGGTTTCTTCTGGATCGCCTTCGACCGCGAGCATCAGGCCTGGCACGACAAGATCGCCGGCACCGTGGTGGTGCTGGTTCCGAAATCAAGGGGGCTCGTATAGCCATGGGACACTTTCCGGAACAACACGCTGACGTCGCGCTGGCGGTCCCTGCGGAATCGGAGACTTCTGACACAGGGCAGGTCGATCCAGCCGCCGCGGACGCGCCGCGCAGCGAGACGGTCACCTGGATCGGCCGCGAAGGCCCCGCGTACGCGCCGCCCACGACTGGGCGGCCCGCTCTGGCGGCAGCCCTGCGGCGCAGACGGTGGTGGGTCATCGCCGCTGGGCTGCTGGCCGTAGCGCTCGGGGCGGGCCTGTGGGTGCGCCTCACCTCGAAGGCGCCGGCGCTCATTCCGCTCGCCGACCAGCGCAACATCCCCCTGGTCTCGGCGCTGGTCCCGGGCGTGCGGCCGGTGAATGCCCAGGTTCTCGTGACCGGCTCGATCTCGGCGCGTCACGATCTGCCGATCGGTGACGGCGGGCAAGCCGGACGCATCGTCGCGGTTTACGTGCAGGTCGGCGATCGGGTGAAACAGGGCCAGATCCTGGCCCAGCTCGACGATTCGGTACTCAAGCCGCAGGTGGCCGAGCTCGTCGCCTCCCTTGCCAGAGCGCGCGCCCAAGCCAGGCTCTCGGCGGCCGACTACCGCCGGGCGCTGGCGATCGGCCCGGACGGGGGATTGTCCGTGCAGAACATCGAGCAGAACCAGGCGACGGCCGCCATGG
This sequence comes from Pseudomonadota bacterium, assembly GCA_021850555.1. The sequence continues at coordinate 1,130 of JAJZLX010000353.1, read as the reverse complement.
ACGCGGCCAACGTTAAAATGGTGGCGGCACAGCTTCAGCAGAAGCGGGCTCAGCTCGCGCTGACCCGCATCATCGCACCCGTAGCCGGCACCGTGCTCACTCGCGACGCCGAGGTCGGCCAGGTGGCGAGCCCCGGCGGCCCTCCATTGTTCACCCTGGAAGATGAGAGTCGGGTGGAGCTCATCGGTCAGGTGGCAGAGCAGGATCTCGCCTCGCTCAAGGTCGGCCAGCCGGCCAAGGTGCATCTGATCGGCTATGCGCGGCCCTTCCCCGGGCACATCTGGCTGCTCGGGGCGACCGTCAATCCGCAGACTCGTCTCGGCGAGGTTCGCATCGCCCTCAATCCCAACCCTGCGCTGCGCCCCGGCGCGTTTGCGCGCGCCCTGATCACCGAAAGCCATGCCGAGCGTCCGGTGCTGCCTCAGACCGCGATCATGACCGACTCCGCCGGCTCGTATGTCTTCATCGTCAACCGCAAGGGCATCGCACTACGGCATCGGGTGCAGCTCGGCGGCGTGATCGCCTCGGGTGTGGTCATCGCGCGCGGCCTGACGGGAAGGGAGCGCGTCGTCACGTTGGCGGGCGGGTTCCTGCAAAACGGCGAGCGGGTGCGGGTCGCTCCCGTGAACGGGGCGCGCTCATGAGACGCCTGTCGGCCTGGGCGATCCGCCACCCCCTGCCGCCGCTCGTACTGTTCGTGGTGCTGCTGTTCGTCGGCGTGGTGTCCTTCGTACGGCTGCCGGTGACTCTCCACCCCCACCTCTCCTATCCCATCGTGTCGGTGGTGGTCACCGAGCCGGGCGCGGCGCCGGAAGAGGTGCAGATCCAGATCGTGCGCCGGATCGAGGCGGCGGTGGCCGGCATCAGCAACATCCACCGGATCTACTCCGACGCCTATCAGGGCGGCGAGGAGACCGACATCGAATTCCGGATCGGCACGCCGATCGATCGCGCCCTGACCGACGTCCGCGACGCCGTCACCCAGGTCCAGCCCGACCTGCCGAGCGACATCCTGCCGCCGATGGTGCAACGGGTCAAAGTCGACGGCGGACCGATCGTGTACTACGCGGTCAGCTCCACTGACATGAGCGACCGGGCGATATCCTGGTTCATCGACAACACCATCACCA
>JAJZLX010000332.1 GCA_021850555.1 Pseudomonadota bacterium | reverse complement strand
CGGCAGGCGCGCTCCCTCGGGCAGGGCGGCGAAGTGCTGTGCATCGTCGCCTGATCGGAGTTCCGACCCCATGTCTAGAATAGCCAAAGCTCCGGTTCCCCTTCCGCAGGGCGTGACCGCCACGGTCGCCGAGGATGCAATTACCGTGAAGGGCGCCAAAGGCTCCCTCACGTTGAGCCTCGTCCCCGGGGTGTCGGTGGCCCAGGCCGACAAGCTCCTGACGGTCAAATATTCCAATCCGGATCAGGCGCGCATGCACGCCGGCTCGATCCGCGCGCACCTCGCCAACATGGTGCACGGGGTCTCCAAGGGCTACGAGAAGAAGCTCGAGCTGGTGGGCGTGGGCTTTCGCGCCCAGGTGCAGGGCAAGACCCTGAACCTTACGCTCGGTTTCTCGCACCCGGTGAACTTCCCCATTCCGGAGGGCATCACCATCGAGACCCCGAGCCAGACCGAGATCCTCATCAAGGGCATCGATGTCCAGAAGGTCGGCCAGGTGGCCGCCGAAATCCGCGACATCCGCCCGCCCGAGCCCTACAAGGGCAAGGGTGTGCGCTATGGCGGAGAGCAGATTTCCCTGAAAGAGGGGAAGAAGAAATGACGATGACAAAGAAGGAGCGGCGCCTTCGCCGGGCCGTGAAGACTCGCGCCCATATCCGCGATCTCGACGTGGCTCGTCTCACGGTGCACCGTACACCGCGGCACATCTACGCCCAGGTGACCGATGCCGCCGGCGGGAAGGTCATTGCCGCGGCCTCGACACTGCAGGAGGCGGTGCGCACGGGCCTCAAGGGCACCGGCAACGCCGATGCCGCCAAGGCGGTCGGAAGGGCCATTGCGGAGCGCTCCCGCGCCGCCGGCGTCACCCGGGTGGCGTTCGACCGGGCGGGATTCAAATACCACGGGCGTGTGAAAGCGCTCGCCGATGCGGCTCGCGAAGCGGGCCTCGAGTTCTAAGGTCAGGTACATCCTATGGCAAGAACGGATAAGGCCCAACCGGCCGATGAGCTCGTCGAGAAGCTGGTCGCGGTCAATCGCACCGCCAAGGTCGTCAAGGGCGGCCGGCAATTCGGCTTCACGGCGCTCACGGTGGTCGGTGACGGTGCCGGCAGCGTGGGCTTCGGTTTTGGCAAGGCGCGCGAGGTGCCGGTGGCCATTTCCAAGGCCATGGCGCAGGCTCGAAAGAGCATGGTGAACGTCTCCCTGAAGAACAACACGCTGCATTACGCTGTCAAAGGGGTGCACGGCGCCACGCGCGTATACATGCAGCCTGCCTCTGAAGGTACCGGCGTCATCGCTGGAGGCGGGATGCGCGCGGTGCTCGAGTGCGCAGGAGTGCGTAACGTGCTCGCCAAGAGCTACGGCTCGCGCAATCCGATCAACGTGGTGCGCGCCACGGTCAAGGCGCTCGCCCAGATCCGATCGCCCGAGGACATCGCTGCCAAGCGCGGCAAGACGATCGAAGAGATCACGGGCTGAAGCACATGGGCAAGCAAGCAAAGGCGCTCAAGGTCACGCTGGTCAGGAGCCTGCACGGGCAGCTCGCCAACATCGCGGCCTCGGCCCGGGGGCTGGGGCTTCGCCGGATCCACCAGTCCGTCGAGGTGGCCGACACACCCCAGAACCGAGGCATGATCCAGACCGCTGTGCATCTGCTGAAGGTCGAGCAGGCCGGCTGAGAGGAACCGACATATGCGACTCAATACACTCAAGCCCGCCGCAGGCGCCAAACGGGCGCGTCTGCGCGTGGGACGCGGCGCCTCCGCCGGCCAGGGCAAGACCTGTGGCCGCGGCGTCAAGGGCCAGCGAGCCCGCAAGGGCGGCTACCACAAGGTCGGCTTCGAAGGCGGCCAGATGCCCATCCAGCGCCGCCTGCCGAAGGTCGGCTTTCGCTCAGCCATGTCGGTTACGCGCGCCGAGGTGCGGCTCGATGAGCTGGCCAAGCTCGCGGACGCGGTCATCGACCTCGAGGCCCTGAAGAAGGCCGGTATCGTTCCGGCGACCACCGAGCGGGCCAAAGTCATGCTGTCCGGCAAGATCGAGAAGGCCGTGACGCTCAAGGGCATCGCGGTCACCCGCGGGGCACGCGCGGCCATCGAGGCCGCCGGTGGCAAAATCGAGGCCTGAGGGCTGAAAACGCTCGCATAGGCTAACCGGTACCTCTCATGGCCAATACGCTGAACAATCCCGCCGTCGCACTGAGCGAAGCGGCCCGCTTCGGAGAGATCCGCTCGCGGGTGCTGTTCCTCGTGGGCGCCATGATCGTCTATCGCATCGGGACCTTCATCCCGGTGCCCGGCATCAATCCGGTGCAGGTGGCGCGCTTCTTCAGCGAGAAGTCCGGGACGATCCTCGGGATCGTCAACATGTTCTCCGGAGGAGCGCTCGCGCGCCTCTCGATCTTCGCCATGGGAGTGATGCCGTATATCTCGGCCTCCATCATCATCCAGATGATGTCCATGGTGGTGCCGAGCCTCATCGAGCTGCGCAAGGAAGGCCAGGCAGGCCAGCGCAAGATGACCGATTACACCCGTTGGGGAACGGTCGTGCTGGCCCTGTTCCAGTCCTTCGCGGCCGCCGGCGCCCTGGTCAAGGGCGGCATGACGTTGGTCGGGGGCTGGCAGTTCCTGTTCACCGGCACCGTGACCATGACCACCGGCACCGTGTTTCTGATGTGGCTCGGCGAGCAGATCACCGAGCGCGGCATCGGCAATGGAATCTCCATGATCATCCTGGCCGGCATCGTCGCCGGCCTCCCGGGAGCGATCAGCAGCACCGCCGAGGCGGTGAGCTCCGGGTCCATGCAGGGCCCCTTCGCGCTTCTGCTCATCATCCTCGTGGTCGGCACCACCGCCTTCGTGGTGTTCATGGAGCGCGCCCAAAGGCGCATCACGGTCAATTACGCCAAGCGCCAGGTGGGCCGGCGCATGTACGCAGGCCAGAGCAGCCACCTGCCGTTCAAGATCAACATGTCGGGCGTGATTCCGCCGATCTTCGCCTCGAGCATCCTGCTGATGCCGGCGACCATCGCCAGTTTCCTCGGCACCGGCGCCAAGGGCGGACTTGCCAGTTTCATGCAGGACGTCGCCGCCGCGCTCGGCTTTGGCCAGCCCCTGTACACGGTGCTCTACACCGTGCTGATCATTTTCTTCACGTTCTTCTATACCGCCCTGGTGTTCAATTCGCGCGAGACGGCCGACAACCTCAAGAAGTCGGGCGCCTTCATCCCGGGCATTCGACCCGGACTGCACACCGCCGAATACATCGACAAGGTGCTCACCCGGCTGACGCTGTGGGGCGCGCTCTACGTGGCCGCGGTCTGCGTGCTGCCCATCCTGTTGATCGCGCGGGAAGGCGTGAGCTTCAACTTCGGTGGTACCTCGCTCCTCATCGTCGTGGTGGTGGTCATGGACTTCATGGCGCAGCTGCAGGCGCATCTGATGTCCCACCACTATCCGGGCCTTCTCAAGAAAGCGAACCTGCTCGGCTATGGCCGCCAGGGGCAGGGTGGATGACGCGGCAGCATCTTCAGCCGGCGCGGAGCGCCGCTACGTGGCGCGGGCCCCTTCGGCCCGCAGGACAGTTGCGCGCAGCGCATGGGAAATTCCTATGAAAGTCAGACCTTCGGTCAAGAAAATGTGCCGGAATTGCAAGATCGTGCGCCGCCGGCGCGTGGTTTACGTCATCTGCTCGGACCAGCGTCACAAGCAGAGGCAGGGTTGATCCTTTTCGGTTAAACTACCGCGTTTTTCGCGCGGTTTTGGTACAGCAACATGGCACGCATAGCCGGCATCAATATCCCTCTCAACAAGCACGTGTGGGTCGGGCTCACGCACATCTACGGCGTGGGCCGCGCGCGCGCGCAGTCGGCCTGCCAGGCCGCGGGCATCAAACCGGATACCAAGGTCAAGGACCTTACGGAGGCCGAGATCAACGCCATCCGGTCCCAGCTCGCCAAGTTCGCCGTTGAAGGCGATCTCAGGCGTGAGGTGTCCATGAACATCAAGCGTCTGATGGATCTCGGCTCCTATCGCGGCATCCGCCACCGCCGGGGACTGCCGGTCAATGGTCAGCGCACCCGTACCAATGCCCGCACGCGCAAAGGCCCGCGAAAGCAGGCCGTGAAGCTCAACGCACCCCCGGGCAAGGCATAACCGGAAGGAATTTGAAGCATGGCTGAGCAGAAGCAGCAGCAGCAAGGCGGCGGTGGTGCCGCCAAGAAGCCCAAGAAGGCGCGCAAGAACGTGCTGGACGCGATCGCGCACGTGCACGCCTCGTTCAACAACACCATCATCACCATCACCGACCGTCAGGGCAACACACTGTCCTGGGCCACGGCCGGGGGCTGCGGCTTCCGCGGCTCGCGCAAGAGCACCCCGTTCGCCGCGCAGGTCGCGGCTGAGAAAGCCGGAGTTGCGGCGCAGGAGCATGGTGTGAAGAACGTCGAAGTGCGCGTTGGCGGCCCCGGCCCCGGCCGCGAGTCCGCCGTCCGCGCCTTGAACGGCTGCGGTCTGAAGATCACCAGCATCGCCGACGTCACGCCGATCCCGCACAACGGCTGCCGTCCCCCGAAGAAGCGCAGAGTTTGAGCGCTTTCGAGTCCGCAAGACAGCCCAGTTAAGAGAGACCATCCAGCATGGCGCGTTACCTCGGTCCCAAGTGCAAGCTCGCCCGCCGCGAGGGCACGGATCTGTTTCTGAAGAGCGGTGTCAAGCCTCTCGAGAGCAAATGCAAGCTCAGCGTAGTGCCGGGCGGCCTGAAGGGAGAGCGGCGGCAACGCCTCTCCGATTACGGCTTGCAGCTGCGCGAGAAGCAAAAGCTCCGCCGCATGTACGGCGTGCTCGAGCGCCAGTTCGGCAACTACTACACCGAGGCGGCGCGCCGCGCCGGCTCGACCGGCGAGAACCTGTTGCGCCTGCTGGAGTGCCGACTCGACAACGTGGTGTACCGCATGGGCTTCGCCGTCACGCGCGCCGAGGCTCGCCAGCTGGTGAGCCACAAGGGCATTACCGTCAACGGCCGCGCGGTCACCATCGCCTCCTACCAGCTCAAGGCGGGCGACACCATCGAGGTGCGCGAGAAAGCCCGCAAGCAGCTGCGCATCCAGAATGCGCTCAACATCGCCCAGCAGGTCGGGCTTCCCGAGTGGGTGGAAGTGAACGACAAGGAGTTCCGCGGGGTGTTCAAAGCGGCCCCGGGCCGGGATGATGTCCTGCCGGATATCAACGAGAACCTGGTCGTGGAGCTCTACTCGAAGTAATCGGCCGGATCGCCGGCGGCGAGCGCCGCGGGCAGTCCGGGCCAATGTTTCGGTTTGCGCCGGCTACCGGCCGGCAAGGTGAGACTGCAATGCAGGGATCCGTCACAGAATTCTTGAAGCCGCGCATGGTGAAGGTGCAGCCCGTTGCCCCTCGCCAGGCACGGGTCACCATCGAGCCGTTCGAGCGGGGCTTCGGCCATACGCTCGGCAACGCGCTGCGCCGCGTGCTGCTCTCGTCCATGCCGGGCAGTGCCGTTACGGAGGTTGAGATCGACGGCGTGCTGCACGAGTACACGAGCATCGAGGGCGTCCAGGAGGATGTCGTCGACATCCTGCTCAACCTCAAGTCCGTCGCCATACGCATGCACACGCGCGACAATGCGGAGCTGCGTCTGCACAAGAAGGGTCCTGGCCCGGTGACCGCCGGCGACATTCAGGCCGACCATGACATCGAAGTCGTCAACCCGGACCTCGTGATCGCCAACCTGACCCAGGCGGGCGAGCTCAGCATGACGCTGCGCGTCGAGCGCGGCCGCGGCTACCGGCCGGCGGCCTCCCGCGCGAGCTTCGAGGAGCAGACGCGTCCGATCGGCCGGCTGCAGCTCGATGCATCCTTCTCGCCCGTACGTCGCGTGACCTACGCGGTCGAGGCTGCCCGTGTGGAGCAGCGCACCGACCTTGACAAGCTGGTCATCGATATTGAGACCAACGGTACGATCGACGCCGAAGAGGCAATCCGCCGTGCCGGCAGCATCCTCAAGGATCAGCTGTCGGTGTTCGTCGACCTGCAGGGCGAGGAGGAGACCGCCACCAAGATCACGGAGATGCAGTTCGATCCCATTCTGCTGCGGCCCGTGGACGAGCTCGAGCTCACCGTGCGCAGCGCCAACTGCCTCAAGGCGGAGAATATCCATTACATCGGCGACCTGGTGCAGCGCACCGAGGTGGAGCTGCTTCGCACGCCGAACCTCGGCAAGAAGTCTCTCACCGAGATCAAGGAAGTGCTGCACAGCCACGGCCTGATGCTTGGCATGCGGCTCGACGGCTGGCCGCCGGCCAGCCTCAAGCACGCCGAAGAACATACGATCTAAGGATTTCCTGCAATGCGCCACCATTTGACGGGCCGGCAACTGTCTCGCAACAGCTCGCACCGGCATGCGCTGATGCGCAACATGAGCGTCTCGCTGCTGCGTCACGAGACCATCCGCACCACGCTGCCCAAGGCCAAGGAGCTGCGGCGGGTGGTCGAGCCGCTGATCACGCTCGGCAAGAGTGATGGTGACGCCAATCGGCGGCTGGCGTTCTCGCGCCTGCGCGACGCTGCCGTGGTGGAGAAGCTGTTCGCCGATTTGGGGCCCCGGTTCAAGAAGCGCCCCGGGGGGTATACCCGGATCCTGCGCATGACTCCCCGCCCGGGCGATACCGCGCCGATGGCGCTGATGCAGCTGGTCGACGGGCCGACTGCCGCCGAGTCTGCCGAAGCGCCCTCGGAGGAGGGCAAGAAGAAGTCCCGCCGCAAGGCGGGTGCGCAAGAGTCCGCCAGCCAGCCGGCCGAGGCGTCCGCGGAAGGAAGCCAGGAAAAGCCCCGGCGCCGCAGGACCAAAGCCGCCTGAAGCCTTCCGGGTTGCCGGGAGCCGCGCACATAGGCGGCGGCTCCGATGAGGATCGCTGGATCCGGGTATCACGTCCGGCCCAGCGCGGCGGCGACTAAAAAAGCGCGGCTTTTGACCGCGGCTCGCCGGCGGCGGGGAAGGCCTTCTGTGCACCCTCAGGCGTTCTGCTCACCTGGGGATCGATCAGTACTTTTGACTTTTGCCACCAGTGGAGGGTTCGGCTACGCTCTCGCGAACGGCTTTTCGGGAGGGTCGTCCATGAGCCTGGTATCCGAGTTCAAGGAATTCGCGGTCAAGGGCAATATGATCGACATGGCGGTCGGCATCGTGATCGGCGCGGCATTCGGCAAGGTGGTCAGCAGCCTGGTTGCCGACATCCTCATGCCTCCGTTGGGCCTGCTGATCGGCCAGATCAGCTTCTCCAAGCTGGCCGTGCAGATTGGCACCAATTCGGCCGGAAAGCCGGTGATGCTGACCTACGGGATGTTCGCCCAGGCGATCCTCGATTTTCTTCTGATCGCCCTGGCAATCTTCTTCCTGGTCAAGGTGATCAACAAGCTGAAGCGGCCTGCGCCCGCGGCCGCACCTGCGCCACCGCCGCCCACCAAGTCTGAGGAATTGCTGGGCGAGATCCGCGACTTGTTGGCCAAGCGATAGCTAGTTTCCGGACTGCTCGGCGCGGAACGCCTCGCGGGTCAGGTTTTCGCACCCCATCGCGGTCACGGCCAAGTCGTCCTCGATGCGGATGCCGCCGAACTTGCGCAGGGACGCCACCCGGGACCAATTGATCAGGCTGGCGCGCTTATCCGCCCGTGCCGCCTCGAGCAACGGGTCGATGAAGTAGATTCCCGGCTCCATGGTGACCACGAAGCCCTCCTCCAGGGTGCGGGTCAGGCGCAGGTAAGGATGGCCCTCCGGTCTGGGGATGTCGCCGCCCTCGGGCGAGCGCATGAACCCGCCCGCGTCGTGCACCTCCAGCCCCAGCAGATGACCGATGCCGTGCGGCAGGAACACTCGGGTCACTCCCGCGGCGAGAGCCTCATCGGCGTTGCAAGTGATGATGTCCGCCTCCCGCAGCACCTCCGCCGTCAGCCTGTGCGCGCGCAAATGCACCTCGCGCCAGTCCACGCCGGCCCGGATGCCTGCGCACAGAGTCTGCTGCAGGGTGTCCATACGGGCAATCAATGCAGAAAAGTCCCCGTCTCCCGCCGAATACGTACGGGTGATGTCGCTGGCATAGCCGCCGAACTCCGCACCGGCGTCGATCAGCAAGGAGTGCCGCGCAGCCGGCGCGTGCTTTTCAAGCACCTGGTAGTGCAGTACCGAGCCGCCCTCGTTGAGGGCAATGATGGGGTTGTACGGCAGCTCCTGCTCGCGCAAGCCGCAGGCCGCAAGGAAGGCGAGCTCGATGGCAAATTCCGACTCACCCGCGGCAAAAGCCCGTTGGGCGGCCATGTGCCCCCGGGCGCCCAGGCGGCTGGCTTCGCGCAGGCAGGCGAGCTCATAGGGGGACTTGACTGCCCGGCCGAAGTCCAGATGCCGGACGAGGCGGGCGGGGTTATTGGCCATCACGCCCCAGGCGCCGAGCTCGGCGAAGGGCTCACCCAGGTAAGCGGTACCGCCCAGGTCCGGCGGCAGCAGGGCACGGGCCGATTCCCGATCGGGGCAGCTTCGAATGTCGAAGTATTCGGTCCAGTAACCCTCCGGCGGCGCCGGTGGCTTGTACCAATAGTCCCTGGGCTGGTTGAACAGCAGAATCGGCCGCTGACCGGGCTGGAAATACACGAAGCAGTCCGGCTCGCTGAGCGGTGTCCAGACCTTGAAGGGCGCGTTGACCTCGAAAGGGTAGGTCCTGTCGTCCTCGAACACAGGCAGCAGGGAGCCGGAGTGCACCAGCAGGGCCCGGTAGCCACAGGCTGTGAGCGCCTGGGCTGTGCGGTGGCAGACGGCCTCCAGGTAGGGGGCGAAGAGGTTGGAGAGCCCGCTCGGGGGTGAGGTCGTGGCACCAGGCATGATCGTCCTCCGTCGGCGATATCATTGAATTGTAAGCGCAGCCGTCGCTTTCAGCGACACACGATGTCGTCTAAGAGAGACAGTGGTCCGGTTTCAAATCACACCATTACCCGATAGAATGCATGGTCGCGCGACCCGTGAAGGAATCGCGGAACGACTACAACTCGTTCAAATAAATGTGTTTCAGTAGCTCTCACTCCACCGGGGTACCATCGATGAATATGAAAGTTGCTCTCAGCGCGCTTGCTGCCGCCATGCTGTTGACCGCATGCGCCAAGCAGCCGTCTTCCACCAGCACTCCGGCCTCTTCGCCGCCGTCCAGCTCCAGCAGCAGCAGCGGCATGGGTAACGGCAGCGGCAATGGCAGCGGCACCAGCAGCAGCGGCACCAGCGGTAGCGGCACCAGCGGCAGCGGCACCAGCACCAGCGGCAGCGGCACCAGCGGCAGCGGCACCAGCGGCAGCGGCACCAGCGGCTCCAGCGGCAGCAACCCGCCGCCGACCAACAAGAAGTAAGCGAGCGATAGATCGCTGGGGCGGATGCCCGTCCCAGCGATCTCAGCATCCACAGCCCGCCTCGATCCGCTTGCGCGGAGGGGGCGGGCTGTGTTTTCTCACAGGCTCCCTACCAGAGAGCGGAGGTACGCTCCGGTGTGCGAGCGTGCATTGGCCGCTACCGTCTCGGGCGTTCCGCAGGCTACGATTTCCCCGCCTCCATCGCCCCCCTCCGGTCCCAGGTCGATCAGCCAGTCGGCGCTCTTGATGACATCCAGGTTGTGCTCGATCACCACGATGGTGTTGCCCTGGTCCCGAAGGCGATGCAGGACCGCGAGCAGCTGGGCGACATCGTGGAAGTGCAAGCCAGTGGTGGGCTCGTCCAGGATGTAGAGTGTGCGGCCCTCGGACTGCTTGGCGAGCTCCCGCGAGAGCTTCACCCGCTGCGCCTCGCCGCCCGACAGCGTGGTCGCGCTCTGGCCGAGGTGCAGGTACGACAGCCCCACCTCGCACAGGGTCTTCAACCGGGTCTCCACCGCCGGCACGCTCTGGAAGAACTGCCGCGCTTCCTCCACGGTCATTTCCAGCACATCGTGGATAGTGCGGCCCCGGTAGCGAATCTCCAGTGTCTCACGGTTGTAGCGTTGACCATGGCAGATATCGCACGGTACGTACACGTCGGGTAGGAAGTGCATTTCCACCCGGATGACACCATCGCCCTGACACGCCTCGCACCGCCCGCCTTTGACGTTGAAGCTGAAACGTCCCGCGTCGTATCCCCGGGCGCGGGCCTCGGGGACGGCGGCAAACAGCTGACGCACCGTGGAGAAGACATTGGTGTAGGTGGCGGGATTGGAGCGGGGCGTGCGGCCGATCGGGCTCTGGTCGATGTCAATGACCGCCTCGATCTGCTCCAGCCCTTCGATCTGCTCGCAGGGTGCCGCTTCGGCGAGCGTGGCGCCATTGACGGTGGCAACCGCATGGTTGAACAGCGTCTCGATGATCAGCGTCGACTTGCCGGAGCCGGAGACCCCGGTGACGCAGGTCAGCAGGCCCAGCGGGATTTCCGCGCTGACGTGGCGAAGATTGTTCCCGGAGGCGCCGCGGATATGGATCTGCCGATGCGGCGAGCGCGGCACCCGCCGCGGTGGCGGGGCGATGCGAAGCCTGCCGCTCAGATACTGTCCGGTCAGTGAGGTTTCACTCGCTTCGATCTGCGCGGGGGTGCCGCAGGCGACGACTTGTCCGCCGTGCGCGCCAGCGCCGGGCCCAAGGTCGACCACGTAGTCCGCTTCGCGGATCGCTTCTTCATCGTGCTCTACCACGATCACCGTGTTGCCCAGGTCCCGCAAGCGCTTGAGCGTGGCGAGAAGCTTGCGATTGTCGCGCGGGTGCAGCCCGATCGAAGGCTCGTCCAGGATATACATCACTCCCGTCAATCCCGAGCCGACCTGGCTGGCGAGACGGATGCGCTGCGCCTCCCCGCCCGAGAGTGTCTCGGCACTACGGTCAAGCGTCAGGTATCTCAGCCCCACATCGGCCAGAAAGCGCAGCCGCTCGGCGACCTCGCGCACGATCTGGCCAGCCACCTCGCCGCGCCATCCCGGGACCGTGAGCGAGCCGAAGAACTGCAGTGCCCGCTCCACGCTGAGCTCCGTCACCTGCGGCAGCGTTCTTTCCCCGACGAAGACCGAGCGCGCCGCGCGGCCGAGGCGCGTGCCTTGGCATTCCGGGCAGGTCCTCAGGCTCAGGTATCGCGACAGTTCCGCACGCACGGCGCTCGATTCGGTCTCGCGGTAGCGCCGCTCGAGGTTCGGCAGAATGCCCTCGAAGCGATGGCGCTTGACGGCCGTGCTCTGGCCGTCGGCAGCTCCGTAGTCGAATTCGATCGCTTCCTCGCCGCTGCCCTCGAGCAGTATGTGACGCACCCGCTCCGGCAGCTCGGACCAGGGCGACTCGATGTCGAAGCCATAATGGCGGGCCAGCGACTGGATGAGCTGGAAAAAGTGCTGGTTGCGCCGATCCCACCCGCGCACCGCGCCGCCGGCGAGCGACAGGTCCGGGTGGCCCACCACCCGATTCGGGTCGAAGAACTGTTGCGTGCCGAGGCCGTCGCAGGCCGGGCACGCCCCGAGCGGATTGTTGAAGGAAAACAGTTTTGGCTCGAGCGGGGGCACGCTGTAGCCGCAGATCGGGCAGGCATGGCGGCTGGAGAACACCAGCTCCTCCTCCTGAGAGGAGCCCTCGATGGTCTGCTGCTCCTGCGCCTCGGCAGGCCTTTCGGCGGCGCCTGCAAGGAGAATCACCCGGGCGATCCCGTCGGAGAGTCTCAGCGCCGTCTCGAAGGATTCCGCCAGCCGCTGCTGCACATCCGCTCTCAGCCGTATCCGGTCAATCACTGCTTCGATGGTGTGCTTGCGTCTGGGATCGAGCTGCGGCAGCGCGTCGAGCTCGTGGATCCGCCCGTCGATACGGGCGCGCACAAAGCCCTGACCGATCAGCATCGACAGCGCTTCGGCGTGCGCACCCTTGCGGTCGGACACCACAGGTGCCAGTAGCGCGACGGCCGTGCCGGCGGGCAGCTTCAGGACCTGGTCGACCATCTGACTGACCGTCTGCGCCTCGAGGTCAAGGCCGTGGTCGGGGCAGCGCGGCACGCCGGCACGGGCGAACAGCAGTCTCAGATAGTCGGAGATCTCCGTGACCGTGCCGACCGTGGAGCGCGGATTGTGCGAGGTGGCTTTCTGCTCGATGGCGATGGCGGGCGAGAGGCCGTCGATGTGCTCCACGTCGGGCTTGTCCATGACCGAGAGGAACTGGCGCGCGTAGGCTGAAAGCGATTCCACGTAACGGCGCTGTCCCTCGGCGTACAGGGTATCGAAGGCGAGCGAGGACTTGCCCGAGCCGGACAGTCCCGTGATCACGATCAGGCGGTTGCGGGGCAGATCGAGATCCACGCCCTTGAGGTTGTGGGTGCGGGCGCCGCGGATGCGAATCTCTTGCATGACCGCCCAGTTTACGCGCCGGCGGGGCTGCCGGCGCTCCGGGGAAACCCGCTCCGCGGTTGACCCCCGTCATGTGCAAATTCACGCGTTTGCGGAGTCTTTCGCGCTTCGCGCCGGCTTGGCGGCCGTCTACAATGGCCCCCTTTTCCGGAGGGCAAGCTCATGGCGCGTGGTATCAATAAGGTCATTCTCATCGGTCACCTGGGCGCCGACCCGGAGACCCGCGCCATGCCTTCGGGCAGCTCGGTTGCGAACCTGCGCATCGCCACCACCGAATCCTGGCGAGACAAGCAAAGCGGCGAGCAGCAGGAGCGCACCGAGTGGCATCGCGTGGCCCTCTTCGGCCGCCTGGCCGAGATTGCCGGCGAGTACCTGCGCAAGGGGTCCCAGGTCTACATCGAAGGGAGCCTGCGTACCCGCAAATGGCAGGACAAGCAGGGCAACGAGCGCTATAGCACCGAAGTCGTCGCCAACGACATGCAGATGCTCGGCGGGCGCGGCGGCTCCGCGGCCGGCTCCCCAGCCGGTGGCGCGGGCGCGGGCTCCCGCGAGCCGGCACCGGAATACGCCCCCGGCGGCTCCTCCGGCGAGGGGACCGGCGCCGATTTCGACGACGACATTCCGTTCTAAAATAGACCGGTCTAAATTTGCAAATACAGAGGCTCGCCGTCCTGTGGGACCGCGCCTCGCGAGCCCGTAGAGGCCGGCTTCGAGCCACGCCCTCTCGGGCAGGGGTCTTCAGGCGCCTCGATGGCCTG
>JAJZLX010000435.1 GCA_021850555.1 Pseudomonadota bacterium | reverse complement strand
CACCCCCACGTGCCAGAGCATCGCCTGGGTGGCGAGCCCGACCTGCGAGAACAGCCGCTCCGAGCCGCAGCCGGGGAAATAGAACACCGCCTCGGTCTCGGCGGTCGTCGCCGCCGGGTCGCGGATGATCGGCACGTAGGCGGGATTCTCGATGTCGAGCAGCGCGCGGGCGGTTTTCTTCGGCAGTCCGCCCGGCATCTTTTTGTTCACGAAATGCACCACCTGCTCGACCACCCTCGGCCTGCCGGTGGTGGCCGGCGGGTGGCGCGTCTGCGCGCGCGCCAGACCCTTGAGCAGCCGGTGGCCGGTCCGCTGTGCCTTGTAGCCCCACTCGATCATGAGCTTGCGGGTGAGGCGGATGGTCTGCGGGTTGGTCGCGTTCAGGAAGAACATGGACGCGGCCGTGCCGGGGTTGAAGCGTTTCTGGCCCATGCGCCGCAACAGGTCCCGCATCGCCATCGACACGTCTCCGAAGTCGATGTCAACGGGGCAGGGCGTGAGGCATTTGTGGCAGACCGTGCAGTGATCGCCCACGTCGGAGAACTCGTCCCAGTGGCGGATGCTGACTCCTCGGCGGGTCTGCTCCTCGTAGAGGAACGCCTCGATCAGAAGCGATGTCGCCAGGATCTTGTTGCGCGGGCTGTAAAGTAGGTTGGCGCGCGGCACGTGCGTGGCGCAGACCGGCTTGCACTTGCCGCAGCGCAGGCAGTCCTTGATGGCGTCGGAGATCTCACCGATCGCCGACTGCTGCATGATGAGCGACTCATGGCCGAGGAGGTTGAAGCTCGGCGTGTAGGCGTTCGAGAGGTCCCCGCCCGGAAAGAGCTTGCCCTTGTTGAAGCGGCCCTGCGGGTCGATGCTCTGCTTGTAGGCCCGGAACTCCCTCGTCTCGGTCTCGTCCAGGAACTCCAGCTTGGTGATGCCGATGCCGTGCTCGCCGGAGATGACCCCGTCCAGCCGGCGCGCGATCCCCATGATCCGCGTGACCGCCGCCGTGGCCGTGCGCAGCATCCCGTAATCGTCCGAGTTGACCGGGATGTTGGTGTGTACATTACCGTCGCCGGCATGCATGTGCAGGGCGACGAAGACACGGCCGCGCAGTACGCGCCGATGCGCGTCTTCGCATGCAGAGAGGATCGGGGCGAAGATCCGTCCGCCAAAGACATTCCGCAGCGGCTCCCGCAGCTCGCGCTTCCACGATACCCGGATCATCCGGTCCTGCAGAACGTCGAACACCTTCGGCCGGGACGGTCCTTGCAGGCGCGCGCGCAGCTCCTGCTCCAGGGGGGCGTACCCCAGCCCGATGAGCTCCGGCAGCGCATCGGCCAGAGTCGCATCGAGGTGAGAGGCGAGCCAGCTCCAGCGCCTGCGCACGTCGGCGATGAGCTGACGCGCCTGGGAGGCCCGCTCGCCGATCACCTCGGTATCCGGCAGGTTGCCGAACTCCAGATCCTCGGCGCGCGCGAGCGGCGGCGGCGCGGCGAACACGGCATCCAGCTCATCGAGGAGCTTCAGCTTGTTGGCGATCGACAGCTCGATGTTGATGCGCTCGATCTCGTCGGTGTACTCGCCCATGCGCCCGAGCGGCAGCACCACGTCTTCATTGATCTTGAAGGCGTTGGTGTGGCGTGCGATGGCGGCGGTGCGCGATCGGTCCAGCCAGAATTTGCGCCGGGCCTCGGCGCTGACGGCGATGAAGCCCTCGCCGCTGCGGGCATTGGCGATCCTGACGACGTCGGAGGCGGCGGCGGCGACCGCGGCTTCGTCGTCGCCGACGATATCGCCGAACAGCGCCATCTTCGGAAGCGCGCCGCGCCTCGATTTGGTCGTGTAGCCGACGGCGCGCAGGTAGCGCTCGTCCATGTGCTCGAGGCCCGCCAGCCGCACTCCCCGGGGAGCGAGCCCGTCCAGATAGTCCTTGATCTGCACGATGGTCGGCACGGCCTCGCGTGCCTGGCCGAAGAACTCCAGGCATACGGTGCGCGTGTGGCTCGGGGCGCGGTGCAGCACCCAGCGAGCGGAGGTGATGATGCCGTCGCATCCCTCCTTCTGCACGCCGGGAAGGCCCCCGAGGAATTTGTCGGTCACGTCCTTGCCGAGGCCCACCTTGCGGAACTTGCGGCCGGGGATGCTGAGCCGCCGCTCACGCAGCACGGGCGCCTGATCCGGCAACGAGCGGCCGTCCTTCCAGACGAGCTCGAACTCGACCGTCTCCACGTCATGGATCTTGCCGCGGTTGTGCGCGATCCGGCTGACCTCGAGCCAGTTGCCTTCGCAGTCGACCATTCGCCACCAGGCGAGATTGTCGACCGCCGTGCCCCAGAGAACCGCCTTCTTGCCGCCGGCATTCATGGCGATATTGCCCCCGATGCAGGAGGCGTCGGCGGACGTCGGATCTACCGCGAAGACCAGTCCGCCCTTGTCCGCGGTGTTGGCGACGCGGCGGGTCACCACGCCGGCCTCGGTGAACACGGTCGGGACCGGCTGCTCGAGTCCCGGCAGCGTCAGGTGCTCGACCGTGCCGAGGTGCTCGAGCTTCTCGGTGTTGATGACTGCGGAAAGAGGCGTGAGCGGCACGGCACCGCCGGTGTAGCCGGTGCCGCCGCCGCGCGGAATGATGGTGAGGCCGAGCTCGATGCATGCGCGCACCAGGCCGGGGATCTCCGCCTCGGTATCCGGCACCAGCACCACGAATGGGTATTCGACCCGCCAATCGGTCGCGTCCGTGACATGACAGACGCGGGCGTAGGCGTCGAAACGGACATTGTCCGGGCGCGTGAACCGTCTGAGAGCGCGCAGTGCGCGGCGCCGCAACACGGTCCAGGCGTCGAAATCCGACTCGAAGCTGTGCACGGCCGCCCGCGCGGCGGTCAGCAGCTCCCCTACCTGATCGTATCGCTCGCCGTCCGCTGCGGCGTCGCGGCGCCGGTCAATCTCGCTCAGGCGATGGTGCAGGGCCTGGATGAGCAACCGCCGCCGGCGCGCATTCTCGATCAGGTCGTCATGCAGGTAGGGATTGCGGCGCACCACCCAGATGTCGCCCAGCACCTCATAGAGCATGCGGGCCGAGCGGCCGGTGCGTCGCTCGCGCCGCAGCTCCTCGATGATCGCCCAGTGGCGCGACCCCAGCAGCCGGATCACGATCTCCCGGTCGGAGAACGAGGTGTAGTTGTAGGGGATCTCGCGCAGCCGGGCCGCTGGCTCGGCGAGGCGGGCCATTTCCCGGGTGGGGTGTTTCGGGTCGGGTTGGGCTCTCATCGGCTCCGCGATCCTGCGCTCCGTCAGGGCAGGTCCGTGTCGCCCATCAGGTACCGGTCGCATTCGCGCGCGGCGCCCCGGCCTTCATCGATGGCCCACACGACCAGGCTCTGGCCGCGGCGGCAGTCGCCCGCGGCGAATATGCCCTTGACGCTGGTCGCGAACGCGCCGTGGCCGGCCTCGACGTTGGAGCGCGCATCGGTTTTGACGCCGAGCTCGGCGAGAAGCGGCTGCTCGGGCCCCGTGAAGCCGAGCGCCAGCAGCACCAGGCTCGCGGGGCTTTCCTGCTCGCTGCCCGGCACCTCCTCCGGCACGAGCCGTCCGTCCCCGTCCCGCCGCCAGGCGATCTGCACGGTCGTCACCGATCGTATGCCGTCCTCGGCGTCGCCGTTGAGACGCTTCACCGTCGTGACATAGGAGCGCGGATCGGCGCCGAACCTTGCGGCCGCCTCTTCCTGCCCGTAGTCGAGCTTGTATACCTTGGGCCACTCCGGCCAAGGATTGTCCTCGGCACGCTCCATCGGCGGCCGGGGCAGAATCTCGATCTGCTTGAGACTGGCGCACCCCTGGCGCATCGCGGTGGCGACGCAGTCGGTGCCTGTGTCGCCGCCGCCGATGACCACGACGTTGCGGCCTTTCGCGTGGATGGAGCTGCGGTCGGGGCCGCCGTCAAGCAGCGCCTTGGTGCTCGCCGTCAGGTATTCCATCGCGAAGTGCACGCCCTTGAGCTTTCGGTTCGGCGCCGCAAGGTCTCGCGGCTGGGTAGCACCCGTGCACAGCACGATCGCGTCGAAGTCCTTGCGCAGCAGTTGCGCCTCGACGTTCTCCCCCACGTGGGCGTTGCAGACGAACCGCACGCCTTCCCTTTCCATCAGCTCTATCCGCCGCAGCACGACGTCCCTCTTGTCGAGCTTCATGTTGGGAATGCCGTACATGAGCAGCCCCCCCGGTCTGTCCTCGCGCTCGAGCACCGTCACGGTGTGGCCGGCGCGATTGAGCTGAGCCGCGCACGCAAGACCCGCCGGTCCGGAGCCGATCACCACGACCTTCTTGCCGGTTCGCTCCGCCGGCGGCTCCGGTGCGATCCACCCCTGGTCCCAGCCCTCGTCGGCGAGCGCCGCCTCGATGGTCTTGATGGCGACCGGCGGGGCGTTGATGCCGAGCACGCAGGAGCCCTCGCACGGGGCCGGGCACACACGGCCGGTGAACTCGGGGAAGTTGTTTGTTTTGAGGAGCCGCTCGAGCGCTTCGCGCCACAGGCCCCGGTAGAGGAGATCGTTCCACTCCGGGATCAGATTGTGGATCGGGCAGCCCGAGGCCATGCCCGAGACGAGCTCGCCGGTGTGGCAGAACGGCACGCCGCAGTCCATGCAGCGGGCGGCCTGGTTGCGCAGACGCTTCTCGTCCATGTGGTGGTGAAACTCCCGCCAGTCGCGCACTCGCTCGAGCGGTACGCGATCCACCGGCAGCTCGCGCAGATATTCGATGAATCCAGTCGGCTTGCCCATACTCTACTCAACAATCAGCCAAGGCCACCAAGGACGAGAGGCGGGTTGTCCGCTCCCGAGCCAAGACCTAGTTTCCGCCGACGCGCGCCAAGTCGCGCGCGTTCTCTTCGAAGGCCACCATGACCGCCTCGTCCCCGCTCAGACCCTGGCTGTGCGCGCGCTCGAGCGAAGCCAGGGCGCGCTTGAAGTCCTTGGGCACCACGCACACGAACTGCGGCAGCAGTCGCTGCCAGTTCTCGAGCACGTGGGCGGCGCGGGCGCTGCCGGTGAAGTCTCGGTGCCGCTCGATCATGGTGCGCACGCGGGCGATCTGCCGTGGGTCCTCGAGGGGCTCGAGTCCGACCATCTGAGTGTTCACGCGCGCGGGGAACTCGCCGGCCTCATCGAGCACGTAGGCGACACCGCCGGACATGCCGGCGCCGAAGTTGCGCCCCGTAGGGCCGAGCACGACCACGTGCCCGCCGGTCATGTACTCGCAACCGTGGTCGCCCACCGCTTCCACCACCGCATCGACGCCGCTGTTGCGTACCGCGAAGCGCTCGCCGGCCATGCCGCGGATATAAGCTTCGCCGTCGGTGGCGCCGTAAAGGCCGACGTTTCCAATGATGATGTTCTCCTCCGGAGCGAACGGGGAGCCGGCGGGCGGAAATACGATGAGCCGACCGCCCGAGAGACCCTTGCCCAGGTGGTCATTGGCATCGCCTTCCAGCACGAAGGTCATGCCGCGCGGCATGAACGCGCCGAAACTCTGCCCTGCGGTGCCCTTGAAGTGGATGCGGATGGTGTCCTCGGGCAGGCCCGCGGGCCCGTACTTGCGTGTGACTTCACTGCCCGTGATTGTGCCGACCACGCGGTTGACGTTGCGGATCGGCATCTCCGCGCGCACCTTCTCGCCGCGCTCGATGGCAGGGCGGCAGAGCGGCAGCAGCTCCGTCAGGTCGAGGGACTTCTCCAGGCCATGATCCTGCTCGATCTGACGGAAGCGGCCCACTTCCTCGCCGACATCGGGCTGATAGAGGATGTGGCTGAAGTCGAAGCCCTTCGCCTTCCAGTGGTCCACGGCTCGCTTCATGCGCAGGCGGTCTACCCGGCCGACCATTTCCTCGACGGTGCGAAAGCCGAGCTCCGCCATGATCTCGCGCATGTCCTGTGCGACGAAGCGCATGAAGTTCACGACGTGCTCGGGTCTGCCGGCGAACTTCTCGCGCAGCCGCGGATCCTGGGTCGCGATTCCCGCCGGACAGGTGTTGAGGTGACAGACGCGCATCATGATGCAGCCCATCGACACCAGAGGGGCGGTGGCGAAGCCGAATTCTTCCGCGCCGAGCAGCGCGGCGATGACGACGTCACGGCCGGTCTTCAGCTGCCCGTCGGTTTCCACCGCGATGCGGCTGCGCAGATTGTTCAACACCAGGGTCTGGTGAGTCTCCGCGAGGCCGAGCTCCCAGGGCAGGCCGGCGTGAGTGATGGAGGTTTGCGGCGATGCGCCCGTGCCGCCGTCGTAGCCGCTGATCAGGACCACGTCCGCATGCGCTTTGGCGACTCCCGCGGCGATGGTGCCCACGCCCACCTCGGACACCAGCTTCACGCTGATCCGCGCCTCGCGGTTGGCGTTTTTCAGGTCGTGGATCAGCTCGGCCAGGTCCTCGATGGAATAGATGTCGTGATGCGGGGGCGGGGAGATGAGTCCCACGCCCGCGGTGGTGTGCCGCGTCTTGGCGATCCAGGGGTAGACCTTGCTGCCGGGCAGCTGTCCCCCCTCGCCGGGCTTGGCGCCCTGGGCCATCTTGATCTGCAGCTCCCGGGCGTTGACCAAGTACTGACTGGTGACGCCGAAGCGTCCCGAGGCCACCTGCTTGATGGAGCTGTTGCGCGAGTCGCCGCCGGGCTCGGGCACGTAACGGGCGGGATCCTCGCCGCCTTCGCCGGTGTTGCTCTTGCCGCCGATTCGATTCATGGCGATCGCGAGCGTCTCATGCGCTTCCTTGCTGATCGAGCCGTACGACATCGCGCCGGACTTGAAGCGCTTGAGGATGCTCTCGACGGGCTCGACCTCCTCCAGGGGCACCGGCTCGAAGGGCACGAACTCCATCAATCCGCGCAGGGTCGCGAGCTGTCGGGACTGCTCGTCAATCAGCCTGGCGTAGGACTTGTATGTCTGGTAGCTGCCCGTGCGCACCGCTTTCTGCAGGCGGTGGATCGACTCGGGGTTGAACAGGTGGTGCTCGCCGTCGGCGCGCCATTGGTACTGGCCGCCGGCCTGCAGGGCGTGTCCGTTGGTCTTGCGCGCCGGGAAGGCTGCGTGGTGGCGCATCAGCACCTCGTGCGCGATGGTCTCCATCCCGATGCCGCCGATTCGCGATGCGGTCCAGGTGAAGTACTCATCGATCACGTCCTGGCGCAGGCCCACGGCCTCGAACACCTGGGCGCCGTGATAGCTCTGCACGGCCGAGATTCCCATCTTGGACATGACCTTGATCACGCCCTTGGTCGCCGCCTTGACGTAATTCTTGCATGCGAGCGTGGTGTCGACGTTGGTGACCAGACCCTCGCGGATCATGCTCTCCAGCGTCTCGAACGCGAGGTATGGATTGACCGCCGAGCAGCCGTAGCCGATGAGCAGCGCGAAGTGATGGACCTCGCGCGCCTCGCCGGTCTCGAGCACGATGCTGACGCGGGTGCGCAGCCCCTCGCGGATGAGATAGTGATGCAGGCCGCTTACCGCGAGCAGCGCCGGCACCGCGGCGAACCCGCGTGCCACTCCGCGGTCGCTCAGCACCAGGATGTTGACTTCCTCGTCCTCGATCAGCCTGCGCGCCGCCAGACACAGCTCCTCCATGGACTTGGTGAGACCCTTCTCGCCGCGGGTGGCGCGGAAGAGGATGGACAGAGCCCCGACTTTCAGGCCGGGCAGCGCCATGCGCCGGATTCTCGCGAACTCCTCGTTGGTGAGGATGGGCCCCTTTAACTCGAGCCGCCGGCAGTCCGAGGGCTGCGGCTGCAGCAGGTTTCCCTCCGAGCCGAGCCACACCTCCGAGGCGGTGATCAGCTCCTCGCGGATGCAATCGATCGGCGGATTGGTCACCTGCGCAAACAGCTGCTTGAAGTAGTCATAGAGCAGGCGCGGGCGGTCCGAGAGGGCCGCGAGCGGCGCGTCGTTGCCCATCGAGCCGACGGCCTCGACGCCGTTTCGCGCCATGGGCGCAAGCAGCAGCCGCTGATCCTCGAACGTATAGCCGAAGGCGATCTGACGCTCGAGCAGCGTCTCCGGATCGGAGGTCGGCAGCTCGGTCACGGGCGGCAGATCCATCAAGTACACCAGATGCTGGTCGAGCCACTGCCGGTAGGGCTGTTGGGCGCTGACGGCGCGCTTGATCTCCTCGTCGTCGATGATGCGGCCCTGCTCTGTGTCAACGAGGAACATCCGGCCCGGCTGCAGCCGGCCCTTTTGCACCACGTCCTCGGGCGCCACATCGAGCACGCCGGCCTCGGAAGCCATGATCACCAGTCCGTCGCGGGTGACGTAGTAGCGCGACGGCCTGAGGCCGTTGCGGTCGAGCACCGCTCCGACCTGCCTGCCATCGGTGAAGGCGATGGATGCCGGACCGTCCCAGGGCTCCATCAGGCTGGAGTGATACTGGTAGAACGCCCGGCGGTCATCGTCCATGGTCTCGTGGTTGGACCAGGGCTCGGGGATCAGCATCATCATGGCGTGTGCCAGGGAGCGGCCCGAGAGCACCAGGAGCTCGAGCGTATTGTCGAGCATGGCCGAGTCGCTCCCGTTCGGGTTGACCACGGGCAGGATCTTCGGGGTGTCCTCGCCGAACAGGTCGGACTCGAACAGCGCCTCGCGGGCCTTCATCCAGTTGAAATTGCCGCGCAGGGTGTTGATCTCACCGTTGTGCGCGAGGTAGCGGTAGGGGTGCGCCCGGTCCCAGCTGGGAAAGGTGTTGGTACTGAAGCGCGAATGCACCACCGCGAGGGCGGTCTCGACCGCCGGATCCCTGAGATCGGGGTAGTACTGGGTGAGCTGCTCGGTGAGCAGCATCCCTTTGTAGACGATCGTCTTGTGCGACAGGCTGCAGATGTACCAGTACTCCGCCCCGTCGATGGTGGATTCACGGATCTCGCTGTAGGCGCGCTTCCTGATGATGAACAGCTTGCGCTCGAACTCCGTCTCGTCCCTGACCTCGGGCCCACGCCCGATGAACACCTGGCGGATGAACGGCTCGCCCGCCTTGGCCGTCTCCCCGAGCGAGGCATTGTTCGTCGGTACCGTGCGCCAGCCGAGCACGACCTGGCCCTCGGACTGCACGATATGCTCGAACAGCTCGACGATGCGCCGCCGCCGGGTGGGATTGCGGGGCAGGAAGATGAGGCCGCTGCCGTACTCGCCCGGTCCGGGCAGCTGCAGGTGGCTCTTTCGCGCCACTTCGCGCAGGAAGGCGTGCGGCATCTGGATGAGCACGCCGGCGCCATCGCCCGTGTTGGCCTCGCAGCCACAGGCGCCCCGGTGATCGAGGTTGCGCAGCACCTGGATGGCCTGCTCGAGAATACGATGGGACTTGCGGCCCTTGATGTCCACCACGAAGCCCACGCCGCAGGACTCGTGCTCGTACCACGGATCGTACAGCCCCTGCTTTCCGGGGGTGCCCGGCGGGCGGCGCGGCAGGCCCGGGGCGCCCCGGGGTGTGCGCTGATGTCGCATGATCGACCTCATAAGTTGGTGGAACCGGTCAAAACCGCCAGGGGCGCTGCATGGCCGGCCATCCCAGCGATGCCCGCGGTCGCGGAGGCGGTGCATGCCTGCGTGGTGTGCCGCAGCGCTGCATCGCCTGCTCGCACAGCGAGCCGATGGGCAATATTCACGGGCGCAAGCTCCCTCGCACCGGCGGCAACCCCCTGGATGGGGACGTGCGTCACCGATGGCACCCGCTGACTCTACGAAGTGATGAGGCGGATCGCGGCGCCGTCCTTGCCTTTGGCACAGGTCGGCACGTGCGGTCTCGAACGCCGATATGTATCCGATAATAGCCGTCTGTCGCTTGTGGTCAATCCCGGCCGGGAGTTTTTCGGGGGTTTAGCGAAAATTTTGATGGGCGGGCCGGCTGCAGTGTCCGCCGGTCCTGGGGAGGGGGCCGGCCGCGACGACGCCACGGTCCCGCTGAGGGCCTGGGTTAGCCGGGAGGGGCGGCTTGGTGGCCGGCGACCGGTGCGCCGGCCCGCTCCATGATGAGGCGCTGCGTCGGATAGGCGAACTCGATGCCGAGCCGGGCGAACTCCCGGTGGAGCTTCAGGCGCATCTCCTGCTGGATATCCATGTGGCGCTTGAAGTCGGCCGTGAGCACGTAATAGACGGTCTCGAAGTCGAGCGATGCGCTGTTGTGGTTCGAGAAATGGCAACGGTCGAAGCGGGTATCGGCTATCCCTTCGATGATCGTGCGCAGGATCTGCGGGATCCGCTCGAGCAGCTCCACCGGCGTCTCGTAGGTCACCCCGATGGTGAACAGCACGCGCCGCTCGTGCATCCGCCCGTAGTTGCGCAGGCGGCTCTTGAGCAGGTCGGAGTTCGACAGCACGATCTGCTCGCCGGAGATGCTGCTCAGGCGCGTGCTCTTGACGCCGATGTGCTCGACGGTGCCCTGGAAGTTGTCCACCGTGATGAAATCGCCTACGAAGAACGGCTGATCGAAGGTGATCGACAGCGAGGCGAACAGGTCGCCCAGGATGCTCTGCATGGCGAGCGCCACCGCGACGCCGCCCACCCCGAGGCCCGCCACCAGGGTCGTGATGTCCACGCCCAGGTTCTCGAGCGCCAGCAAGACGACCATCGTCCAGACGACGGCCTTGCCGATGAAGCCGATCACCCCGAGCGAGCTGGTCGCGGCGAGGTTGTCGGCGCGCTGGGCCCGACGCCTGTGCTCCAGCCAGGCGGAGATCGCCGCGCTTGCCCACACACCCACCTGCCAGAAGATCACCACGACGATCGTGTCGTCGATCGCCGTGCGCTTCCGCGCCGGCCAGTGGAAGAACTGCAGGGCGAAGAAGATCGACATCGACACGAGAAAGAACGAGCTCGTGCGGCTCATCACCTGGAAGGTCATGGCCACGAGGTCGGCGCGTGCGGCCGCTCGCAGCCGCCGGTCGTAGGCGCGCCCGAGATGCCTCGCGAGCATCGAGGCGCCGAAGATGGCGACGGCTGCGATGAGACCCTGCAGCCAGGCGAACGGCGTGTCGCGCAGGATGGGTGCCAGAGAGAGCAGATGCTGACCGATGTGTGTCACGTCGGAAGCATAGCGCAGCCGCGCCTGCCCGCAACCAGGCACGCAACGCGTGGCCGAGGTCGCGCGCGTTGTGTTGTCGTGCGTGGCCGGCGTGCGCGGGCGGCCCGGACCGCGGCGCCGCGCAACGGGCCTCGGGTCTGTTGAGTCCCGGCGCGACGTGGCCCGGGGTTGCATTGATGCCCGCGAGCAACTATCCTCGCGG
Source organism: Pseudomonadota bacterium (assembly GCA_021850555.1). The sequence goes on along the minus strand of JAJZLX010000435.1, from coordinate 1,962 downwards.
ATGCACTTGCGGCCGATGGGACCGGCCGCCCCTCGTTCACCGTTCGATCAGCGCGCTGGCGCCCACTGATCGCGAAGGAGGCCAACATGCAGCCATTCGCCAGCCTCAACGCCTCGAAGGCGAACTTCGACGACATATACCTGCAGGATGATCCGCGCGGCTACTTTTCCGTCCTCGGAGCGCTCGACTACATCATTCCGGACGTGGCTGCGCCGATCATCCGACAGATTCTCACCGCCAGGAAGCGCCGTTACGACAGCTCTCCAACCGTGCTCGACATCGGGTGCTCATACGGCATCAACGCGGCCGTGCACCGCTATCCACTGAGCTTTCGCAGGCTGCGCAGGCGCTACGCCAACGCCGACATGGCGGCGCTCGGCGCCGACGATCTGGCGCGCCTCGATCGCAACTACTATGCCGGCTGGCCGGAGACCGGCATCGCGCGCTTCATCGGCCTGGACGTGTCGGCGCCGGCGGTGCGCTACGGGGTCTCGGTAGGTCTTCTCGAGGAGGGCATCGTCGCCAACCTCGAATCCTCCGCTCCCGCGCCCCGCGACATCGATCGGATCCGCCGCGCCGATGTGATCCTGTCGACCGGTTGTGTCGGCTATGTGACGGAGCGTACTTTCCGCGCAGTCCTGGGGGCGATGGATCGCGCGCCGTGGGTCGTGTCGTTCGTGTTGCGGATGTTCCCCTACGATGTCATTGCGAAGGAGTTCGCCCGGCACGGGCTCGTCACGGAGCGCCTCGCCGGAGCCACGTTCGTGCAGCGCCGCTTCCGCGATGTGCAGGAATTCACCCAGTGTCTGGCCACTCTCGAGAAGCTCGGCATCGAGACCGCCGGCCTGGAGTCGGAGGGACGCTTCCAGGCGGAGCTGTTCGTCTCCCGGCCGCGCGAGGACGCGCAGGCCGCGCCGCTCGGGGAGATCGTGAAGGTGGTCAGCGGGCGCAACCGCACGGTCGGTACGCGCTTCGTGCGGGTCGGGCGCGGCGAGCACACGCGAGTCCTGCGCGCGCCTTCATGAGCAATCGCGCCGAGCGACAGGCGTGATCGCCGTCGAGGGTGTCTCGAAGTCATTCGACGGAGGAGCGAGTTTTGCCGTGCGGCGCGTCAACCTGCGGGTGCCGGCGCGCACTTTCGTGGCGATCGTCGGTGATTCCGGCTCGGGCAAGACGACGCTGCTGAAGACCATCAACCGGTTGATCGAGCCGGAGGAAGGCGAAGTCCTCATCGATGGGGAGCCGGTGCGCACCGTCGCGCCGCACACGCTGCGCCGGCGGATCGGCTACGTGTTCCAGGGAATCGGGCTGTTTCCGCACATGAGCATCGCCGAGAACATCGGGATCACTCCGAGGCTCATCGGCTGGCCGCAGCCGCAGATCCGCGCGCGGGTCGAGGAGCTCATCGATCTGGTCGCCCTGCCGCGCTCCTATCTGGCGCGGCTGCCGTCGGAGCTCTCCGGCGGCCAGCGCCAGCGTGTCGGAATCGCGCGGGCGCTGGCGGCCCGTCCGTACATCATGTTGATGGACGAGCCGTTCGGAGCGCTCGATCCGGTCACGCGCGATGCGCTCGGCGCGGAGTACCGCCGTCTCCACGAGAGCATGCGCCTCACCACGCTCATGGTCACCCACGACATCCTGGAGGCGGTCCTGCTTGCCGATCGCATCGTGGTCATGCGCGCCGGCAACATCGTCGCCGACGGCGAGCCGCACGACCTGCTGAGCGGCCATCCCGATCCCGAGGTGCGCAACCTGATGGACATGCCGCGCCGCCAGGCGGAGCGTGTGCGGGCGCTGGTGGAGGAACGCGCGCGTGACTGAGCGCCTGAGCTCGGCGCTGCGCGTATTGCCGGATTACTTGAGCCAGCACGTGCTGCTGAGCGCGGCCTCGCTCGCCCTGGGGCTGCTCGTGAGCGTGCCGCTGCTGATTGCCGCCCGGCGCAGCGCTCGCGTGCGCTGGCC
>JAJZLX010000347.1 GCA_021850555.1 Pseudomonadota bacterium | reverse complement strand
GTTCTAAACTAGACCGGTCTAAATTTGCAAATACAGAGGCTCGCCGTCCTGTGGGACCGCGCCTCGCGAGCCCGTAGAGGCCGGCTTCGAGCCACGCCCTCTCGGGCAGGGGTCTTCAGGCGCCTCGATGGCCTGGCACGTCTCTGTGTCGGCAGGGCGCCCGGATCGGCCAAGGGGATGCCTGAGTGCCGATGGCCGCAGCCTGGCGTTCAAGAGCGTCCGAGACTCCCGCCCGGCAGGCGGGGCACAGACTGCGTATCGAACGGCTCGGAGCAAGGAGAGATCAAAGGCATCGGGAATCAGGCTCGCTTGGGTGCCCGGTGCCGACCGCCCGCGGGTCGAGCGGGGCGTCTCGGGTGGGCGCCGCGGGCGATCTCAGCGCGGGGCGGGCTCGGGTCTGGGACGGCAGTTCGCCAAAGAGCAGCTTGTAGTTCTGCGAAAACCGGCTCCAGTGCCACACTCCGTATCGAGCGGCGATATCGCCGATTGATACCCCGTCTTTCTCGCCCGACAGCAAATCGCGCCGCACGCGGTTGAGTTGGAGATTGCGTATGTAGGCGCCCGGGCCCATGCCGAGGATCGACTGGAATACGCATTCGAGAGATCGCCGACTGGCGCCGGTGTGTCTGCAGACCTCCGCAATCGAGATTCCATCCGTGAGGCGATGATCAATGTACTCCTGTGCGATGCGAAACTGCCGCAACGCACGCCGTTTCGCGCCCTGGGGTACGCTCTGGGCGGTGTCAGCTCCGCTGCGCGACATGACCCGCCACAGCGCATCGGCCACCGAGGACTTGAATGCCATCGCGGCCGCCGACGGCTGCTCGGGCGACTGCAGTCGCGCAAGGGTCGCGAGCCCGGATTCCAGGACCTCGCGCAGGCTCCGTACGCCAGGGGCGTCGTAGATGACACCGACGCCGCTGCGCTCGGCGGTTTCCTCGAGCAGGAGATCTCGAGACACGTCCATGCAGTAGACGTTGAGTCCCGCCGGCGTCTTGCCGACGAGCGCCTCGCCTCCCGGGCACACCGCCAGATGATCGCGGGCCAGAGTCGATCCGTTTATTGTGCAGGACGGGGAAGTCTCGGTGAGGAAGCAGACTCCCCACCGGTCCGCGGGCGTCGCCGCCGCCTGGGCGAGCGCTTGATTGGCCGTCTCGAGCTGGACGATGAAATCGCAGCCGAAATCGAAAGAAGTTACCCGTCCTTCAAATGGGCCAGCACTCAACTGCTGGTATTCCTGGCCATAGCCCCGATAGTGCGCCGCCTGCGATTCGATATCTGAAAATCGCTCCACGCATACCCAGGGTGGCGAAATCGCCGGATCGCCGAACACACATCATCTCTGCGCAAAGCGGATAACGGATTGAGTCTATCGCGGGGTACCGTGCCGATCAACGGTGGAATCACCGGGGGGTAAAAAATGCACCGCTTTCGGCCGGCGCTGCCGGTGGTACTCGTATGCCTGTCCACTTTCGGGTTCAATGTCAGCGCGAGAGCGCAGTCGGCGCTGAGCACCCCAGCGACGGGTCTGCAGCAGATCGTCATCACGGCGACCAAGCGCAGGACCACCGTGCAGACGACTCCCATCAGCATCACGGCCCTCACCGGCGCCGAGATGGCGAGCAGGGGACTGACGACACTCGATTCCATCGTCGCGACCGTGCCCGGCCTCGCCGTGCGCGACTCCGGCAGTCCGGGGACGGACGAATTTGAGATCCGGGGTCTGAACTCCCAGGGCGGCAATACCTCCATGGTGGGCCTTTATCTGGGGCCGATACCCCTTTCGGCGCCCGCCACATCGGAATTCGGCAAGGTCGTCATCGATCCGAACACCTATGACCTGAACCGGGTCGAGGTGTTGCGCGGCCCGCAGGGTACGCTTTACGGGTCGAGCTCCATGGGCGGGACCATCCGGCTGATTCCGAACCGGCCCAAGCTGAAGACTTTCGAGGCGAGCGGTGAGGAAGTGCTTTCCCATACCAGCGGCGGCGGCGGCCTCAATCATCGGGAAAATGGGATGGTCAACATTCCATTGGGCAGGACCGCCGCCGTGCGCATCGTCGGCTCGTTCACGCACGACAGCGGCTGGATCAAGCGTCTCGTGATACAGGACGGCGCAGTCGCTGTCGATTCAGGCGTCTATCCCAACGTATCGCGCCCGGCCAATTTCTATACCGCGCCGCTGCAGCAGAGCCTCTCCGGAGTCAATACGACCAACGTCGATCAGGTTCGCGCGGAGCTTTTGTGGAAGCCGACAAAGAACCTCACCATCTATCCGATGTTGATGTACGAGGGAACGCGCGCCGGCGGTCCAAACGAGGTCGACGTCAATGGCGAGCCCACTCATCCGCAACTGCCGTCCGTCCTGGCGCATTATGAGATCTATAACGCCCCGGAGCCGCAGACGAACAGCTTCAGTCTGGGCAGTCTGCACGTCGCATACGATTTGCCGTCGATTTCCCTGACGTCCGACACCGGTTTCTGGCACCAGAATTCCATACACCAGGAGGACAGCACGGAGGAGATCGCCTCCGCAATCGGCATTCCGGTGTATGACGTCTCCGCGGGCGGCATCGGTCCAAACGCATCCCCCTACGGTCAGGGCATCGCCAACCAGGACTATACCCGCCAGATCAGCGAGGAATTCCGTCTGGCCTCCGTCAAGCCGATCCGCCTGCCGAAGGGGCGGCTGCAGTGGCTGCTCGGCTACTTCTACCAGGATCTGTACTCCGAGACGGATCAGGTGGTATCCGCCCCGCAGGCGGCGCCGGTCATCGGCGGCACGGCGCTGTTCGCCAACCTGCAGCCTCAAGACATCGTGCAGAACGCGGTTTATGGCGATGCGTCCTGGGAGATCACGCCGCACTGGAAGCTCGCCGCGGGATTCCGGCATTACCAGTACAGCCTGAGCCAGACAAACAGCCAGTGGGGGTTGTTCAGCGTATATCCCACGCCTCCGTATACCCAGAAATTCAATACCGCGGCGTCGGTTGCGGCAAGCGGCACGATCCCGAGCTTCACCCTGACGTATACGATCAACGACAACGACATGGTTTATGCCAACGTCGCCGAAGGGTTCCGCCTGGGCGGCGCAAGCCAGCCCGTGCCCGTGCTCGCGGCGACCGCGGCCAACCAGGCCCTGAACGCGGTGGAGGTGAGCAACGAGTGCGCGATTCAGGCCAAGGTGCTCCTGAGTACCACCTGCGATCCGAATATCCTGCTGCAGGCCCCCGCGACCTTCAAATCGGATACCGTGTGGAGCTACGAGCTCGGCGAGAAGGCGGCATTCTTCCACCGTCGAATGACGGTGGACCTCAGCGCCTATTACGAGCACTGGCTGCACCCGCAGATCGAGACCGCCATGTCGGGGTTCAATATCACGGTCACCGGCTCCGACGCCGCCATCGCCGGCCTCGATCTGCAGGTGAATGCCCTCCTGCCATGGGGCTTTCGCTTCCTGTTGAGCGGCGGCTACACTCATGCGCAGTTCCTGTTCGACAGCCCGCTCACCGGCTACCCCGCCGGATACTCGATTCCCGATACCCCGAAGGTGACCGCTTCCGGCGTCCTCAGCTGGCAGCACGATCTGTCCGACAGTCTGGCGATGTTCGGCTCGATCGAGGCGGATTATGTCGGCGACAGGAGCGAGGTGCCGCTCGTGGTCACCGCCACGCTGCAGAACATCAATCAGGTGTTGATGACGCTGCCGGCCTACTCCCTCGCGAACCTGCGGTTCGGGCTGAAGGGCGTCACGAACAGCGGCGACTCGTGGACCGCGGCCTTGTTCGTGAACAACCTCACGAACAACCTGGTCCTGCTCGATCCGCAGCCGCAGATGGCCCTGCAGACGGAAGCGTATACCCGCTTCACCATGACTCAGCCGCTCACCGCGGGTGTCGATGTGTCCTATGATTTCAACTGAGGCGGCGGGCGGGAGCGCCCTGAGCGCAAGCCGGGCGCCGGGAGTTCGAGATCCGGCGCAATTGAGTGCGCCGCGCACGATGCGCGTCCGAGGTGGATGTGAGCGACATGTCCGTGAATGACGTTGATATCCGGTCGTTTCCCGACCGGCAGGGGAACGCTCGGCGTTCGCCACGCACGCGCCGGCTGACGCGCATCGCCCTGTGCGGCGCGCTTGCGCTGATGTCGGCGGCTCGCCTGTCCTACGCGAAGAGCGGATTGCCGCCGGGCTGGGTCGACACGGCCCGGCTCGAGAATGCCGCGCGTGAGCCGGGCCAATGGCTCACGGCCGGCCGGGATGCCGGCCAGACATATTACTCGCCGCTCCACGCGATCAACGCGGGCAATGTTGCGCATCTGGGCTTCGCCTGGCAGTACCGGCTCGGCATGCGCAGGGGGGTCGAGGCCACGCCGATCGTCGTCGATGGCGTCATGTATACCTCCGGGCCGTGGGGCCATGTGTACGCACTCGATGCCACGACCGGCAAGCCGCTGTGGACATTCAACCCGCATGTGCCGGGCGGGTACGGCAAGTATGCGTGCTGCGATGTCGTGAATCGTGGTGTCGCGGTCTGGAAAGGCCGCGTCTATGTCGCCGGCTTGAATGGCTATCTGTTCGCCCTCGATGCGCGTACGGGCCGGGTCATCTGGCGGGTGAATACGCTGCCGCCCCACGAGCCCGGGATGCACTACTACGTGACCGGAGCGCCGATTGTTGCGGGCGACGTCGTCGTCATCGGCTACGGAGGGGCGGACTTCAAGGGAACCCGGGGGTCCGTTTCGGCCTACTCGACCGCCACGGGGCAGTTTCGCTGGCGCTTTTACACGGTCCCGCGCAATCCGAAGCTGGGGCCGCAGGATCGGCCGCATCTGCAGGCGGCGGTGAAGACCTGGCCGTCCGACTACGATTGGGCCATGGGCGGAGGCGCCACGGTCTGGGACGGCCTTGCCTATGATCCGAAGCTCCATCTGGTGTATTTCGGTACGGCGAACGCATCGCCCTATCACGGCGGGATGAATCCGGCGAAGTACGGCGATGACCTCTACGCCGCATCGATCATCGCGGTGCATGCCGACACCGGCAGGATGGCCTGGTATTACCAGGAGGTGCCCGCCGAGGGATGGGATTATGATTGCATGAGCCCGCTGGTGCTGACGCGACTGTTGGTCGGCGGGCGCCCTCGGCGGGTCATCATGCAGGCGAGCAAGGATGGTTTCCTGTATGTGCTCGACCGCGTCACGGGCAAGGTGCTCTCCGCCAGGACGTTCACTTACATCAACTGGACCAAGGGTCTGAATCCGAAGACCCATGAGCCGATTCCGCCCTCGATCGACTGGACCCACTCCCCGGCGCTCATCTGGCCGAGCCCCCTCGGCGGGCACAATTGGCAACCGATGTCGTTCGATCGCAAGACGGGTCTGGTCTACATCCCTGTGATCGACACGCCGATGGTGTACGTCAATACGGCCCACCGGCGGGCCGGACTCATCAAGGGTAACTTTCACCTGGCGTTCTTTCTCCCCGACCAATACTCGCCGAAGGCTCTGAAGAGTCTCTTCGGCTCCTTGCCGCCCCTTCGCGATCTCGCGCGGGGCGGACCGCCCCCCGTCAGTCGCGGCTTCATCAAGGCGATCGAGCCGATGACCGGCAAAGTGCTCTGGAAGCGGCAGACCGCGAGCGACTGGGACGGAGGGATTCTCTCCACGGGCGGCGGTCTGGTATTTCAAGGCGATGCCGACGGTTACCTCAACGTCTACGCCGCTGATTCGGGCAGACTGCTGAAGCGGGTCGACGTTGGCACATCGATCATGGCGGCGCCCATGACCTACCGCGTGGCTGGGGTGCAATACGTCTCGGTGATGGCGGGCTACGGCGGCGGCATGCTTTATGCGCCGTTTCCAAAGGCGAGTGCCGCCTACCGGTTCGGTAACGAAGACCGCATCGTCACGTTCCGTCTCGGAGGCGGTCCCACCCCGATCCCGCCGCCCGTGCGCCCGGCTCCGCTCCCGAAGCTGCCGCCGCGAACAGGGACGGCGAAGCAGGTCGCCCGCGGTGAGGTGCTCTACAATCGATATTGCTCGCGGTGTCATGTGTTTGGCCGGGGACTTCTGCCGGACCTGCGCCGCTCGCCGCCTGCGTTGAGCCCGGCCATCTATGCCATCGTGCTGCACGGTGCCCTCGAGGCGAAGGGCATGGGTCGCTTCAGCAACGAATTGACGCGCACTGATGTCGCGGCCATTCAAGCCTATCTGATCGATCAGGCCTGGAAAATGCAATCGGCGCGCCGGTCACGCGCCGCTGAAGCGCACGCGGGCACCCGATGAGTCTGCGCAGGCCGTTGAGGCGGCATGGGCTGGCTCGCCTCGTGCCGCTCCTTGGGCTGTTTGCGGTGGTCGGCGGCTGTGGCGCCCGGGCCGACACCGGCGCCCCGATCGCGCGCAAGCGCTTGTGGGAGGCGTTCTTCAATCGAGGCGAGCCAGCCGCGGTCGCGGGGCTGTATGGCAGGCATGCCGAGCTCGTCTTGTCCGGAGCGGCCCCGATCCGCGGCCGCAGCGCCATCCGCGCTGCCGTCGCGAGGATGGTGCAATCCGGCGTCAAAGTGCGCATCCACACGGACCGAAGTGCGGCAGCCGGCGATCTGGCGTATTTTTTCGGCCCCTACACGGTGTTGCTCAAGCAACGGGTCGTCGAGCGCGGCACGTATCTGGAGGTCTGGCGTCGTCACGGCAGGCGCTGGCTCATCGACTTCGACGTCAATGCGACCGGCGCGCCGATTGTGCGCAGGCCGCGGCACTGGGCGGATTCTGCGCCTCCCCGCCGTCAGGCGCCGAGGTGAACGAACGGGTCGCGACGACCCGCCAAGCCCGGAAGGACCACCGGTCCCGGCTAGTCGTTGTAAGCGCGCTCGCCGTGCTGGGACAGGTCGAGGCCCTCGCGCTCCTGCTCTTCGCTGACCCGTAATCCGACGGTCGCCTGCAGCAGCTTCAGGATCGAGTACGTTCCCACGGCGCACCACAGGCCGGCTGCGAGCACTCCCAGCGCCTGCGCGCCCACCTGCCGGATCATGTCCATGCCGGGGGCGTAGCCCACCCCGCCGAAGCGCGAGGCGACGAACACTCCCGTGAGCACCGTGCCGATCACGCCGCCGACGCCGTGCACCGGCGAGACATCGAGCGAGTCGTCGATGTGGAGCCTGCGCTTGAGGAATAGGGTCGCGAAAAAGCACACCAGGCCGGCGGTGGCACCGATCACCACCCCGCCAAGGGGTCCCACGAACCCCGACGCCGGCGTTATGGTGCCCAGGCCCGCGACCATGCCCGTGACGATGCCGAGGACGCTCGGCTTGCCGAATTTGAGCCACTCCAACGCCATCCAGGTGAGCGCGCCGGTCGCCGCTCCGAGCTGGGTCACCAGAATGGCCATCGCCGCCGAGCCGTTGGCCGCGAGCGCGCTGCCGCCGTTGAAGCCGAACCAGCCGACCCAGAGCATGCCCGCGCCGAGAACGGTCAACGACATGTTGTGCGGCGGCATGGCCGTGTGGGGAAAGCCCTTGCGCTCCTTCAGGACGAGCGCGCTCACCAGGGCGCCGACACCGGCGGTGACATGCACCACGATGCCGCCCGCGAAATCGAGAACGCCGCGCCGGGCGAGCCAGCCACCGCCCCACACCCAGTGCGCCACCGGTAGATACACCACGATCAGCCAGAGGCCGGAAAACCACAGCATGGCGCTGAACTTCATGCGCTCCGCGAAGCCGCCGACCACCAGCGCCGGAGTGATGATCGCGAAGGTGAGCTGGAACATCATGAAGGCCGATTCGGGTGTGTCGCCCCGCACAGCGTTGCGGCCGATGTCCGCGAGCCAGCCGCCGTGCAACGAGCCGATGAGCGCCTGCGCCGCCCCGCCGTTGTCGAATACGAGACCGTATCCGCCGGCGAGCCACAACACGCTGACCAGGCACGTGATCGCGAAGCACTGCATGGCGATCGACAGCATGTTCTTGTTGCGCACCAGCCCGGAGTAGAAGGCCACCAGCCCGGGCAGGGTCATCGACAGCACGAGCGCCGTCGCGGTCAGCAGCCAGGCGGTGTCGCCCGAATTCACGGAAACGGCGGCGGCCACGGAGCGATCCGCGGCGCACGCCAGGGGCGATGCGAGCATGAGCGCACAGGCCGACACCGCCGCTCGCGCGGCGCAAGCAAATCGTCGCATGACCCCCTCGAGCCGGCGGCAGGGCCGGAAAGCTCCCGCCCGGTGTTGGACGAGCGCCGCATTGTCGGTGCGGCGGCGGCGGAAAATCAAGTTTGCGGCGGCCGCAGAGAAGCCGGCGCAGACCTCAGACGTCGAACGGGTCGTCCTGTTGCCACAAGCGCAGCCCGCCCGGGAAGGCGTTGAGGTTGTCGCCGCTGCGGGCGCCCGCCGGCAGCGTCTTCAGCCGCCTCACATTGCCGCCGCCGAGCACGACGTAGTCGACCTCGAACACCGCCTGAAGCTGCTCGACCACCTCGGCGACGGCCTTGCGCCACTTCTTGGTGCCCAAGCGCTGGCGGCCGCGCTCCCCCAGGTAGTCCTCGAAGCTGCGGCCGTGCTTGAAGTGCCCGTGGCCGATTTCCATCGACTCCACCGTGCCATCGAGAATGAGCGCCGTGCCGAGCCCGGTGCCGAGCCCGAGAAACAGCATCCGCCCGCCCTCGTAGCTGCCGAGCGCCTGCATGGTTGCGTCGTTGACCACCCGGACCGGCCGGCCGAAATTCTTCGTGAAGTCATAGCGCACCCAGCCCGAGCCCAGGTTGTGCGGCTCGGCGACGATGCGTCCGCGCACCACAGGTCCCGGGTAGCCGATCGAGATCGCCTCGTACGGCAGATCCTTGGCCAGGCGGCGTACTTGGCGCGTCATGGCTGCCGCAGTCATCTGCGGACCGGATTCGAAGCGGAGGATTTCCCCCTCGGAGCCCACCCGGAACTTCACGTGGGTCCCGCCCACATCGATGACCAGGATGCGCCCGGCGGAGGGCCGACCTGGTGTGCGGCGGCCGGCAGAGCTGCGGTGAGCGGCGGAGGGGCGGCTTGGCGTGTGGCGCCCGGTAGATTTGCGGTGAGCGGAGGATGTGCGGGTAGTCATCGTCGCATTATGGCTCGAAAATGCCTCAGGGCCCACGGTGCCGAGTGACCTTGTACCGCCGAACCTGCGCTTGACGATAGCGTCCGTAAGCGCGCAGGCGCTTGATGAACTGCTCGCTCGCCGCAGATCCTCCGGAGGCATTGCACCCCACACTCGACATCTGGGCTTGCCTTTGCAGCTGTGACTCGCCGAGCTGCGGGGGATTCGAGACGATATAGCAGTGCTTTCCCACCCATGCAACCCGCCGGCCGGTGTGTGTCCGATACGATTCTCCGGCGTGCGGTCCGGAGTTGGCCGACGAGCCGGTCAAGGCTCGATAGGGGCCCGCGCCCTTTGGAAAGCCCAAGGCCCTCTTTGCCTTGCGGGCGAGGACCATGGCGACCGCCCGCTTCGCCGCGGCCATCCAGTCGATCGCGCGGGGGACCTCGATGGGCAAAGCGTTCGGTCCAGGTGAGCTCACCGGGGGGGCGATGGATGCGGTGATCGGGGCGATGATCGGGGCTGCTTCGAGCGGTGCAGGCGCGGGGAACACACGGGGCCGGCGCCGCATCGTGAGAAAGACCATCATCGCCGCCGCGGGCTCGGCGTACGGATGATCCGCTAGTGATTGGGTTTCGATGAAGGCGATCACGAGGACGATGTGCAGACCCGCCACCGCCGCCGCGAGGAGATAGCGAGTCTTGTTCTCCGCCCGCGGCATCCACTCCCCCTGCAATCCAGTCCCGCATCCCCCTATGGACATCGGGTGGCGGGACCGGTTCCACGGCGCGGGGCCGCGGAAAGCCGCTCGGCGCAGCGAGGCATTGCTTTACCGAAAGGCGCGGAAACCATCGCTGTGCCGGGGGGGCGAGTGCTGATAACCATTTGAAAATCATGGATTTTTGGCCCGATACCGGCCCCGGGGCCTTACTTCTCGTGCGGCCGTCCCTTCCAGGCCTTAAAATCCCCCATCCCTCACTCGAGCGCCATGCCCCGCCACTACTACATCAAGACCTTCGGCTGCCAGATGAACGAGTACGACTCCGCCCGCATGGCGGACGTACTGCGCGAGGGCGCTGGACTGACTCCCACCGACGATCCGGCCCAGGCGGACGTGCTGCTCATGAACACCTGCTCCGTGCGCGAGAAAGCGCAGGAGAAGGTGTTCTCTCTGCTGGGCGAATGGCGCCGGTTGAAGACTCAGCGTCCTCACGTGCTCATCGGCGTCGGCGGCTGTGTGGCCAGTCAAGAGGGCGAGGCCATCATCGGGCGCGCGCCGTTCGTGGATCTGGTCTTCGGCCCTCAGACCCTGCATCGGCTGTCCGACATGATCGGTGAGCTGCGCCGCAGCGGCCGGCCTCAGGTGGACGTGAGCTTCCCCGAGATCGAGAAGTTCGACCGCCTGCCCGCTGCGCGCGCCGAAGGAGCCAGCGCCTTCGTGTCCGTGATGGAGGGCTGCAGCAAGTATTGCAGCTTCTGCATCGTCCCCTACACCCGCGGCGAGGAAGTCAGCCGCCCGTTCGAATCCGTCCTCGGGGAAGTCCGCCAGCTCTGTGCCCAGGGAGTGAGGGAGATCACTCTGCTCGGTCAGAACGTCAATGCCTACGCGGGCGCCATGGCGGACGGGGCGGTGGTCGATCTCGCCACCCTCATCCATCACATCGCCGCCCTGCCGGAGATCGAGCGCATCCGCTTCACCACTTCCCACCCGGTGGAGTTCGACGACAGCCTGATCGAGGCATACGCTCACGTCGACAAGCTGGCCAATCACCTGCACCTGGCCGTGCAGAGCGGCTCGGACCGGGTGCTCGCGCTCATGAAGCGCGGCTACACTTCGCTCGAATTCAAGGACAAGGTCCGCAGGCTTCGCGCGGTGCGTCCCGACATCAGCATCTCGTCCGACATCATCGTCGGCTTTCCCGGCGAAGGCGAGCGGGATTTCGAGGCGACCCTCGCGCTCGTGCGCGACGTCGGCTTCGATCAGTCCTTCAGCTTCCTCTACAGCCGCCGTCCCGGCACCCCCGCGGCCTCGCTCCACGACGACACGCCCCACGAGGTGAAACAGGCGCGCCTCGCACGGTTGCAGGCGCAGCTCGAGACCCAGTCCCGCGCCATCAGCGAGCGGATGGTCGGCACCGTGCAGCGCGTGCTGGTCGAGCGGCCATCGGTCAAGAACGGCCGCGAGCTCGCCGGCCGCACCGAGAACAACCGCTGGGTCAACTTCGCCGGTCCCGCGGAGCTGATCGGACGCTTTGCACAGGTCGCTGTCACCGCCGCCCTGGCGCACAGTCTGCGCGGACGCCTGTGCCAGTGACCGCGCCCGGCATGTCGCGCGAATTCGCTCTGCAGGCCGACAACGCGCGTCTGGCCAATTTGTGCGGTCCCCTGGATGAGAACCTGCGGCTGCTCGAGGCCCGGCTCGACGTCGAGATCCGCAGGCGCGGCGATAGTTTCAGGGTCCTCGGTGCCCGCGCCGGCAGTGCCGAGGACACTCTGCGCGAGTTGTTCGCGCTCGCCAGGGATGAGGAGGTGACTCCCGAGCGCGTGCACCTCGCTTTGCGAGAGCACGAGTCCGGCGAGGCGCCCGGCGCGGGGACCGAGGACTCCGGCGTTCGTCTGCCCCGGGGCGGTGTCAGGGCGCGCGGCGCTCACCAACGCCAGTACCTCGCCAACATCCACGGCGGCGATCTGACCTTCGGCATTGGCCCGGCGGGCACCGGCAAGACCTATCTCGCCGTCGCCTGCGCCGTGGAGGCGCTGCAGGCCGAAGCCATCCGGCGCGTCGTGCTGGTGCGGCCCGCCGTGGAGGCCGGCGAGCGCCTGGGATTCCTGCCGGGCGACCTCACCCAGAAGGTCGATCCGTACCTGCGGCCCATGTACGATGCGCTGTACGAGATGCTCGGGTTCGACCGGGTGTCGCGCTTCATCGAGCGCAATGTCATCGAGGTGGCGCCGCTTGCGTTCATGCGCGGCCGCTCCCTCAACGACTCCTTCATCATTCTCGACGAGGCGCAGAACACCACCATCGAGCAGATGAAGATGTTCCTCACCCGCATCGGCTTCGGCTCCAAGGCCGTCGTGACCGGCGATGTCACGCAGACCGACCTGCCCGCCGGCCGCCAGTCCGGCCTGAGCCACGTGATTGACGTGTTGCGCGGCGTCGAGGGCGTGGCGTTCACCTTCTTCGACGCCCGCGACGTGGTGCGCCATCCGCTCGTGCAGCGTATCGTGCAGGCTTACGAGTCGCGCGCAGCCGGCGAGCGCAAGGAAGGAGAGCCGTGACACGCGCCGGCACAGCGTGCGGGTCCGCGAGCGGCCGATCCTCTTTGCAGGTCGACGTGCAAAGGCGCGTGCGCGGCTGGGCGCCGCGTACGGGTGACATCGTGCTTTGGGCGTGCAGCGCGCTCGGACGCCGTGCTTCGGGCGCCGAGATCGGCGTGCGTGTCGTCGGTCCGGCCGAAAGCCGGCGGCTCAATGCCCGCTACCGGGGCAAAGACAAGCCGACCAATGTGCTGTCATTTCCCGCACGGTTGCCACACGCGCCGACCTTGGCGGCTACGCCGCTCGGCGACTTGGTGATCTGCGCCCAGGTGGTGCGGTCCGAGGCGTGCGAGCAGGGCAAGGGGCTGCGCGCCCACTGGGCGCATCTGGTGGTGCACGGGACGCTGCATCTGATCGGTTACGATCACGAGCGCATCCGCGATGCCCGCCGCATGGAGCGCCGCGAGATCGCGGTGCTGCGCCGCCTCGGCTTCGCCAATCCCTACCTGAGCCGCTGATGCGCCAGCCCCGGGAGACACGGCAGTGGCTGAAGCGGCTGTGGCGGACCTTCGGAGCCGAGCCGCGCAATCGTCAGGATCTGCTGCAATTGCTGCGCGAGGCGCGCGCCCGCGGCCTGTTCGAGGCCGACGCGCTGACCATGATCGAGGGCGTGCTGGCGGTCTCCGATCTGCATGCGCGTGACGTCATGGTGCCGCGCGCCCAGATGGTGTACGTGCGACGCGACGATCCGGTCAAGCGCATCCTGCCGACAGTGGTGGAGTCCGGACATTCGCGTTTCCCGGTCATGGAAGAGGACCGTGACGACATCGTGGGGATCCTGCTCGCCAAGGATCTGCTGCGGCTCTGCGCCCACCCCGAGGATGAGCGGTTCGACATCC
>JAJZLX010000405.1 GCA_021850555.1 Pseudomonadota bacterium | reverse complement strand
AGGCATTTCTCGACCGGTACGCCGAAGCGCTTCTCGAGCAGGCCGCGCCGACGGCGCCTGGTGGCGAATCCGGCACGGCCGTCCCCCAGGTCGAAAATATTTCGCCCACGGCCGCATAGTTTTTTTCCCGCCCGTTCGCTAGAGACAGTCGCTCCCGCCAAATGGGGCGGGCTCTAAAGGACAAATCACGTGTTGAACAAGGTGCAGATCATTGGCCGGCTCGGCCAGGAACCGGAAAAGGTGAGTGAAGGGGTCGTGCGGCTGAATGTCGCCACGACGGAGTCTTGGAAGGATCGGGAGAGCGGCGAGCGGCGCGAGAAGACCGAGTGGCACCAGGTGTCGCTGTTCGGGAAACTCGCAGATGTCGCCGTGAACTACCTGCACAAGGGTTCGCTGGTGTACATCGAGGGGTCGCTCGAGCACCGCAAGTACGAGAAGGACGGGCAGGTGCGCTACTCGACCAGTATCAGAGGTCGCGAACTGCGCATGCTCGATCGGCGTCCCGAGGGGGACGGTGCCGAGGAGGGTAGCCAAGAAAGCGCGCGCGGCAGTGTGCGCAACGAGGGTACTCGCAGCGAGCCCGCTCGTAACGAGGCCCCTCGCGGCGGACGTACGAGTGGCGGCGGACAGCGAGCCGGAGGGCAGCCCAACGGGGCGCGCACGGCGGCTGCGAGCAGTCACGCAGAGGTCGATGATGATTTTGACCTGGGTAGCGTGCCGTTCTGATTGACGGCGGTCATCTGATCACTGGAGCCGACGGAATTCCGTCGGCTCTTTTTATATCTGCGCTTGGCGGTGCGGGTACCTATAGGAGAGTCAGGTTCACTACAGAGGGAGTCCTCATGCTTTCAGATGAAGCCAGAGGGCTATGGGCGGAGATCTTGGGTGAGCTCGCTCCTGAGCTCACGCCAGCGATAGAAGCTGGTGCGGATCATGTGCCGTGCCCCGTGCACGGAGGGAAGGACGGCTTCCGGGTGTTCAACGATTTCCGGGAGACCGGCGGTGGGGTGTGCAATACCTGTGGGAAGTTTCGAAGCGGCGTGCAGCTGCTCGCCTGGGTGAGACAAGTCCCTACGCGGGAGGCGGCGCGGATGATCCACCGCTGGCTCGATGGGGACAGGTCGGGTGCCGTGCCGGTGGCGCGCGCACCGGTGGAGTTCCGAAAGCCCGATCCGTCGCGGGTGCGGGCGTCGATCATGCAGATCTGGTCAGGTTGTGGGCACATCCGCGGAACGCTCGCCGAGCAGTACCTGCTCAAGCGGGGCATCCCGCGGACGGCGATCTCGAATCGCCTGGGGTTTCACCCGGGCCTGAAGTACTGCGAGAGAGTAGATGGCCGGTGGCGGCCGACAGGCACGTTTCCAGCCATGGTTGCCCCCATCCAGCTGCCGGGCGGGCGCGCGGTGTGTCTGCATCGCACGTATCTGTCTGAGCAGGGCACAAAAGCGGACGTGTCATCGCCGAAGAAGATGACCATGCGCGCGGCATCCTTGCGAGGAGGAGCCATTCGGCTCTCCGCCCCCGCGGAAGTGCTCGCGGTTGCAGAGGGGATAGAAACCGCGCTCGCGGTGCGGGCGGGGACTGGGCTTGCAGTCTGGGCGGCCGTTTCGGCCACGCTCATGGAATCGCTTGAGGTGCCGGACGAGGTGCGCGAGGTGCACATCTTTGCCGACAAGGACGTGAGCGGACGCGGACTCGAAGCGGCCGGAAAGCTTGCCGAGCGGCTGCGCGCGGCTGGACGGACGGCGGAGGTTCACGTGCCAGCCGGCCGGATCCAGGAAGGTGCAAAGGGTATCGACTGGCTCGATGCATATGTGAGCAGGGGTGTTTCGGCGTTTCCGCCCGGTTTCCGGGAGATCCGCCGTGCGGCCTGAATTTTTTTTAAGCCGGTCTCTTTTGAGGCCGGCTGATTTTTTTTTATCCAAAATTTTCTCCGCACTCATTACCTATAACCATCTGATGGTCGTTTTTTGGTCGAGTGGTCCTGCTCAATCCAGATACGGTGAGGTACATGCGTCTACGTGACATATTTTATATGGCGATGCCGCTGCTCTGTGGCGTCGCCCCGATCGCCGTGGCCGGAACGGCTCCCGTGGCCGGGTGGGGTCCCGCCTGGCGGCAGACAGTGCCGGCCGGTGGCCCAGTCAGTCTCTCGCGCGCACTGGTTGCGATCGCGCCGCCCGGCCAGACCGTCGTGGTCGATCTGCCCAAGGCGCTGAAGCGCACCGAGGTGCGGTGGCCGGCGGCTGATCGGAAAGATGCCCTGAGAGACGCAGTACTCGGGGTGGACCGCAACGCCGAAATCGCCGTCGGTGAGCATTGCGCTGGGGAGGTCCTCACGGTGTACACGACGCCTGCTGGAAGCATGCAACAGAACGGCATACCCCCTGCTGCGCCCCTCGTCGCTTCGAGCCCGCCGATCATGGCGAGCGCCTCGGTGTCGACATCGACGATGGGCACATCCTCGGCCCACCCACAGGCCGCCGCCCATTCTGCCCCGCCGGTGCCCAAGGTGTGGCTGATCTCCAAGGGTGAGCTGATGAGCAAAGCCCTCGATAAGTGGGGATCGCGGCACGGGTGGACCGTCGTCTGGAAGACACGGCGTCTCGCCAAGTACTGGCATGCGCCGGCATTTGCGGCGATCCCCGGCACGTTTTTATCCGCTGTCGGACTCTGGGCTCATTCTGCGATCGCGAACGGGGCGCCCATTCGGCTCATCGAGTACCGCGCCAACAACACCTTGGTCGTCGAGTCGACCGACGGGAATGACAACGGGTTTTAATCATGCGTAATCCTCACCTTTTACGGCTCATGGCAGTGGCGCTCATGTGCGCGGCGCTTTCGGCCTGCGCTGGTATGGAGGCCACCACAGTACCGAAGAGCGCGCTGCTGTTTCCTCCGCCATCGGCCCGCGCGCCACTGCCGCAGCCCGAACCGGCCATCACCGCCTCCCACGGGTATTTCGTCTACAGTGGCCTTGAGCGCCGGCACAATCTCCCGCCGCCGGCCTCGATGGCACGCCACGTCGTGTACGAGACGATGGAGGATACAAGCGCGCTCGATGCAGTGCGGTTCATCCAAAGCAACTGCGGGGCCACCGTCTACACGGGCGATCTCCGACACAGCGTGAAGCTACCGCCTCTCTCATACCGGGGCGCGTGCTCGGGGCTTGTTACCGCGATCTCGCAGGCGATCGGCTACACGAGCGAGTACACCCCGCACGGTGTGCGCTTCATCCGTGCCATAACCCGGACATTCCAGCTCCCGGTGCTCGGAGGCACGATAAAATCCCAAGCGCAGGTCGGGGCGCAGAACTCGACCGGTGGAATGGGTGGCAGTGGCGGTGGCGGAGGGGCTGGCGGTGCGACGAACATCGGCACTTCTACGTCGGACTCCTCCGTGACAACCACGCAGACGTACAACACCGACGAGTGGCACGGCCTGCTGCTCGAGGCCGAAGTGGTCGCATCGCCGGCGCAGCTTACCGCCGATGAGTCGACCGCGACCGTGACCATTACGGGCAGCCGGGCAGACGTCAGGCGGTTCTCTCGCTGGGTGCGCAGCCTCTCGCATCGCCTGCAGCGACAGGTCGAGGTGAGCGTACAGGTCTACCAGGTCACCCTGAAGAACAGCGAGGACTATGGCATCGCCCCGAGTCTCGTCTGGAAGTACCTGTCGGGGCTGAACTCCGTGTCAGTGACGGCCCCTTCGGCTCTCACGCTCTCGAATGGGGCCAGCGCCGGGGAGATTCAGTTCAACGCCGGAACCGGTCCATTCAACGGTACGCAGGCCACGGTGAGCGCGCTATCGCAAATCGGTGCGGTGCATGAAGTCTACAACAACACACTCCTTGCGCTTGATGGCAACCCCGTCACCGTCAACGATACGGAGAACTACGGCTATCTCGCCGAGGTCTCGACCAATGCCGCGGTAACGGGTGCCAGCACCTTCGGATACTCGACACTCACGCCCGGGAACATCTCCGCCGGCGTCGCCATGACGCTAACGCCGCGCATCGCGGACGGCAACCGGATCGTGCTCTCGATGGTGTTCCGCGATACCGGCAATCCGACCTTCAAGACGATCACCTCTGGCAACGAGGTGCTGCAGGTTCCGCAGGAAGCAGTCACCTCGTTCAATCAGATGGTGGACATGCAGTCTGGCTCGACCGTGATGCTGCTCGGATTCCGTAATGATCAGGATTCCACGCAGACGGAGGGCACGGGAAGCCCGGATCTCTGGCTGTTGGGCGGCGGGCATCTGCGAGAGGACTCAAATACGATCACCGTAGTCACAATCAGCGCGAAGGCGAGTTGAGGATACGAGGAATCATCATGCGCAGAACTCTCATCACTATTGGCGTCGTGGGTGCGCTGCTCGTGGCAGGCGCCACGGCGTTCGCAGGCGTTCCCGCAAAGACCGCTGGTGTAGCGAAGACCGCCATACCCGAAAAGTCCACTGCGCCGGCGCCCCTTGCGCCGGTTGCCGCGCCCCCCGGGGACAGCACCGCATACGAGCAGGCCGTGACGGCGTATCTCAACAACGTGGTGGACAAGGCCCGACAGAGAGCAAAGCGGGGCGGCTCGGTCCGCGCCGCTCGACAACGGATGAGCCGGGCCTACCCGCCCCTTTTCTCGCGGGGAGGCATGTTGGGGCGGCGCACTCTCCCGCGTGTCGAGCGCATCGCGATCGGCATCGAGCGTCGAGCTGTGCTCGATGCGCCCGATGGCGGACGACTGCGGGTGGCACCGGGGGCGCGGACTCCGTACGGTGAAGTGACCGCGATTCGTGCGGCGGGCGTGTGGTTTCTCGCCCGCGGGGCGCACACCGCGGTGCAGCTCGCGGATGTCTCTGCGCACGAACACTCCCGCGCTCTGGACCAGCAGGGGGCGGCTCCGATGAGCGGCCCGCCGATGCGGATCCCTCCGCCGCCGAACTTTCCGTCCGGGGCTCATCAGCGGTGAGCATAACCATGGGCAAGCTCGACGACCCGGCTCTCTCAGAGGGAGCCGTGCCTCTTGAAACGCGCATCGTCAAGATAGGCAAGCTTAATTTTGCGGTCGGGACAATGTGGCTCTCGTGGGCGACACAGACCGCGAGTGCCGCTGGGACGCGTGCGTGGCTTGCCGGCCAACTCGATGTACTGCCGAGCTTCGAGGCGCTCTTCATCGCCCCTGGCGCCGAGAATCGCGTCGATATCGGTCTGAGCTCGGTATACCAGCCGCGGCTGCGCGCGCTTGCACAGGTGGTGGCCGCCCACGCCGATACATTTGCGCCGCAATTGCCTTCCGAGGCATTTCGCTGGGGAATCCTCGCCGATACCCCGGAAGGCGCCTATCTGTGTGCCGCAAGTCGCGATGGCCTGCCGCTTGCCGATACGCTCGTCGACCCGCAGGAGATTGATACGGCGAGAGAGCGGATCGGGGCGCAGTTTACCGACATACACTGGGTAGCGCCGCTCGCGGCCGGGGACTTTCAAGAGAAGGTACTGACACACGCCTTTGCGGAACCGGTCGCGCTACCGCGTGCGTCGAAGGTCAAGATGCGCGCCACGATGGCCGCCGCCCTCGCTGTTGCGCTCGCCGGGATCTTCACGTTTATCCAGCACTATCGCGCGGAGCAGGCGCACCTCGCGGCGCTTGCCGCACTCGCAGCCGTCAAGCCGCTGCCGCCTCCGCCAAGCGGCGTGCGCGCTCGTAGCGCACTCGATGCGTGCCTGGATGCGTTCGAACACACGCAAGGGAATGTGCCCGGATGGAAACTCCAGGCAGCTTCCTGCGATGTGCATGACGCATCGTTCATTTGGCGAAGGGACGAGCACGGGCTCGCGACCGAAGCCCCGCCTGGCACGCTTGTCATGGCCGGCCTGCGCACAGCCACGATGAGCATTCCGCTGCGCATCAAACGGTGCGCCGTGGCGCAGAAGGGGCGCGTCGTTTCGGAGGAGGCGAAGATTTCCGACTGGGCCATCAGGCAGCGTGAGAGCTGGCGTGCCGCCGGTGGGGAAAATCCTCTCATCTCCGTCGAGGGGATCATCCCTTCCTGGGAGATGCCGATCGATGCGTGCGCGCAGACGGTCGCAGTTCGCTGGGTGCACACAGGCATCTGGCGTCTCAGCTTGGAGTGGTAACCATGGCAGCGGCATTGGAGGTCGAGCTGGAGGACGGACATTCTGGGGAGTGGATCCGCTCCAAGCTCTTGGCTTATCTCGATCCGGAGTACGCGAGCCTCTGCCACGTTTCGCTCGATGATAGGCTGCTTTATGTGCCGAAGCGCCTACATCTGTCGAAAGGGTCGTTCGTCGAGTCGGCTGCACGGGTCTGCGGTCTTTCCGTGCGCTACTGCGAGCCGGAAGAACTGCTTGCGTTGCGTGGAAGTGTCCGGGTGGTCAGCGCGCGGGGGGATGCGCAAAGAGGCAGGGAGGCCGATGCGAGAGGCTTCGCACAGCGCATCTTGCAGGCCGCGGCGAGCTATCACGCCTCGGATATCCACCTGCACCGTACCACCGAGGACCGCTATTCGACGATCGAGTTTTCGGTTGACGATCGGGTTTATGTGGTCGATGACTCCGTTACGCATTCCGAGATGGATGCGCTCATGGGCGCGTATGTCCAGGGTATGGCGAGCGCGGGTGGGACGCGCCTCGTGGACGGAGATATGCAGCATTCGGTGATCGGCGCGGATCGGCTGCAGTTTGCCGAAGGCATCGAATCTGTGCGCGTCGCGCGGGGACCCTGCTATCCGAAGTCGGGCGGCGGGAAGTTCATGACGCTTCGGCTCCAGTACCGGGAAGGTCCGATGCGCGGCGGCGGTGCTGATCACCTCGGCATGCGGTTGCGTCTGCCGCCGAAGCCGACGGGGGGGCTCGGGTTTGCCGCGCTCGGCTATTTCCCCGACCAGAGGGTGGAGATCGAGCGCGCGTTGCAGCTCGACACGGGGATCATCGTCATGGCCGGACCAACCGGCTCTGGCAAGTCGACGGCTCTGTGGGAGATGCTCGTCGAGCTTCGCAGGCGTTGGCCGTACCGCAGAGTCGTTACCGCGGAGAACCCGCCGGAGCGGGAGATACAGGGGGCGGTGCAGCTCGAGATTGGCGGCGATGAGGTCGAGGTCGCAGCTCAGTCGAAAGCGTTCGGTGAGGCGCTGCGCATGATGTTGCGCATGGCCCCAAATGTGATCCTGGTCGGTGAGATCCGCGAGGGCCCGATCGGGCGCCTTGCGATCGAGATATCCAATTCCGGGCATCTCGTGATGACCACGATCCATGCCAACAACGCGGCGATGATCGTGCCGAGACTCGAGACCACCCGCGGCTTTGAGCTCGAGCGCGGCGCCTACTGCACCCCGGATGTATTGAGGATGCTCGTCGCACAGCGGCTCGCCCCGCGCGTCTGCCCAGGGTGTTCGATCTCGTACGAGGAAGCGAAGAACAGACAGGGCGCTGCCCAGGCGATGAATGCGCTGCGGAGTTATTCCGCCGACCTCAGCCGGGTACGGTTCGAGGGCCCCGGGTGTGAAAGGTGCGCCGACACTGGAACCGCCGGCAAGATAGCCGTCGCCGAGGTGGTTCCGGTTACGGAGGAGATCTCGGACAAGCTGCGCGGCGGGGTGGACGACGATGCGGAGCTCAAAGCGCTGATGGGGGCTGCGGCCGGCGGGTTCATGCACCACCGGGCGATTGCGCTCGCCTTGCGCGGCGTAACCGACCCTCTCGCCATGCAGACCAAGGTCGGCTGGATAGGGGAGTGTCGCTCGGATGCCGAGCGGGAATGGGTCACACGCTCACTGAAATACATCGATAGCGGGGAGCAGCCGCTCTAGGGACGTTTCCGATGCGTATCCAGGATCTTTTTATCCACGTCTACTGGAAGCCGGCTTGGTTCTGGGGGCTCGCGCTTGCGTTGGCGGCGATCGACATCCTCGCATCCTGGCGGGTGGGCCGGGCCGTACGCATCAGCGGTCGGCCGTTATTGTCTGCAACGCGCAGAATCGCTATTAACGGTGCGATCCTCGCGTCGTTCGTCCCTCTTTCCCTGTTGCGCTTCTACCACAGAGATCACGTGGCGATCGCTTGGTTTTTGGGATCGCAGCTTGCTATAGGGTTGGTATCCATCCGGCCGTTGCTTGGCCGGGTGATTGCGCTGCGGCGAGGTTCCAAGCCCTGCCGGGCACGAAGAGATGAGACGGCGCTGCGAGGGGCGGTAGGCAGTAATGGGTAATCCGGTATCGTTCCTAATCGAGAAGCTCAGTTCCTCCGGGGATGTGGCTGCGCCGCGGGCACGGCGGATCGGCAAGCTGCGCGAAACCGAACGCATCACGCTCTACAAATACCTCGGCAGCCGGGTGCGTGCCGGACAGGCCGTGTCCACCGCACTGCAGAAGCTGCTGGTGACCAAGTATATCCGCAAGAGCGCGCGGATGAAGGCGGCAATCGCAGTGGCGCTCGATCGATTCGCCCGCGGCGCCAAACTCGCTGGGGCACTGCAGGAGTTCATCCCTCCCACCGATCACATGCTGGTCCTGACCGGAGACCAGTCCGGATCGCTGCCCGACACACTCGCGCAGCTGGCAGATTCGATCTCCCGCGCGCGAAAGATGCGCCGCGATTTTGTCAGGTCGCTCATGCCTTCAATCCTGTTGTTCCTGTTCGCCGTGGTCGCGATCTTCGGCACAGCGCTCTACATAGTTCCGCAGTACCGGGGGATCCTCAAGCCGAGCGGGGTTCACGGATTCACTGCCGTCGTGCTCGGATCGAGCACACCGACCGGCTTGACCGTGATCTCTGTTTCGGTCTGCGCTTGCCTTGTCGCGGTGATGGCACTCATCCGTTCGGTAAGGACAGTCGATGCCGCTTGGCGACGCTGGCTCGAAAACATCCCGAACTCCCCCTTCGCGTTCTATCGCGACTGGGCATCGCTGTTATGGATCAGGATGCACCTCATCATGCTCAAGGCCGGCGTGATGGAGCGCGATGCGCTCGCGCAATCGATCAAAACAGCCACCCCCTGGCTCGCCAGGAGGTTGACTAAGATCAAACAATACATCGAGCGCGATGGCAAGCGGTTGCCCGAAGCGTTGATCGCTACGCACGCGCAGATGAACTTCCCCTCACCGCAGCTGATCGAGGAGATCGCCCAGGCGGGCGATGCGGCCGATACGTCAGGTGCACTCGAGAAGGCCCTTGCGGTGTGGGAGGTGGAATTTGTCGGGTCGGCGGAAACCAGCCTGCGCGTTCTCTCCGGGGCTGTACGCTTCTTTGTGATCGCGCTGCTCTTTGGGATCGCCGCCTCGATCGTCAGCTTGGTATTCGGAGTGATGCATCAATCGCTGGCCGGCACCAATCTGTTGTACTAACCGTAACTACTGGAGATAAGCTGTGAGTGCAATCGACATCATCATCTGGATCGTCATTCTTGGCGTGATCGCCGCCGGTATCGTAATCGCGATTCACTACTCGAGTGACATCAGTACCGCCTCGAACGTGCACGCCGATGTGCAGAACACCTCTGCACTGGTCTCGTCAATTCGCGAAGCATGGCAGGGGTATCCCGACTACGCGACAATCAGCGACGCGGATGTCATCAACGCCAAGGCCGTACCCAGCGCCATCACGGTAAGCGGTGGCAACAGCCTGAGCAATGTGTTCGGCGATCCAATCACGCTCGCTGCGGACACGAATAATACGAACGCCTTCGATCTCACCGACACGGTGCCGAACGATGCGTGCGCGGCGATCGCGAACTCCGTCCTGCAGAACGTGACGTCCCTCACCATCAACGGCACGGCGGTGACGCTGCCGGTGACGGACCCTGCCACGATCGGACAGGCCTGTGGCACCACCGATCCCTCGACCATAACCGAAGTGTATTCGGGAATGTAGAGCAGGCGGCGCGAGGTGTTTGCCTGGGCCATACTGGCGGTGATGATGGTCGGCCTCGCCGGCCTCATCACCGCCGCCCAACCGCAAGCGGGCACGATCCCGCCGGCGGCAGTCTCGGACGCGATCGCCCGGGACTGCCTCGCCGTGTTCCAGGAGGGGAGGGGCCAGGTTGCGCTACCCGATGGAGTGACGATTCAGCGTATCCCCACTCAGTGCACGGTGGCTGCGCCATATGGGGTAGTGACCGTCGGGGCGCTAGCGGATTCTGGCCACCTGATCGGCGGCGGCTGGGAAATTCTGAACCAGGACGGGCAGTACGTGCTTCGGGCACAAATCCTGATGTAGGAGCGATGCATGTTCGGGTATGTCGATCTTGTGATCTTTATCGGTGTCCTCGCGGCGGCCGCCATGATATTGCCCTCGGCGATGAACTGGGACCACATGGCGTTCAGCGCCCAGGTTGCCCAGATCGAGGCTGGACAGCTCGCGACGATCACCGATGGCGCGTTGCAATACGAGTACGCGAACTCCGCTACGCTCGATCTACCAGGATCATCGCATTCTGTCACGGTCGCGCAACTGATCGCTCAGGGTTATCTGCCGAGCGGGACCAAAGCGACGGATTCGTTCGGGAATCAGATCAGCGTCATCTTCAACGCGGATGCTGCCGGCACCGTCACCGGGTACGTTGTCGATCAGGGCCCGAAGGTGTACACGGACAAGGAGGCCGGCCAAGTTCTGCTCGCGCTCGGTGATCGGGGCGGATACGACCCCGCCGAGCTGCTCCCAGGTCAAACGCCGAACAGGATCTACGGCTCTGGCGGGACTTGGCAGGCAGGCGCACCGGCGGGGGTGGCGCCCGGTAGCATTGAGGTCGAAGTGGAACCGAATGCCGCACAGGAAGCCGACGATTCCAGGTTTCTCTGGCGCGTACCGGCACCGAACGCTGCTGGGAATACAATGAGCACCCCGCTCATCATGAGCGCGGTTGAAACGCCCGGGGCAGCGTGCAGCTACACAGGAGCCATCGCGCAGGATGGGACCGGGGCGCTCGTATCCTGTCAAAGCGGCACCTGGCAGTCCGTCGGCGGCGGGCACTGGAGAGCTCCTGTGGCGACGTATGCGGCGCTACCGAACTCAGGAAACCAGAACGGCGATGTGCGGCTCACGCTCGATACGGACAGGGCGTTCGCGTGGAACGGGAGCTCGTGGGTGGCACTTGCGGTAGACCAGAACGGTAATCTGACTGTGCCTGAACAGCTCACCGCCGAAAACGACCAGGTGAGAACGTCTACGAGCTGCTCAGGTCAGGGTTCGTTGACCGCAGGCGACATTACGATGACCACAGACACCGGCTGTGGTGTTAGCGGCTCAGCGATCCAGATGAGCAGCCCCGTCACCGGACAGGGGTATGCGATCGTCGATTCGCAGGACGGGTCTCTTAACTTCTGGAACCAGAATGAGAACTATTCGGCTATGAAAATTGGGCCCGAGGGGACGGTACAGTCTCAGACCTACCCAGGAACCGGGAATGGCGGGTCGAACTGGGTTCTGAATGGGGCCAATAATCAGCCGAACGGCTGGGGGTTCCAGCCTCAGTACAATCAAGGCTGGTCGATGGTGACGCAGGACGGCATCGGCGAGCTAAATGTGGCGCCTGAATCGGCGCTCGGCTCGGTCGATGTGAATGACATTGATGTGCGTTCGGGCGGCGCCTACCCTTGGTACTCGCAGCTCTCGAACCAAGTGTATTCGAATACGCAGGCAATCTCTAATCTGCAGTCCACCGTCGCCCAGCAGGGCAATGAGATCAATTCGAATACCGGTGCGATCGATACCATCAACTCGAACCTCGATAATTCTAACCCATGCGGTGGCTCACCTTACGCCTCGTTCCAGGCTCTTTGTTCGGAAATTCAGAGCGCCGGGGGTTCGTACGTCGGGTCCTTCGGCCCCGCTACTGCGACTGTGACCACGCAGCAAGTCTGCGGGTGGGAGGGACCTCCGTGGCATCGGTATTGGGGATGCTGGACGGTGACGAACACCGGGCCGGCAAGTGCATCTGGAACTGCCAACGGAAGCACGATGTGGGTGGACGGTACCGCAAACGGGCCATGGCTTGCGGATAAGCCCCTGCTGATCAGCGTTACCGGACTCGTCGGTAGCAAGAATCAAGGTTGGGGAACGGTAGGGGCCAATTGGGGTGGGCTCGACACGAACTGCACTGGGAATGGCGTTGGGGCCTCGATTCTTGCCTACGTGAACGGTGTTCAGGCTGTGGACATCTCCCTGTCGAAGACCGGTCAACCAGACTACCAGACATGGGTAGTCACGGAAAATACCGCGACCTTCCTGGTTCCCGCGGGTCAGCCCTTTAACATCCAGTCGAATAATACGTGCAGCCAGTTCCGAGGGGTCATCTGGGCCCTCTGACCCTATGCGGGTACGCTTGCATGAGGATGTAGGCCAACCGCTAGAAGTTCGATCAGTGGTCGGATTGGTTGTACCGTTGCTCTGTGCCGCCGGCGATATCGGTGGAGCAGGCCCGGCTTGTTATCGGGTAGGGGGTAAGCTTACGCGCACCTCCCTCACACACCACTGGACGTGCGGTTCCGCATCCGGCGGTTCAATGAGCGCACTGGAGTCGCTGTTGCTTGCGCAGCAGGGAGAGCGGCCCCAGCGCGTGATGTAAGCTACGTGGACGGAGTGAATCATGTCGTGTGCTCCGGCGTTCCACCACGGACTACGACCTTTCATGGCGCTGGGCCAGGCACGCTCGGCATCCAGGCCCAGGGCGAGGATCTCGCGCTCCCGGTCCAGATCCGTCAGCAGGATGCCGGACAGCAGCGGCGAGAGCGGTTCCACTTGCGGGGTACCCTCGGCGTGACCAATCGGTCCTGCATCATCCCGGCTGTCAGGCACCGTCGGATGAGATTGAGCACTCGTGCATCCCTGACCTGACGGGCTACCCGCGCCATCAGCACTTCGTGATTGGCTCCATCGAGGAATTTCTCCAGATCAAGACCAACCACGCAGCGCTTACCGTCACGGAGGTACATCTGCGCCCTGCGCACCGCTTGGTAAGCACTTCGCCCCGGACGGAAACCGAAGCGCTCCTCCGAGAACGTCGGCTGCAGGACCTGATGCAGAGCCTGCTCGACGAGTCGGCCCAATACCGTGGGATTACCCAACATTACATTCGCTGCTCGTTCGGCCGCCCCGGCTCTGGGACAGGTTTTTGCCGTACGGGCTGAGGCCGGTCACCTCCCAGAGAGTGCGCCATGCCGGGAGCATAAAGAGAGGCGGTCACCCAGGTGACTGGGACGACCGCCCGAATTTAGTAAGGGTGCTGCCTCGAGGCTACTGCCAGGTATTCGCGTTGGTCACTGCGATCGGCTGACCGCCCTCGTACATCACCCACATACCGGGCTCTGA
>JAJZLX010000308.1 GCA_021850555.1 Pseudomonadota bacterium | reverse complement strand
CCAACCGGCGAAGCGCCAGGCGGTCACCAATCCGCAGAACACCCTGTTCGCCGTCAAGCGTCTGATCGGACGGAAGTTCGAGGACGAGGTCGTCCAGCGCGACGCGAAGATGGTGCCCTACAAGATCGCGCGTGCGGATAATGGCGATGCGTGGGTCGAGGCGCAGGGCAAGAAGATGGCCCCGCCGGAGATCTCCGCCCGGGTGCTCATGAAGATGAAGAAGACCGCCGAGGACTACCTCGGTGAGCCGGTCACCGAGGCGGTGATCACCGTGCCGGCATATTTCAACGACTCGCAGCGCCAGGCGACCAAGGATGCCGGCCGCATCGCGGGCCTTACAGTCAAGCGCATCATCAACGAACCGACCGCCGCCTCTCTCGCCTACGGCCTCGACAAGCAGAGCGGGGATCGCAAGATCGCCGTCTATGACCTTGGCGGCGGCACGTTCGATATCTCCATCATCGAGATCGCAGAAATCGACGGTGAGCACCAGTTCGAGGTGCTCTCGACCAATGGCGACACCTTCCTCGGCGGCGAGGACTTCGATCTGCGCATCATCAATTTCCTTGCCGAGGAATTCCTGAAGGAGTCCGGTGTCGACGTGCGCCGCGACCCGCTCGCCATGCAGCGCCTGAAGGAGGCCGCGGAAAAGGCGAAGATCGAGCTTTCCTCCACTCAGCAGACCGACATCAATCTGCCATACATCACGGCGGATGCCTCGGGGCCGAAGCACCTGAACATCAAGCTCACCCGCGCCAAACTCGAGGCGCTGGTCGAGGAGTTGGTGCAAAGGACCATCGCGCCCTGCCGGACCGCGCTGAAGGATGCGGGGGTTTCAGCAAGCGACATCGCCGAGGTCATCCTGGTCGGTGGCCAGACCCGCATGCCGATGGTGCAGAAGCAAGTGAAGGATTTCTTCGGGCGCGAGCCGCGTAAGGACGTCAATCCCGATGAGGCGGTCGCTGTGGGTGCGGCCATCCAGGCCGCTGTGCTCACCGGTGAGGTCAAGGACGTGCTGCTGCTCGATGTCACGCCGCTGTCGCTCGGCATCGAGACCTTGGGCAGCGTCATGACCAAGCTGATCGAAAAGAACACCACCATTCCGACCAAGGCCTCGCAGGTGTTTTCGACCGCCGATGACAACCAGACGGCGGTGACCATCCACGTGCTGCAGGGCGAGCGCGATCGGGCGGCGGACAACAAGTCGCTCGGCAAGTTCGACCTGACAGATATTCCGCCCGCACCGCGCGGCATGCCGCAGATCGAGGTGTCTTTCGACATCGATGCCAACGGCATTCTCAACGTGTCCGCCAAGGACAAGGCCACGGGCCGCGAGCAGAAGATCGTCATCAAGGCATCGAGCGGCCTGAACGAGGATGAGATCAAGCGCATGGTGCGCGATGCCGAGGCGCATGCGGCCGAAGACAAGAAGTTCCGTGAGCTGGTCGAGGTGCGCAACAAGGCCGATGGCATGATCCACGCCGTGGAGAGGAGCCTGAAGGACCTGGGCGAGAAGGTCGACGCCGCGGAGCGCGCCGGCGTGGAATCGGCGATCGCCGATCTGCGCACCGCGCTGAAGGGTGACGACCAGGCTGTCATCGAGAAAAAGACCGAGGCGCTGGCTCAGGCGTCCGCCAGCATCGCGAGTAAGGCGTATGCGGCCGGCCAGGCGGGCGCAGAAGGTGCTGCAGGGAGCGCGGAGGGGAGCGCCGCCGCGGGCGGCCCCGAGAGCGCCGGCGGCGCCAAGAAAGAGGACGTGGTCGATGCCGAGTTCGAGGAGGTCAAGGACAAGGGACGCAAGGCGTCCTGACCTGACCGGTTCGCGAATCACAACACCGCCGGTGCGCGGCGCGAACGCCCGGCGGCTTTCCCTGGGCTCGCTCCATCGAAGATGCCTGGTGTGCCTTCGATGGAGCGGGCGAGTGCGTTGCCGCGTCCCGGGAAAAGCACTCGGGGGAGCCCTCCGACACCTGACTTTTAGCATGCGCGGGCACAAATCGCGCTAACATTCCTTCATGTCCAAGCGTGATTACTACAAGGTACTCGACGTACCGAAGACAGCGACCGAGGCGGAGATCAAGAAGGCCTATCGGCGTCTGGCCATGAAATATCACCCGGACCGCAACCCGGGCGACACGGAGGCCGAAGAGCGCTTCAAGGAGGCGAAGGAAGCCTATGAGGTGCTCACCGACCAGCAGAAGCGCGCGATGTACGACCAATACGGTCACGCGGGCGTGGAGGCTGCGGCAGCTGGCGCCCGCGGCCGTGCCGGACCCAGTGCGGCGGATGCATTCGGCGACATCTTCGGTGACGTCTTCGGCGATATCTTCGGGACGGCACGCCGCGGAGGACGCTCCCAGGTTTTCCGTGGAGCGGATCTGCGCTACGAGCTCGAGCTCGATCTGCATCAGGCCGTGTTCGGCCACACGATCGAGATCGAGGTGCCGAAGCTCGTCGAGTGCGAGGTGTGCCACGGCACCGGGGCGGCCAAGGGCAGCTCCGCGGTCACCTGTGAGACCTGCGGCGGCGCGGGTCAGGTGCGCGTCTCCCAGGGTTTCTTTCAGCTGCAGCAGACCTGTCCCAAATGCCGCGGCGCCGGGACACTCATCCGCAACCCCTGCGACGGCTGCTTTGGCCAGGGAAGGGTACGCCGCACCCGCAAGCTCTCGGTGAAGGTCCCCGCCGGCGTGGATACGGGTGATCGCATTCGGCTTGCCGGAGAGGGCGAGGCAGGCCGCAACGGCGGGCCGCCGGGCGACCTCTACGTCGAGGTACACGTCCGCGAACATCCGATTTTCGAGCGCGATGGCGAGCACCTTTCTTGCGAGGTGCCGATCAGCTTTGCTACCGCGGCGCTCGGCGGCACTGTGGAAGTCCCCACGCTCGACGGCAATGTCGCGCTGAAGGTCCCGGCTGAAACTCAATCCGGCCGGGTGTTCCGACTGCGGGACAAGGGCGTGAAACCTGTGCGTGGCAGCTCGCGGGGAGATCTCTTCTGCCGCGTGGTCGTCGAGACTCCCGTGCATCTGTCGGCCGAGCAAAAGGAGCTCATTCACAAGCTCGATGAAGCCCTCAAGCACGGCGGCTCGCGTCATGCGCCGCGCGAGAAGGGCTTCTTCGAGGGCGTGAAGCGATTCTTCTCCGGCGCCTGAGCTCGTTACCTCCGCGCCGTGACCCAAAGAACCCGCACAGTCATCGTCGGTGTCACCGGCCGAATGGGCCAGGCGCTTTTGCGGACGGCGGGGGAGTTTAAAGACCTTACGATCACCGGAGCAGTGGCTTCCGCTCACAGCACCAGCCTCGGGCGGGACGCGGGCGAGCCGGCCGGTGTCCGCCTCGGAGTCGCGGTGACCGCCGATCTGCTCGCCACGCTGGGCGCAGCCGATGTGGTCATCGACTTCTCGCATCCGCAAGCGGCAGCCGAGCATCTGGCCGCGTGCCGTGCCGCCGGTAAGCCGCTGCTGATCGGCACTACCGGATTCACCCCGCAGGTGGCCGAGGCCGAGCTCGAGGCCGCCTCGCGGGACATCGCCTTGCTGGTCGCGCCCAACACCAGCCTCGGGGTGACGCTGCTCGCGGAGCTCGTGCGTATCGCGGCCCGGGCGCTTCCGCCGCAGTTCGACATCGAGATTCTGGAAAAGCATCACCGGATGAAGCTGGACGCTCCCTCCGGCACCGCCCTGGCGCTTGCCCGCTCCGCGGCCGAGGGACGGAATCTGCCCGCGGGGGAGGCGACGGCGAGCGTGGGCGCGAGCCGGGCAGGACCTCGCAGGCAGGGGGAAATCGGCTTCGCCGTTCTGAGGGGTGGGGACGTGATCGGGGAGCACGAGGTGTGGTTCGCCGGTCCGGGCGAGCGGCTCTCGCTCGCACACCAGGCGGCCGATCGCGCCATCTTCGCCCGGGGAGCACTGAGGGCCGCGCTCTGGCTTGCGCGCCAGCCGGCGGGCCGCTACACGATGCGCGATATTCTTTATAAAAATCAATAACATGTAGTGTTTCTTGCGTCCTCGCGCGAACCGCGCCGGCAGGATTTTTCCGTGGACACCTGCAGCCGAGCCCCGTAAAATTTCGGCCTGATCCGTGTGCGGGTTAGTCCGATTCGTGTGCGGGTTAGTCCACGCAAGGCGGGAGGTCGTTCGCGAGAACGCCTCCCGCTTTGTATATGCGCAACTCGTGGACCTCGAGGCGCCGTGCCTGCCGCCTTCCGGGCGCGCAGAGGACGCTCGGCCAAATGAAACGAGAGCCAATCTGACAACCTGAGAAGAGAGGAATCATCGAAGTGAGCGTCCCGGCAGTACTGGCACTGGCGGATGGCACCGTCTTCCGCGGCCAGTCGATTGGTGCCAAAGGCAACACCACCGGCGAAGTCGTTTTCAACACCGCGTTGACGGGCTACCAGGAAATTCTCACCGACCCGTCGTATGCCCGTCAGATCGTCACGCTCACCTGTCCGCATATCGGCAATACCGGCGCGACACCCGAGGATCTGGAGTCCGCCCAGGTGTATGGCGCCGGACTCATCATCCGCGATCTGCCCTTCAAGGCGAGCAACTGGCGCGCCAACGAGTCGCTCGGGGAGTTCCTCGTGCGCGCCCGGGTGGTCGCCATCGCCGGCATCGACACTCGCCGTCTGACCCGGCTTCTGCGCCAGAGCGGCGCGCAGGCCGGCTGCATCATGACGGGCGAGAAGGCCGATGAGGCCGCGGCGGTGAAGGCCGCGCGCAAGTTCCCGGGCCTGAAGGGCATGGATCTCGCCAAGGTGGTGACGGCCAAGCGCAGCTACCAGTGGAACGAGGGCAGCGTATGGCCGCAGAATCCGCGCCTGCTGCGCTCGCATCAGAGGTTGCACGTGGTCGCCTACGACTTCGGCATCAAGCGCAACATCCTGCGGGTGCTCTCGGACTTCGGCTGCCGGATGACGGTGGTGCCCGCGGAAACGAGCGCCGAGGAGGCGCTCGCGCTCAATCCGGATGGACTGTTTCTCTCGAACGGCCCGGGCGATCCCGAGCCCTGCGAGTACGCGATCCGGGCCACACGCGCCTTCCTCGAGACCGATCTGCCGCTGTTCGGCATCTGCCTGGGACATCAGATCCTCGGGCTCGCGAGCGGCGCGCGCACGGTGAAGATGAAGTTCGGCCACCACGGGGCCAACCATCCCGTGCAGGATCTCGAGACCGGCCGGGTGCTCATCACGAGCCAGAACCACGGTTTCGCGGTCGATGAGGCGACGCTGCCCGCCCACGTCGTGCCCACGCACCGTTCCCTGTTCGACGGCTCGCTCCAGGGTCTCGCGTTCAGGGGCCAGCCCGTGTTCGGCTTCCAGGGACACCCTGAGGCGAGCCCCGGCCCCCACGACGTCAAGCCGCTGTTCGAGCGCTTCGTGCAGCTGATGCTGCGTCGATTGCAGCTGAAGCTGCGCGAGGCCGAAGGGCAGGCGCGAGCACAAGCCACCACTCGCTGAAGAGATCCGTTCGTGCCCAAGCGCAGCGACATCCAGAGCATCCTCATCATCGGCGCAGGCCCCATCGTGATCGGCCAGGCCTGCGAATTCGACTACTCCGGCGCGCAGGCCTGCAAGGCGCTGCGCGAGGAGGGCTACCGGGTGATCCTGGTCAACTCCAACCCGGCGACGATCATGACCGACCCCGAGATGGCCGACGCGGTCTACATCGAGCCGGTCAACTGGCGTACCGTGGCCCGCATCATCGAGAAGGAGCGTCCGGCGGCGCTGTTGCCCACCATGGGAGGGCAGACGGCGCTCAACACGGCGCTCGATCTGGTGCGGGAGGGCGTGCTGGACCGCTTCGGCGTCGAGCTGATCGGCGCGCAGCGCGCCGCGATCGATATGGCCGAAGATCGCGGGCTGTTTCGAAACGCCATGCTCGAAATCGGCCTCGAGACCCCCCGCTCGCAGATCGCGCGCAGCCTCGATGAGGCGCTCGCCATCGCCGGGGAGATGGGCTACCCGATCGTCATCCGCCCCTCGTTCACGCTGGGAGGCACGGGAGGGGGCATCGCCTACAACCGCGAGGAGCTCGAGGACATCGCCTCGCGCGGCCTCGAGGCCTCCCCCACCACGGAGGTACTGCTCGAGGAGTCGGTGATCGGCTGGAAGGAATTCGAGATGGAGGTGGTGCGCGACCGCAAGGACAACTGCATCATCATCTGCTCGATCGAGAACCTCGATCCCATGGGCGTGCACACCGGTGACTCGATCACCGTGGCCCCGGCGCTGACGCTCACGGACAAGGAGTATCAGCGCATGCGCGACGCCTCGATCGCCGTGTTGCGCAAGATCGGCGTCGATACAGGCGGCTCGAACGTCCAGTTTGCCGTCAATCCGCGCGACGGCCGGCTGCTGGTCATCGAGATGAATCCTCGCGTGTCGCGCTCCTCGGCGCTCGCGTCGAAGGCCACCGGCTTCCCGATCGCCAAGATCGCCGCCAAGCTCGCCGTCGGCTACACCCTCGATGAGCTCAAGAACGACATCACGGGCGGCGCGACGCCGGCATCCTTCGAGCCGACGATCGATTACGTGGTGACCAAGATTCCACGGTTCACCTTCGAGAAGTTCCCGGCCGCCAACGACCGCCTGACCACGCAGATGAAGTCGGTCGGCGAGGTCATGGCGATCGGGCGCACCTTCCAGGAATCGCTTCACAAGGCACTCCGGGGCCTGGAGACCGGTCTTGACGGCCTGACGCCGGTGCTCTCGCCGCCGCTCGGCGAGGAGGCGCAGGCGAGGCTTTCGCAGGAGCTGCGCGCGCCGGGCGCCAACCGCCTGCTTTACGTTGCGGATGCATTCCGCACCGGCTGGACGCTCGAGCGCATCGCCGAGCTCTCGCACATCGATCCGTGGTTTCTCGCGCAGGTCGAGGACTTGATCGGCGAGGAGGCCAGGGTGCGCTCGGAGGGCTTCGGGGCGCTCTCCGGCGCCCGCCTGCGCGCACTCAAGCGCAAGGGCTTCTCCGACAGCCGCCTGGCCCGCCTTCTCGACATGCCCGAGCAGGCCGTGCGCGGCAAGCGGCACGATCTGGGCATCCGGCCGGTCTACAAGCGGGTCGACACCTGCGCGGCGGAGTTCGCGACCTCCACGGCCTATCTTTACTCGACCTACGAGGAAGAGTGCGAGGCCGAGCCCACGGAGCGGCGCAAGATCATGATTCTCGGCGGCGGACCGAATCGCATCGGCCAGGGCATCGAGTTCGACTATTGCTGCGTGCACGCGGCGCTGGCGCTGCGCGAGGACGGGTTCGAGACCATCATGGTCAACTGCAACCCCGAGACGGTCTCGACCGATTATGACACCTCCGACCGGCTGTACTTCGAGCCGCTCACGCTGGAGGACGTGCTCGAGGTTCTCGCCAAAGAGAAGCCCGAGGGAGTCATCGTGCAGTTCGGCGGACAGACGCCGCTGAAGCTCTGCCGTGCGCTCGAGCAGGCCGGCGCGCCGATCATCGGCACCTCGCCCGACTCCATCGACATGGCCGAGGACCGCGAGCGCTTCCAGGGGCTGGTGCACCGGCTCGGTCTCAGACAGCCGGCCAATGCGACCGCGCGCACCGAAGAGCAGGCGGTGCAGCTTGCAAGGGAGGTCGGCTTCCCGCTGGTGGTGCGGCCGTCTTACGTGCTCGGCGGCCGGGCGATGGAGATCGTCTTCACCGAGGAGGATCTGCGTGCCTACATGACGCATGCGGTGCAGGTGTCCAATGACAGCCCGGTGCTGCTCGACCGTTTCCTCGACGTTGCCATCGAGGTGGACGTCGATGCGGTGTGCGATGGCGAGAGGGTGATGATCGGCGGCATCATGGAGCACGTCGAGCAGGCCGGCGTGCACTCGGGGGACTCGGGATGCTGCCTTCCGCCGAACAGTCTGAGCGCCGAAGTCCAGGAGCAGCTGCGCGAGCAGACCCGAAAGCTCGCCCGCGGGCTCGGCGTGGTTGGGCTGATGAACATTCAGTTCGCCATCCAGAACGGCGTCGTCTATGTGCTCGAAGTCAATCCCCGCGCCTCCCGTACCGTCCCCTTCGTGTCCAAGGCGACGGGCCTGCCGTTGGCGAAGATCGCCGCGCGCCTGATGAGCGGCCGCAAGCTTGCCGAGCTGGGCGTGACCGAGGGTAGGGTTCCTCCCTACTATTCGGTGAAGGAGGCGGTGTTTCCGTTCGTCAAGTTTCCGGAGGCCGATCCCATCCTCGGGCCGGAGATGAAGTCCACCGGCGAGGTGATGGGCACGGGCCGCACATTCGGGGAGGCGTACGCCAAGGCGCAGAGCGGCTCGGGCGTGCTCCTGCCGCGCAAGGGGGTATGCTTTCTCAGCGTGCGCGACCGGGACAAGCCCGGCGCGGTGGAGCTCGGCAGGCGGCTCATCGCCCGCGGCTTCGAGCTGGTGGCCACCGAGGGTACGGCTCTGGCGCTTGCCGCAGCCGGCATCGAGTGCCGGCGCGTCAACAAGGTGCGGGAGGGCCGCCCGCACATCGTGGACATGATCAAGAACGACGAGATCGAGCTCATCGTCAACACGACGGAGGGCAAGCTGGCGATTCGCGAGTCGAACTCCATCCGCCGCGAGGCCGTGCACCATCGTGTCACCTATTACACTACGCTCGCGGCGGGACTCGCCACGTGCGAGGCCCTCGATCACCTCGATGAGGTCGAGGTGAATCGCCTGCAGGATCTGCATCAGGAAGCCTTGGCATGAAACGCACTCCCATGACCCTGCGCGGCGCCGAGGCGCTGCGCGCAGAGCTGAAGCGCCTGAAGGGCGAAGCGCGCCCCAACATCATCAAGGCGATCGCGGAGGCGCGTGGGCACGGCGATCTGTCCGAGAACGCCGAGTACCACGCTGCGCGCGAGCAGCAGAGCTTCATCGAGGGTCGGATCCACGACATTGAGGCCAAGCTCTCCAATGCGGAGATCATCGACCCGAGCAAGCTCACCAATACCGGCAAGGTGGTCTTCGGCGCCGTGGTCGAGCTGGAAGACGAGGAGGGCAGCCGCCTCGTCTACCAGGTGGCCGGGGAGGACGAGGCGGATATCAGCGCCGGCCGGATTTCCATTACCTCGCCGATCGCGCGGGCGCTGGTCGGCAAGTCCGAGGGCGATGTGGTGGACGTGGCCGCCCCCGGCGGGGTGCGATCGTTCGAGATCGTGGCGGTGCGATTCGAGTGAGCGCTATTCGTCAGGGATGACGATTTTCGGCAGGTCAGGGCGAGGACGGTAGAGCACTGCGACGTTGCCGATGCGGTACACCAGCGTGCTGCCCGTGCGGCGCGAGAGCTCTGCGAAGAGCGTATCCCGGGCCTCGCGGTCACCGCCCGGGGCTTTGACTTTGATGAGCTCATGGTCCTCGAGCGCCCGGGCCGTTTCTTGGGCGACCGAATCGGTCAGACCGGCGTTGCCGAGCCGGACCACGGGCTTGAGGGCGTGGGCGAGACCGCGCAGGTGGCGGCGCTGGCGATCCGTGAGGCTGAGCGGAGCTGGCATCTGGAAATTTTACCTTTGTCTCGAGTGGAAAACCCCGGTATTCAGGGCGAGATGATTAGCGTGCAATTCCGGTGAGCTGTATAATGTCTCAGTCCTCGCCCAGGAGATCGGGCCGGCATCGGACGAGCGGCGGGATTGCAGTGAGCGGATCCTTCCCGTGGAGCTGTCCCAAGCTCTCGCTAGAGGCATGTGAGAGAGCCTCGCCATTCAAGACGGAGAAGACGTTAAGGGCCAACATGGCTAGACGGTCCAAGAGCAGCGCCCGGTGGCTGCAGGAGCATTTTTCCGACCCCTTCGTTCAACGTGCCCAGGCGCAAGGATGGCGCTCGCGTGCCGTCTTCAAGCTGGAAGAGATCGATTTGCGGGAAAAAATGTTCAAATCTGGCGCGATCTGCCTCGATCTGGGTGCGGCTCCCGGCGCCTGGAGCCAGTATCTTCACCGCCGGCTGGGCAAGACCGGCCGGGTGGTGGCGAGCGATATCCTGCCTCTCACACCGCTGCCGGGGGTGCAGTTCGTACAGGGAGATTTCCGGGAGCAAGAGGTTTTCGAGCGCATCTTGACGCTGGTTCCGCAACGGCAAGTGGACTGGGTGCTCTCGGACATGGCCCCGTCCATGAGCGGCATCGACGCCGTGGATCAGCCCCGCTCGATGTACCTGGCCGAGCTTGCACTCGATATGGCCGCACGGGTCTTGAAGGAGGGCGGTGGCGCCCTGATCAAGGTGTTTCAGGGTGTGGGCTTCGATGCGTTGCTGCGCGAAGCCCGCAGTCGTTTTGCAAATGTAAAGCTGGTGAAGCCCGCGGCTTCCCGGGCCCGCAGCTCCGAGGTCTATCTGCTGGCTAAGGACTTCCGCTTGGTGTAGCGTGGACACGCGATGAACGATCTGACCAAGAACATCATCCTCTGGGTAGGCATTGTCGTGGTGCTGCTGCTGGTGTTCAGCCGCTACGTGCCGGCGACGAACCAGCCGGAGGTGCTTTCGTACTCCACGTTCCTCAAAGACGTGCAGACCAATCGGGTCGATTCGGTGACCTTCCAGGGCACCGACCTCTACGGCATGCTGAAGGATCACAAGCAGTTCAAGACCTTCAACCCGGAAACCGACTACACGGCGCTCATCGGGACGCTGGAGAAGTACAACGTCGATATCTCCGGTCGCCCGCCGAAGGAGGAAGGCTTCCTCGAGCAGGTGTTCATCCAGCTGCTGCCGGTGCTGGTGCTGATTTTCGTGTTCGCCTACATGCTCAGGCAGATGCAGGGGGCTTCGGGCGGGCGAGGCGCGATGTCCTTCGGCAAGAGCCGCGCACGACTGCTGGGCGAGGACCAGGTGAGCGTCACGTTTGCCGATGTGGCGGGCGTGGACGAAGCCAAGCAGGAGGTCAGCGAGATCGTCGACTTCCTCAAGGATCCTGGAAAATTCCAGAAGCTCGGCGGCAAGATCCCCAAGGGCGTGCTGATGGTCGGCTCCCCGGGCACCGGCAAGACGCTTCTTGCACGGGCCATCGCGGGCGAGGCCAAGGTGCCGTTCTTCACCATCTCGGGCTCTGACTTCGTCGAGATGTTCGTCGGTGTAGGCGCTTCGCGCGTGCGCGACATGTTCGAGCAGGCGAAGAAGCATGCCCCCTGCATCATCTTCATCGATGAGATCGATGCGGTAGGCCGCCACCGCGGAGCGGGTCTCGGCGGCGGGCATGATGAGCGCGAGCAGACACTCAATCAGCTGCTCGTGGAGATGGACGGCTTCGAGGGCAACGAGGGCATCATCGTCATCGCGGCGACCAACCGGCCGGACGTGCTCGATCCGGCGCTGCTGCGCCCGGGCCGTTTCGACCGGCAGGTGGTGGTACCGCTGCCGGACGTGAGGGGGCGAGAGCAGATCCTGCGCGTGCACATGCGTCGCGTGCCGCTCGGCGACGATGTCAAGCCGGCGCTGATCGCGCGCGGCACGCCCGGGTTCTCGGGCG
Organism: Pseudomonadota bacterium; assembly: GCA_021850555.1. Next base: position 1,945 of record JAJZLX010000308.1, on the reverse strand, counting down.
CTGACCTCATGAACCTCGTGAACGAGGCGGCGCTGTTCGCCGCCCGCTCCAACAAGCGCATCGTCGGGATGGAGGAGTTCGAGCGCGCCAAGGACAAGATCATGATGGGCGCCGAGCGCCGCTCCATGGTGATGACCGAGGAGGAAAAGCGCATGACCGCCTTCCACGAGGCCGGGCATGCGATCGTCGGCATGACCGTGCCGGAGCATGATCCGGTGTACAAGGTGACGATCATCCCGCGGGGACGCGCCTTGGGGGTGACCCAGTTCCTGCCCGAGCAGGATCGCTACAGCATGTCCAAGCGCCGCCTGGAGAGCACCATCTCGACGCTCTTCGGCGGACGCATCGCCGAGGAGCTGATCTTCGGGCCCGAGGCGGTCACCACGGGTGCCTCCAACGACATCGAGCGCGCCACGGAGCTCGCCCGCAATATGGTCACCAAGTGGGGCCTGTCGGACAAGCTCGGACCTCTCACCTATTCGGAGGAGACGGGTGAGGTGTTCCTCGGTCGCAGCGTCACCCAGCACAAGCAGGTCTCCGATGTGACCGCCCACGCCATCGACGAGGAGGTGCGGCGGGTCATCGAGGGCAACTACAAGCACGCGCGGGAGATCCTGACCGGCGCGCTCGACAAGCTGCACGCCATGGCAGAGGCGCTCATGAAGTACGAGACCATCGAGGAAGAGCAGCTGAAGGACATCATGGCGGGACGCACGCCCAAGCCACCGCCGGGCTGGGATGAGTCGATTGCCAACCACCGTCCGCCGATGCCGCCGGCGAGTGGTCCTATCGCGGGGGCGCCGCCGCCCCTGGGGTCACCGGCGAGATAACTCATGCCGCGGCTGCGCTGCGGTGCACGGACGCTCGATCTCGAGCGTCCCGTGGTCATGGGGATCCTCAACGTTACGTCGGACTCGTTTTCGGACGGCGGGCGTTACTTGGATCTTCACGATGCCGTGGCTCGTGCCCTCGACCTGGCGGAGGAAGGCGCCGCCATCATCGACATTGGCGGTGAGTCCACGCGCCCCGGCGCCCGGCCCGTTCCTCCGGAAGAGGAGCTGCGGCGAGTGGTTCCCGTGGTGGAGCGGCTGCGCCCGCTCACCCGAGCCTTCATTTCAGTCGATACCGGCAAACCGCAGGTCATGCGTGCGGCAAGCGCTGCCGGCGCGGACCTGATCAACGACGTGCGTGCGCTGCGTGAGCCCGGTGCGCTCGAGGCAGCGGTGGCCTCGGGCTGTGCAGTGTGCCTGATGCACATGCAGGGCGAGCCGCGCACCATGCAGGAGTCGCCCCATTACGTGGACGTGGTGGGCGAGGTGCGCCGGTTCCTGGAGGAGCGTGTGCAGGACTGCCTCAACGCGGGCATGAGCGTAGAGCGCCTCGTGCTCGATCCGGGCTTCGGTTTCGGCAAGACCCTGGAGCACAATCTCGAGCTGCTGCGCCGCCTGCGCGAGGTGGCTGTCGAGGGGCTCCCCGTCCTCACCGGCCTGTCCCGCAAGTCGATGATCGGCACGCTCACGGGCAAGCCGCCCGCCGATCGCGTCCATGGCAGCGTGGCGGCTGCCATGATGGCTGCGCTGAACGGTGCCCGCATCCTGCGGGTGCACGATGTGGCCGCGACGGTGGATGCGCTGAAGGTGCTCGAGGCGGTCGAATATCCTGGTCCGAGATGACGGGAATGCTCCCTTGAGCGAACGTTGCTCGGCCCATCCTGGGCCTCGCCCCTTCGGGGCCGGCGCATCGCGCCGCGCAAATTCGCTCCTGCGAATTTGTCCCGGGACGCCATACTTTCGATAGGCCGGATGAGGGTGGGAAAGTGACTCGGAAATACTTCGGGACCGATGGGGTCAGGGGCCGCGTGGGCGAGCACCCCATGACGGTCGATTTCGCGCTGCAGCTCGCGAGCGCCGCCGGGCGCGTGCTCGCCCCGGAAGGCGGTACCGTG
>JAJZLX010000490.1 GCA_021850555.1 Pseudomonadota bacterium | reverse complement strand
GCTCCCCCGGGACCCCGCGGATTCTTCCCGGCCGGCGCGCGCAGCGTCGCTTGCAGAGCGCGGGGATATCCCCTGGCCGCCCCCGGCCCATCGAGCCCTCCGTTGCTACATGGTGTGATTCTCTTTTCCTTGTTATTCAGCGAGTTACGGCTAATTGTTCCCGATCTGTAACCCCGGAATATTCGGGCGTTGCATTTCGGAAAAGCCGCTCACACGTCCTGTAACTCGGTCGCCCTGCCCTCTCAGTCTCTCGGCAAGCGCCGCCCGACCGTGCATTACCACGGCCGAGCGGCTCACCACGTCCAGCAATCGAGGTGCTGAAGCATGGCTACCGAAAAGCATAGCGCGCCCGCCGAGGCGCATCCCTTCTCCCTGTACGTCCCAGGCTCACGCGAGACAGGCCGCCCAGCGCTGCGCCGCGAGGTCGCATCGCTCGATGAGGCTGTCACCATCTACGAGTCCGCCCGCGATGAGTCCGGCGAGGGTGCATCGACCTTCGCACCCGGCGAGGTCGCCGGCCCCGGTGGCGCCCGCTGGCGCATCTCATACAACGGCCGGGTGCAACCAAAGGTGCCGGCATGAGCACCTTCACGGTCGCGCTGCGCTGCGACGCCAGCGAAGTCCCGGCGCTGATCGCCGGCAACGTTCCCCTGGTCCGCCTGTCCGAGGCGCTGGCCCGTGCCGGCCTCACGGCACGGCATGATGCCGACCGGGGCGCGCTGGTCATCGAGCCGGCGCAGTCCGCGAAGTCCGTGATCCCGCAGGACGCCGAGCTCGGCATGGCCTGGTACAACGGCCTCACCAAGGCCGAGCGGCTTCACTGGCACCGGGTCGCGGCCTCAGCCGTACCTGCGGACTGCTGGCGGGCCTTCCAGGCGGGGGCGACGCTGCCCGACTGAGCCGGCCACCACTCGAACCGAGAGCGCCCCGGCCGTCCGGGGCGTTTTCCTTCCTACTGCGCCGCGACGATGGCGCTGGCCGCGGCTGCGGCACTCGCCGCGATCGCCGTGGTCTCTGCCGACGTGATCGACGCCAAGCCCTGCACGAGGCCGGCGAACACCTCGACTGCTACGTCGATCTGCAGAAGCAGCCCTTCCGTGCTGATCGATCCGGCAGCCGCGGCCACGGCCGCTTGCACCGCACTGAGGGCTGCCACCGCGGCATTCGCGAGCGTGGTGATCTGAGCCTGTGTGATCGTTGTGAGGCCGGAGGCGAGGCCCGCGAAGATCGCCGCGGCCCACTTGGCTTCACGCTCGAGGGTCTCGGGGAGCGCCGGCGCACCGGCTACCGGCAGCGCCTCGAGGATCGCCACGGCCCCCGCAGCGGATGACGCGGCGAGGCTCACGGTCTGCGCGCTCGTGATACCTGAGCCGAGCGTAGCGGCGAGCGCACCGAAGATGCGGGCGGACAGGCGCGAATGTAACTCGACATAACTGGCCATAACATCACCTCAAAAAAATGCCGGTCACGCGCATGCCACGCCACCGGCTCTGGATCTCGTTCAGCGAAACGGTCGGCCACCACCGGGAAGGAACGCCGGTTGCCCGGACACCCGGCCTGCCGACTGTCGGGGTTGGTTTGATCGCGTCACGAACCGACTAACACGCGCCGGGTCATGGCTACAACCCGGGACTCGGGCGCCCCGCGGCACCCGTGCGTACTTCTTCGGTCAGACCCAACTCGCGCCTCGGGCGCGCTCAATCTCGACACGCTCGTCGAGCTTTTTCACGCGAGCCAGCGCAGCCAGGGCACGCTTGCCGATGGGCGAGTCGGCATGCCGGTCGAGTCTGTACTCGATCGTTTCGCGTCTCATCCCGCCACTCGCAGGTGAGCGGGCCGCTTCCATAATGAGGTCGAGCAGCGAATCGACTACACGGTCGAAGTGTTCGCGCGTCACAAACTCGGGCGACTCGACGGGTTTGAGCTTGCGGGCGCGCTTCGGGGTTACCACCGGCTCGGCCGGGACTGCTTTCTTGGCGAATAGTGTCATGTTGGTTGCTCCCTCAGGCGCCAGCCAGGTAACGGCCGATGAAGTCGGATTCCTGCGCATCCTGAGCGTGTTTCGGCAGGATGCCGCGTGCCGCGTCGAGGCCCTCTTGGCGGCCCGTGAGCCACGCCATAAGCGCCGAGGTCGGATCATCGGGCATCGCGTCACCGTTGCCGACGACGCCGAGCCGCTTCAGCCAGTACGCACTGAACTCGCGCGCCGACATGGCATCAAACTTGCCGTCCATCGCGCCGCGCGCGACCGCAGCCACGCCCTGGCGGATCTGCGCATATCGCGCATCGCCGCGCACCGCACGAGAAATCGAGCGGTCGATGATGTGACGAACTTCTTGACGAGTGAGAGCCATTTTCAAACTCCTTCGGCGCGTTGGCCGTGGTGGGAATCGACGGGGATCGTGCGCATCGGCGCGACGCGATCAGAGAACAACAGGCGCTCGAGCAGTACCGCCGCAGCGCTCGAACGGGTACGACGCTCGGCTGAAGCAAAGCGGTCGAGCTCCTTCAGCGTGCGGGCCGGCAGGCTCAGCGTGGCGCGTGCGGTTTTCATACTCGGTATTACAACAGGTCAGGCTGGGGTTATGAATAGGAGAAATTACGGTCTATGTTGTGAGTCGGTCAGCCGGCTGGCCCGCGTGTCGCGAGCGCGATCGTGTTGCGCGCCACCTGCCCCAGGAGCGGATGCTGCCCAAGCGCCCGGCGAGCTCCGGCGGCCATTGTTAGAGCGGGCGGGGGCCAGCCGCGCCACGGAGAACGGATTCAACGGAGGGAAGTGAGGCGGCGTCCCAGAACGATCTGCGCCGCGCGCCCGCCACGGCTAGGAGCGCGCCGCAAACCGAGTTGGCAAGGTCATCATGCGCGCCGCGTGGGTGATCGACGCTGTCGCGCCCGCCGGCACGGGTGCGCCGCTCGAGGAGCAGGAGTTGGGTCCGCAGCTGCGGCACATCGAGCAGTTCGACCGCGCTGCGAGAAAAATGCGGCAGCATCTCGAGGTAGATCTCGCTACGCGACCGCTCGCTCGGCAAGTATGTGATTCCGTGCTTGCGAAACGCGGCGACCGGCCATTCACCTGCGTACTGGTCACCAAACACCGCAGCGAGGCCATAATCACGAAGCGCCTGCGCGAGGGTTTCAACCGCAATCTCGGGATCGAAGGGCGGCGCAACGCTGCGCACCGCATCGAGCACCAGGCGCTCACGCTTGTCCGAGCTGACCTGTTTGTGCGCAATCGCGAGGGTGAATGAGTCGGAACGACCGCCGGACGGGTCACAGAAGGCAACATATGACGCACCGGGCAGCCGCGGCAGTTCTCTGCGCCCCGGCACGATCGCGCCGTCGACCGTCGTGTCATCGAGGAAGCCATCGAGGTCGGCACGGAACAGGCCAAGGAACTCGGACTGTCCGGCTGTCGGGTCATCCTCCAGCGCCTCACCGATCGCGGCCTCGTCCAGTGTTGGATTGAGGTCGCGGCTGGATGCCTGGATGTACAGGCCACGAGTCTCGGCGTCATTGCCGAAGTATTTGCGGTGGGCATTGTAGAGCAGGCCGACCTTGCGATGCGGCGAGCTGACAACCAACAGAAGGCCGTTCAGCGTCAGCAATGCGGGCCGCAGGGCGCGGGCAAGCTCGATGTCGGGCAGCGCTGAATCCTCGGACCGCAGAAACGCGCTCTCGTCGATCACAGCGGCGGCCAGCGTGCGGCCGCGGACGGTGCGATAGCTGGCCGTGGTAGTCTCGAGCTGTGTGCCGTGGCGGAAACTGAGCGTGTCGCTCGTGGCGTTCTCGAGCTCGGCCGACAGCACCGGGCTGGCCTGGATCAGGCCATGGGCATACGCGAGGTCGATTGACGCCTGCCGGCGATCTGGGGCGACGTGCGCGACCACGGCACGCTCGCCCGGCGAAAGCTGCGGATACTGCTGTGCTGCCAGCCACGTTGCAACCAACGACTCGAACCTCGACTTGCCGGCGCGCCGGCCGGCGCCGACGAAAACCTCTTTCGGTGCCACACTCGGCAGCACCGTGCGGCCCGTGAGCTTCAAGGCCAGCTCTCGCTCGTCGTCGTTCAGGAGGTGCGCATCACCATCGATCAGCCGGGCGATGATCCGCCACGTCCCCCAGCTCGGGCCGGAGAACTCGCGGCCGGCGAGGCGAGCGGTGGTCATGAACTTGTGGAGCTTCATGCTGCGGCCGGCTCGGTATCCGCCGCGGCCTCCGCACGCTCCTCCGCCTCAGCGGCCCGCATGATTTCAGCCAAGGACTCGGTGCGCCTCGCGGTCCGCTGGATGCCGAGGTCCTTGTAGAGGCCCTTCAGCGTGTTGTTGAGCTGCGTCAGCGCGCCGACGTCGATCGACTCACCAGCCGCGATCTTCTGCTCGTAGGACTCGGTCAGAAGCTCAAGCCAGACAGTGCGCTTGATCAGAGAGCGCTGGACATAGCTCAGGTCACCGCCGCAGTGCGCCTCGAGCGCATCCCGCCGTGCCATGACAACACGGGCGAGCGAGTAGCGTTTGCTCAGCCGGTCCATGAAGTCCGGGTCAAACTTGACGGGGAGCTGCGTCAGTAACTTCTGTTTTGGCCTGCGAGCCATCTGAGAGCCTCAAAATGCCTGCGTGTGCACCGTGTCCGGCACATGTCAATCGCAGCCTAACAGGGAGTCGGGACCGGATGAATTGGAAGATTTACAGCCTAACTCTGCATCGAGCTCCTCGACGTCAGCAGCGAGCCGAATCCGAGACAAGTGCCAGTGCACCGAGCTGAGCGCCAAGTGCTCACCACGGGCACGGAGGGCGGCCTGGAGCTCACGAGCGCTCAGCGAGCGAGCGAGCGGGTGTGCACGGGCATGGTCAAGCAAGAGCTGGCGGATGAGCTCGCGGCGGCGCTGGCCGACCGCGAACGCGACGGGATTGCGGGGGCGATCAGAACGGGATGGTGTCATCGAAAGGTACCTCCGGTTGCTGGTGGTTCCCGGCCTGGACTGGCCGCTCATCATCGGGTGATCGCTCGGTGGGTCGCTCGTCACTGTTATCGGTCATGGCCCCGCGGCGCCGCCTCACGTGATGCGTGGTCAGAATCTGATGCGCGAGCAGGTCGAGCGATGGTCGAGGCTCGCCGCCGTCCCGCGGCTGGTAAATCTTCGGGGTGAGCTCGCCGGCCAAGGCCACGGCATCGCCATCGGCGAGCGCCAGGAGCGATTGGCAGGCGGTCGCACTGAAGGCGATCACGCTGGCGAACAGCGAGCCACCGTCCTTCGTCGGGACGCGCACCATGCAGGTGACGAATGGCGAGCCAGTCTTGCTCGTGCGTTGCTGCGCGGCACGGTGCAGCCGGCCTTGGATCAAGCAATCAATCGACATGGCGGATCTCCCGGGTTGTGGTCAAGGTTTCAATCAGGCGGACCGCTCGAGCGGCGCAGTCGTAGGCGGCGGCGGTCCAGCCTTGCCGCAGGTCGTGGGCGGCGCGGTCGAGTAGCCCGATAGCGCACGTCGAAGCGCTGTCCGGGGTGTCATGACCGCCGGGCGCGTCGAGCAGCTCGGCGGCGGTGGCGATCTCGGTCATGCCTGAATCCGGCCTGCCATGGTCGAATGCAAACGCAGCGCGGCGCAGTGTGTCTGCAAGGTCGAGCAGCCGATCAGCCGGCAGCCGGCGCAGCAGGCGCTCGAGGGCGGCGGCACTGGGCGATGGCGGCACGGGGATGGTCACGGCGCCACCTCGAGCAAATCCCGCACAGCGGCATCTGTGAGCCTCAGAGCGGCGGCAATGTCCCTCGGGGTCAGGCCACGGGCTCGCAGCTCCAGGGCCGCAGCGCGCAATACAGCGCGATCTAGAGGGGGGTTGTGCGGGGAGCGGTCGAACACGGGGGCGACCAGGCGGGACCAGTAGGTATTCATGCAGCCTCCCTGCGACGATTCAGAGCGAAGTGAGCGAGCAGCAGCGCCTCCGCGCGGCCATCGTGCTTGGCGAGGTGAAGCTCAGCAGTCGGAAACAGCAGCCGCGCCTTGTCGAGACTGGCACGCTTGTCCTTGCTGAGCCCGAGTGCCGTTTTCCATTGCGTCGGGGTAATCAGCTCAATCGGCAGGTGGAGCGTCTGCAGGACGCTCAGGATCGAGCCGAAACCGACACCAAACGTGAATGCGGACGCGATGCCTTGGGCAGGCATGGCAGATACCCGCTCGACCGCCGCGCGGCACGGGCGCCCGTGTAGTGCCTCTAGGAGGACGCTCTGCAGCGCACCGCCGTCGATCCACGACAGCCGGCCATCACGAATGACGGGCAAGTCAGCCACCAGCTCAGGCAGTCCATCACCGTCGAGCAGTGCGACCGCGCCGGATAGGCCGGGGTCAATGCCGATGGTCAGCATGGCGCACCCCGCAGGACGCGCCAGGATGCGCCAGGAGCGGCGCTGGCAGGCAGCGCCGGGGTCAGGATGTCAGGAGGCGCTAGTCGCGCCAGAAGTCCTTGAAGCGTGCTGCGGACTGCGCCGTGTAGCGCTCCGTCGACTGTAGCGATCGGTGCCCGAGGTAGTGCGACAGCGCTCGAGTGTCGACACCTTTGCCGGCCAGGTAGAACCCGCAGGCGTGGCGCAGTGCGTGCGGATTGACCTTGATCGCAACCGCTGAGCCTGCAACCGTCGCGAGCCGGTCGAGCACCTTGCGGAAGTTCCCGGTGGTCATCGGCGTGCCACGCTCGGACAGGAACACATACTCGCTCTCGGGATTCTCGCGTCTCAGCCGGCCGAGCAGCCGCAGCTCGACCGCCTGCAGCGGGTGCTCGGTGCTCATGCCGCCCTTGGCGCGGTTGATGCTGATCGTGTGCCCGCGCAGGTCGATCGCCGACCAGCGCAGATTGACCAGCTCCGCGGCTCGCAGGCCGTGCCGATAGGCGATCAGCACCAGCGCCTCGTCGCGCAGCCGGTAGCGGCCGGACTTGCGAGCGGCCCGCAATAGCGCGGCCACCTCGGCCGGCGTGAGGTGCTTCCTCGGCCGCGTGTCCTTCTGCCGGCGAGGCGGCATGGCGCGGACTTTCCCATTTACCTGAATCGGCGCGCTGTCGGTCGACGGTGCTAAGGCGTTGATCGTGCTCATTGCGGCATACCTCGACTTTCCCAATTCCTAGCAGATTAGGGAGAGTCTCGAAGTGCGTCAAGCCCGAGCCGGCCACAACGGGGAGGACGCGACCGCCGGCGCAGTCCCTACCGGCGCGCGGGGAGAGGGCGCGCGGAGGTGGGGTTTCCGCCTCTTCAGGTGGGGATGGTGGGCATGGTTGGCATGGTTCCCCCCCATATCTACTGAATTTGAATTTGCCCGGCCTTAAGGATAAACATCCCCACCATCCCCACCATCCCCACCCGTTCACTGGTTCAACTCCCGCAGTCGCCATTGGGCCGAGCCGTGGGGAGTCCCGCACTGCACGAGCTTCCGGCCTGCGGCAACCCGGTCCCGGTGTGCTCGAAGCCAGTACCCGACCTTGACCGGGCTGCTCGCGTCTGAGCATCCGGCCGCTTCAATCGCCGCCTTCAGTTCGGCACCGGCCACCATCTGGTCGCACTGGGCGGCGAGGTCTCGGGCGGCGCAGTCCCTACCGCTTGCGGGGGAGGGGGCGCGCGGAGGTGGCCTCGGCTCCTGATTTCCCCAATCTCCCCAATCTCCCCAATGGTCGGAAACTCCGTAGATCGGGGCCGGTTTCCAAGAGTTTCTAGGTATTGGGGATATAGGGGAATTGGGGAAACGAGCACACCTACACATCGCGATCTCCCCACCCCGCCGGCACCGCTGGCGGCGTATCCCCAGTCCAAAATTGGTACCGCCGGACCATCTTGGCGGCACGCAGGGGGTCCGGGTGCTCGTACCTGGTGACGTGTACGGTGTCGATCAGAAGGTCGTTGCCATACGTGTCTGCAAAGCATTTTCCGAGCAGCCGGCCGACTTGCTGGCGCCGTGCTTCATCATCAGTGATGTCCTTGCATCCCGGCAGCTCGATCAATTCCTCGGCGCAGATTTCTGCGACGGCCGAGGCGCTGAGCATCTCCGCGAGCCGGTGCGTCCTCACCACGGCGAGCGCGACAGCTCTGAGCCACCCGAGCGCCGGGTTTCCGGCTCGCTCCACGGCGTCCCGGTGGCCGTCGAGCAGCGGCGGGAGGTCGAAGATCGCACGGACGATCCAGTCCAGGGCGCCGACCCACTCACGGAACGAGTGATCGGTTTCGAGCCGAGGAGCGCCGGCCTCGTGCCATTCCCGGATGACAGCGTGCACACAGCCGAGGTAGTACGGCTGCTGGGCTCTGACGTGCTCGAGCAGGCCACCCTCGGGGAACTTCTTGAACCCAGCCGGGGGCCGATGCTTGAGCAACCGGAAGATGAGCAAGCGATTAGCGAGGTCCTGGGTAGCCTCAATGCCGTTCGAGGTCAGCGCGAAGTTCATGCGCCGGATGCTCACCGTGACCTGACCGCGGTACGGCACACGCACGGCAACCTCGTCATCCGCGGTCAAAATGCTCTCGAGGTATTCCGATTCGAGCCGGCCACGGACATTGTCGAGCAGCACGAACGCGGAAGCTCTCAGGAGCTGCGCACCGAGGTCCTCATCGAGCGAGCCGACGCCACCGTTACGCCGGCCGAGCGGCACGGGAGTCTCACCGTAAACGGCCTGTTGTACACGCAGGAAGTAGCCTTTCCCCGTCTGGCTGGCGTCGGCTTCCGCGCACGTCATGAGCGCGTGTCCCGGCAGGAGGCCACCGGAGCGGATCGCCGGTCCGATCAGTGCCGCGACGGCACGGGACTTGTCGGACGGTGTTGCGAATTTGAAGTCATCGAGCAGCGCCAGGATTTCGCGGGCGGCCTCGTCGATCTCGACGATGGGCGGTTGCTCGTCACCCTGCACGAGTATGCCGCCTCCGTCGGCGTGATAGCCGGCACCGAGAGTCACGAGCTTGCCATCGCGCTCCACGAGCACGGGCGTCTTGGAAACCATCGCAATCGGTGGCAGGAACTTTCCGGCCTCGAGCGTGAGCAACAGCGCCTCGGCATTGTCTCGCGAGCAGCGCTTGGGCAGCAGCGCGAATCCGCCATGGTGTAGAGTCTTGACCGCGACGACGCGGCGGCCGTAACCGTCGAGCCGGGAGCGGAGTGATCCTGGCGTCATCGGCTCGAGTCGGCCGTCCTTCAGTTCGAGCACCACGCCATTGCGGATGAACGCCTCGCGCCGCTCGGCCAGGAGTTTGAACAGGCGCCGCGCGGCGTACGGGAACGGTACCCAATCGTTCGGCAGGATGATCTCGCACCCCGTCGCGCTCTGGACGAGCGCCCGCACGTCGGGTTCTATCCCGCGGGTGTAGATATCATCGGGATCGCGCTCCGGTTGCGCCTCGAGCGGCGGAATTTCCGGCATTGCTGCGGCGTTCACTTGGTTTCCCTCCGTTCGGTCCGCGGTGTGTACCTCATGGCGCTTGTGGCGATTTGTCGCAGCTCTTCGTCTTCTGTCGGAGGATCACAATGATCGGCGTTAGTCGCGCGCAGGCATTCGAGGATTGCGTTGTACTCGAGTCCAAACCGCCGCAGTAGGCAGGCGAGCGCAAACAGCGTCGCGTTGCGCTGGCCGTTGGAGATGATCATGTGGCCGTTCGCGTCCGGTGCTGGTCTCGGTCGGTTGCGCTTCGTGAGGATGCGCTCGAGCAGCGATTCCGGCGCACGCGCAATCGGAAGGTTCTTGCCGATCGCGTAGTGCGCGCCGTTCACTGTTGAGCCAGGCGCGACAACATAACCGCCGTTGCCGCGCCAGTCGATTCCGGGCAACAGGTCGGTGCCGATGGTAATGCGCTCGTCACCGGAGAACGTGAAGTACAGATGCCAGCCGCCTGAGCAGGTCTTGACTGTGAAGGTCGCAGGCAGCTCGAGCGAATGCAGAGAATCGAGCCACGCGGTGGTTTTTCTCGGATCAACATCCACCACGAGCAGGCCGGAGCGCCGACCGGTCGCCACGCCGATGTTGGCGTCCGGGTACTCGCGCCACCATTCCTCGATGCGCCCGAGGTTGAGGGTTGCGTCGAGGCAGCCGCGGCCGCCGCGCTCGCGCGGAATTGCCGGCACCTTGCTGTTAGGTGCGAGCGGGAAGATCGGCCAGCCGCGTGCGGCATAATGCAAAGCAAAGTCAATCACGGGGCGGCCTCCCTGTGGTCGTGTACCAGACCGAAACTAAGACGTGCTGATAGATTTCCGTATCGGAACCGATCGAGCACATTGCGGTCTCGGTCTTCTCGATCTTGATCCCCTCATCGGTGGCACTTGCGAGCCACGAGTTAACTTCACGCTGCAGGTCGAATTCACCATCTCCGCCGAAAGCGCGGAATAGTTTGAGGCGGAGTGTTTTTGTGCTCATGCTGCCCCCCAGACCGGCGCGCACCGGTGCCTTTCAAACATCCAGACGACGAGCTCAAGGGGTGCCGGCTCTGGCGTCGACCGTGCCGGCTCGGGCATCACGTCGATCGTGACCGGCGAGTTACGGCTCGCTGAAAATTCAGCGCGGCGCTGCCTGTAGGCCGCCTGCCGGCAGGCGCTCGAACAGAATCGCGCGTCAGCGCGAGCCGGCTTGAAGGATGCGCCACAGCAGGTGCAGGGCTTCTCGACGTGCTGAGCCTTGGGCCTCTGTTTGTTGTACCAAGCCTGCGAGCACGCCCCGGAGCACCAGGCGCGGCGGCGCCGGCCACTGATGCGCGCGATGTCGGTCGGCCGCCCGCAGTTTTCGCAAACGACGTTACGGCTAACTGAAAGGCATCTGTTCCATTCGCTGCGGCTCTGCCGTAGCCATACATTCAGTGCTCGGTCCGGTGCGGGCGAACGCACGTACCAGTCCTTGGACCGGCTGCCGAATCGAGTTATAATCCTCGGGCCGCGCTCCTTCGCGCCGGCGTCCAAAGCCCTTGTCGAGTCAGCCGCGCTCCCCGGTGCCAGCCGGGGCGCGGCGCATTTCGGCGCCACTTACGCCACTCGCTCTCGAGCGGTTCGTGCCAGCTCAGCGGCCAGCCACTCCTCGAGCCCCTGCTTGGTGTAAACGGCACGCCCCCGCAGGATTGAGAATTTTGGCCCCCTGCCACGCCGATGCAGGTCGGCGAGCGCCTGGCTTGAGGTTGGGATGCTCGTTGCGGCCGTGATGTATCGAGCCGCCAACGGTCTGGTCAGAAGTTCCACGATCTACTCCTTCGGCACAACCGGTGCCATAAGGAGCAGTTAAGTGCAGTTCAGCGCGGCAGTAACGCGCCAAAATTTCGGAAATTCGTGGCCTTAAGGTCGCTTTGGGTGAGTAAAGAACGACTGAAAGCGCCCCTTCACGGCCCAAAGCCGCACCCGAGCGGCCGCGCGGTCCTGCGGTGAGCTCGCGTGTTCCGCGTGCTCGAGCGCCTCGATGGCCGCCTCTGTCAGCTCGAGCAGCGCTTGCGCTCCATCGCCAGAAAACAGCGGCGCCGAGTCGCGAATGCGAGTTTCAACATCGACATAATAACGCTTCGCCAACTCTCGCCCGATGCGAAGGAGCTTGCCCACACGCTCAAACAATTCATTGTCGATCGGCGCCCCGCTACGAGCCGCGCGCTGGACGTGTGCCCATGTTAGAAAAGAACGCTCCCGCCGTTTGCGCAGCGCGCTCGCGTGCGTTCCCTTTGGTCTCGGCTGGCCGAGCACGTCGTCCCAGGACTTCGCCTTAAATTCTCGTAGCTCGTTAAAGCCCTGCAGGAAGGCACGCGCCGCCCACTCGGGCAACGGTATGTCAGTGCACGCGCAGATTGCCACGGCATGCGCAAGAGCCAGCTTGTCGCCGGCCCTGAAGTCGGCTTCACACTGTGTCAACTCCGCAGGATTGTAGGAGCGTTCGCCGAGCAGCGGCCACGCGCGGGATGCTCGTTTCCTCGGCTTCATGACACCTCCCCTCTGAAACCCGCGACGTGGTCCCCCCACTTCTGCCACGCCGCGCGCATTTCGGTGCCGTAGCTGTGTTGGTCATACACTGCCACGAGCCCCGGCTTTGCGACGTGGCCGAGGCACATCTCGGCGACCACTTGTGACACGCCGAGCGCAGCCATCCCGCTGCGCACGCTGCGCCGGACATCGTGCAGGCGCCACTCAGTGATCGGGAGCTTCGCCAGCCGCTGCATCAGCGCGTGGTGGAAGTCGAACGGGCGCCGGTCGCGCCGGCCCCAGAATACGAACGGTGAGCCCTCGAGGACGGGCTGCTGGCGCAGCATCGCGACGAGCACCGGGTGCAGGTGGATCACGAACGGCCGCGGGTCCTTGTTACCGGTCTTTCTGCGCTCGGGTGGCAACGTCCACGTGCCGGCGTCGAGGTCCAGCTCGGCCCAGCGCATCCCGGTCGCCTCTCGGCGCCGGCAGCCGGTGAAGACCAGCACGGCAAAACACGTGCGCGCCGGATCGCCCTCGACATCGAGCGCCCGCCATATCGTCGCGAGCTCTGCATCGCTGAGCGACCGGCTGCGGATGCGCCGCCCGCCAGTCACTCGCAGCCGGTTGCGGGCCGGGTTGACTACTTCGACACCTCGATCGTAGGACCAGTTATAGAAGCTCGACACCATGGCCATGAACTGGTCGGCGGTCCCGCGCTTGATGCTATCCACGACGCGCAGCACATCCGACCGCGTGACGGCAGTCACCGGCTTGCGGCCGAGGTCCTCGACGGCTTTGCGGGCCGCAGGCGTCAGGTGAACCAGAGGGTTGTCTTCGCCTTCAATGTATGTTCGGATGATCGCGTCGACCTTTGAGCGGTAGCGCGGGCGCCAGGTCGAGACTTCCGATTGCCGCTCATACCAGCCCCGCATCGCGATTCTGAGCGGCTGGCCGCCGAGGGTGGCGCTGGTAGCCGCGACTTCAGCGAGCCGCGCACGGGCGGCCTCACGAGCCTTTACGGCCGGCAGTTCAGGCCAATGCCCGCGCAGCGTCTCGCGTCGTTTGCGGCCATCCGCCTCCCGCCACTGCACAACAAAGGCCGCGCGGCTCGGTGTGAGTCGCACGCCGAAGCCGGACACGAGATCGTCCCAAATGAATGCCTGCCCACTGGCCGGCCGAGGCGCCCGCCTGATCGCATCGTCTGTAACCCGGGCCATTGTGTAATTCGCCTTGTCGCTGGATGTAACCAAGTCCCCGGTTCACGGTGCGCCATGACTGGCTTGCCGACGGGGCCCGCAAGGCGTATCTTACTGAAAGTTCGAGAGATTGCGAGAGGCAGCGAAGGGTAACGAGGGATTCCGAATCAGCCAGATATCACATGGTATGGGTGGGCTTGTCGCCGGAGAGCGCGCCGGCGAGGTAGGTCTCGATCTTCTTCTGCGTCTGACCGTGGTCCTGCTCGCTGAACTGCACGCCGATGCCGGCGGTGCGCTTGCCCTGCGCGCCCTTC
>JAJZLX010000376.1 GCA_021850555.1 Pseudomonadota bacterium | reverse complement strand
GCAAGTTCGCCGGCGGCTATGACCTGCAGGAAAACATCATCCAGAACGGCGGCCCGGGCCACGTCTTCCAGGGCTATCTCAATATCCCGCTGTGGCAGGAGGCGGCAATCCGCCTCGTCGCCTGGGACGTGCACGACGGCGGCTTCATCAGCAATGTGGGCGGCACAGACGCCAACGGCTGCATCTTCAATGGCGTACGCTCCTTCCCGAGCTGGGCGATCCAGACGAACCCGGGCTACTACAGCACCAGCAGCTACAAGGCGGGCAGCGGCCAGTGTGCCCCGGTGTCATCGGTCGGCAAGGGCGCCATCACCAATGCGCCGTGGCAGGGGAACAACTACAACACGGTGGATACCTACGGCGGCCGGGTGGAGCTGCGCTTCGGGTTCCAGGATCCCTGGGGAGATCAGTGGACGGTCACGCCCACCTTCCAGGGCCAGTCGGTCAGCACGCACGGATTCTTCGGCTACGACCCGGCGATGGGGTATCTGAAGCTCGCGCACTTCGGGCCGGAGAGCTCGCACGACACCTGGACGCAGACCGCGCTCACCATCGAGGGCAAGATTCACAATTTCGACGTCGTCTATACCGGCGGTTACCTGAAGCGCAATCAGCATTCGATCGCCGATTACAGCGACTACTCGGAGTTCTATGACAAGATGAACGGCTCCGGCGCGTATTACGTCGGCAACGCCGGCACGCCGATCATGCCGCAGCAGTTCGTGATCGGCGCGGGCGACTTCGAGATGTGGAGCCAGGAGCTGCGTGTCACCACGCCGCTCGATGAGCCGGTCCATGCGACGGTCGGAGTCTACCTGGGGCGCCAGATGCACAACATCTGGCAGCTCTACACCATGCCGGGGTTCGGCTGGACCAGCGTCTACGGCGGCAACCCCGATGGCTTCGGCTACCTCGGGGGGCCCAGCACCAACCTGTCGATTCCCGGCTTTCCGAACGCCATCTGGCTGACCGACGAGCAGCGCGTCGACCGCAATCGCGCCGTTTACGCGCAGGCCACCTGGGACATCACGAAGCAGTGGCACCTCACCGGCGGCATGCGGTTCTACCATTACAACAACTCGCTGCTCGGCTTCTACGGCTTCAATGAGAACTTCTCCGCGAGCGAAGGAACCGCGACGTGTTTCGAGCCGGCCATAGTGAGGTATTCCCCCTGCACGGACCTCAATGCCGATACCACCGGCAGCGGACACGTCCCCAGGGTCAACCTGACCTACCAGATCACTCCGAACAAGATGGTCTATGCGACGTACTCGAAGGGCTTCCGGCCGGGTGGCGTCAACCGTATCGCCCAGATCGTCAGCCCGGGTCAGAGGCCCAATCCCGAGCCCTACCAGGCGGATTTCCTGACGAACTACGAGGTGGGCTGGAAGACGCAGTGGTTCCACAACACAGTGCGATGGGACGGCGCATTATTCTGGGAAGAGTGGAAGAACTTCCAGTTCTCCTTCCTCGGGCCCAATAGTGTCACGATCATCGCCAACGGCGGTAACGCACGCATCAGGGGCGTGGAGAGCGACGTGGAGTGGGCGCCGATGCGCAACCTGTATCTGAGCACCAATTTCTCGTTCACAGACCCCGTGCTGACCTCCAATTACTACGGCTGCATTCCGGGGACTCCTCAGTGCACGCCCCTGCCGCCGGTGCAGGTGCCCGCGGGAACCAACCTGCCGGTCGCGCCGAAGTTCAAGGGCAATATCGTGGCGCGGTACAGCCTGCCGATGATCGGGGACTGGAAGCCCTACGTGCAGCTCGCGGGCATGTATCAGGATGAGACATCCTCCGCGCTGCTCCTGACCCAGAATGCCGTCTACGGCAACCTGCCCGCCTATGCGCTGTTCAACTTGAAGATCGGCGCCAATGCCGGCAACGGCATGCACGTGGACCTGTTCATCTCGAACCTGATGAACCGCCTGGCGGAGTACTCGCGCTTCACGGAGAGCAATCCGAGCACCGACAGCCAGGTGTATATCCTGCCGGCGCAGCCGCGCACCTTCGGGGTGGAGTTCGGCCAGAATTTTTAGCCGGATCGGCTGCAAGCGCTGCCGGCGCTTGCAGCCAGACCCCGCACGGTTGCCGCGGACCGCCTCGGCTTCGAGTGCAGGGCGGGTGCGGTCACAGTGAGTCCGGGCGCTCAACCCAGTGGCGCATCGGGCGCATCGCCCCTACACTTCGAGTCTCGATGCAACGGAACACGAATGCGATTTTGCAGGGTGGCTGGCCTGGAGTGGTAGCGATACCATATGCGCCGGGCCGGCGGCGGCGCCGTTCTTGCGCGCAAGACCTTCGCTCAAATCGATGAGCGAAGGCCCCCGCACCGCCGGCGGCATGTCTCCTTCCTCTGTCGGGGCGGCAATGCATTGCCTGGAGCGGGCGAGCACGCTGTATGCCCAAGGGCGGTGGGCGGAGGCCGAGGAACTCTGCCGATCCGTCCTCGAGCGCGAGCCAGAGCAGCCCGGCGCCCTCAGCCTGCTTGGAATTCTGTTGGCGCAGACCCGGCGGGCGCAGCAGGCCGTCGAGCTTCTGGGCCGCGCGGCGGCGGCGATGCCGGACAGCGCCGAGGCGCACATCAACCATGGCAACATCCTGCGCACTCTCGGCCGATACGGCGACGCCCTGGCGTGCTACGAGCGGGCGCTGGCCCTGAAGCCCGACAATGCCCTGGCCCACTACAACCGCGGGTTGACGTTGGGCGACCAGCAACAATACGATCAGGCGATCGAGAGCTACGGGCGTGCCGTCGCTTTGAAGCCCGATTACGCTGCGGCCTGGAACAACCGCGGAGCCGCCTTGCACGAGCGGGGCCGCTATGAGGATGCGCTCGCCAGCGTCGAGCGGGCGATCGCCCTGCAGCCGAGGTTCCCCGCCGCGCACTGCAACCGCGGCGTCACCTTGCGCGTGATGGGGCGGCGCGAGGAGGCGCTCGAGAGCTTCGACCGGGCACTCGCGCTGCAGCCGAATTACGCGCAGGCGCTTGCTCATCGCGGCGACACGCTGCGCGGGCTGCAGAGGCTTGAGGAGGCCCTCGCGAGCTACGACCGTGCTGTGGCCGCGGATCCCCGCTGTTTGAATGCGTTCGCGAATCGGGGAGCGGCCCTCTATGAGCTCAGGCGATATCGCGATGCGCTCGAGAGTCTCGATCGGGCGATCAACCAGGGCCACCGGGATCCCTACACTTATCATTGCCGCGGCATGGCGCTTCAGGAGCTCGGCCTCATCGAGGAGGCGATCGCGAGCTACGCGCAGGCCTTTGCGATGGACCCGAAGAGCCGCTTCCTGCGGGGGAATTGGCGCCACGCGCGGATGCAAATCTGCGATTGGGACGGCCTGGAGAGCGACAGGGCCGCCATCACCGCAGCTCTCGAGCGCGGTGAGATGGCTGCCACCCCCTTCGTCATGCTCTCTCTCATCGACTCGCCCGCGCTGCAGCGGCGCGCCGCCGAGATCTGTGTGCGTGAGCGGCTTGTGCGAGCCCCGCTGCCGGATGTGCCACGCCATCCCCGCCACGAGAGGATCCGTATCGGCTATTTCTCCGCGGACCTGAGCAACCACGCGGTAGCGCTGCTTGCAGCCGGACTGTTCGAGGCTCATGACCGCTCCGGCTTCGAGCTGAGCGCCTTCTCTTTTGGGCCGCATGTGTCCGACGAGCTCGGCGCCCGCGTCGAGGCCGCATGCGATCGTTTTCTCCAGGTCGGCGCACAGACCGATCGCGACGTGGCCGCGCTCGCGAGGCGGCTCGAGATTGATATCGCGGTCGACCTCGGCGGATATACGCGTGATGCCCGGCCGGGCATCATGGCGCTGCGCGCCGCTCCCGTGCAGGTCAGCTATTTGGGGTACCTGGGCACGCTCGGCGGACAGCTCATCGACTACCTCCTCGCCGACCCTGTGCTCATACCCGGCGAGACCCGAGAGCAATACAGCGAGAAGATCGCATACCTGCCGAGCTACCAGGTCAATGACGCCAGGCGGCCCGTCGCGGAGGGGAGTTTCAGCCGTGCGAAGTTCGGCCTGCCGTCTTCGGAATTCGTCTTCTGCTGCTTCAACAATACCTACAAAATCAGCCCGGAGACGTTCGACGGCTGGATGCGCATCCTTTGCGCTGCGCCGCACAGCCTGCTGTTTCTGCTGAGCGGATCGCCCGCAGTCGAGCGCAACCTGCGCCGCGAGGCCGCACGGCGCGGCGTCCCGCCCGAGCGGCTCGTGTTCGGCGGCTTCCTGCCCCTGGGGGAATATCTGGCGCGTTACCGGGTGGCGGACCTGTTTCTCGACACCTTGCCCTACAACGCAGGCACCACCGCCGCCGATGCGCTGTGGGCGGGCCTGCCGGTGCTGACCCTGCCTGGTGCGTCATTCGCCGCGCGCATGGCGGCCAGCATTCTCACTTCCGCGCAGCTACCCGAACTCATCGCGGACAGCCGTGCCGACTACGAGCGCCGCGCGGTCGAGCTCGCCACCGACGCAGGGCGCATCGGGGCGATCAAGCGCAAGCTCGCAGCCAATCGCGGCCGCTGCGCCCTGTTCGATACGGCAACCTTTGTCCGTAATCTAGAATCGCTTTACCGGCAGATGTACGAGCGGCACCACGCGGGGCTCGAGCCCGGGCATTTGTATTCCTGAGGCGGGCCTCATGGGCCGCATGTCGCTGTGATTCAAGTCAGTGCCGCGGCCCGGCAGTGTCCTCGGATGAATTCTTCGTGTGAGGGCATGGTGGAGGCGCAGCCGGCCACGACCTCACGGATCTCATCGAGCGCCGCCTGCGGGTCCGGTCCGACGATGTCCGCGAAGGGATCGTACCCGGCGGTCTTCACACCCTGGCCGTTAAGCATGTGGAACCAGCTCTGGACCGAGAACAGCTCGTTCTCATCGCGCAGAAGGCGCCCGTAGTTGCGGAAGAGCTCGAGGCGCTCATTCAGGCTCTCGGGAAGCTCCGTGGCGCGGCAGTGGCGCCAGAAGTCCTCTTCACGCTCCGTGAAATGGTAGTGAGTCACGAGGAAATCCCGGGCGCGCTCGTAGTCGAATGCGATCTGTTGGTTGTATCGATCGATATCCGGCTGCAGAAAATGACGGTCGGGGAAAAATTTCAGCAGCACGAGGATGCCGCGCTGGATCAAGTGGATGCCGGTGGACTCGAGCGGCTCGAGAAAGCCCGCGGACAGGCCGATGGCGACGCAGTTGCGGTTCCAGCACCGCCGGCGCCGCCCGCTGGTGAATCGCAAGCGCAGCGGTTCGCGTGTCGGGCGGCCCTCGAGGCCGGAGAGGAGAATATCCTGCGCCGCATCGTCGTCGATGAACTGGCTGCTGTAGACGTAGCCGTTGCCGATGCGATGCTGCAAGGGAATGCGCCATTGCCAGCCGACGCGGCGCGCCGTCGCGCGAGTCTGTGAAGAGAGCGGCCCTGTGCGCTCGCATGGAACGGCGATAGCCCGATCGCAGGGAAGCCAATGTGTCCAATCCTCATATCCGGTTTTCAGTGCCCCTTCAATCAACAGGCCGCGAAATCCGGTGCAGTCGATGTAAAGGTCGGCGGCGATCCGAGCGCCGCTCTCGAGCGTGACGGATTCGATGAAGCCGTCCTCGGGGCGCAATGCGACGCTGCGCACCTTGCCTTCCGTGCGCACGACGCCCCGTGCCTCGGCACAGGCCCTGAGATAGGCCGCGAACAGCGTTGCATCGAAGTGCAGAGCGTAGACTATTGTTGCAAGCGGCGAGTGCATGCGGGCGACGGGCCGCATGAACTTGTTCTGCTGCGCGGCGACTGCCTGCAGGGAATACGCCTCAATCGGCGCGGCCGTGCCGGCAAGCGCACACTTGTGCCAGTAGGTGCAGAAGGGCACTCCGCCCTTGGGCAGGCCTGTGGGGCCGAATGGGTGGAAATAGGTATGCCCCTGCCGCGTCCAGTCCTTGAACTCGATCCCGAGCTTGAAGGTTGCCTGCGTCTTGCGGACGAGATCGTCCTCATCGATGGCGTGGGTACGAAGGTAGTCGATGATCGGCGGAATGGTTGCCTCGCCGACGCCCACCGTGCCGATCTCCTGCGATTCAATGAGGCGGATGCCACCCCTCAGGTGAGGGAAGGACTTGGACAGCGTCGCGGCGGTCATCCAACCCGCGGTGCCTCCCCCGACGATGACGACGCTGCGGATCGGCTCGTTTAACACGAACGTAGCCTGGTGCATGCAGTGGTGCGCCGCCAAGCGCTTAACGGGCCGTCGGCGGCACGCGAGGGACACGCTGGACGATGATCGCATTTGAAGGAACGATGCGATGGAAGCACGGACGTTCTCAATCGGAATATCGAAAGCGACATGACATGGTAACGATACCAGGTCGTCGATTCAACCAGCATGCCGGCGCTCAGCACCAGATGGCCGCGAAAGGAAAGGGCGCTTTGGGCCGGATCTTGCGATGGCGCATGGCACTGGGTCCCGTCGAGTCTGAGCGAGTCAGGTGGGACAGGTCGAACGAAGCTGCCCGGCAGGTTGGGATGACAGCGGTGTCATCATCCCGCATACTCACGGGGGTGTGGAAGGACAGTGCACGAGACATCCTCCGTCGTCGAAAGAATCCCGACCTCCGGATGTCGCGCTTCACCAACGGATCGGCTGGTCAAGGATGAAGATGCGGCCAGTGATGGTGTGCCCAAGCCCAGCTCTGGCTATGGTTACGCAACCAACTGTCGCGACGATAGGCGAGACTGACAGCGGAACCCGTCCGCCGGCGGTGCTCTAGATTCATTTCATCTGGCAGCGAAAGCTGGAAAACACAGGCTCCCTGCCATCCGCGGCAGAATGCGCAAACCCAGTTGACATGGAACCGTGACCAAGACCATACTGCCGCCGTCGTAGGTAGCGGTACCATATTTCGGGGGAACCTAGACAAAAGCACCGTGCGAGGATTTCGAAAGCTTTCGGGACGGCATCACCTTTGCCGGCAGCCGCTTATGTGGCGTATTTACAACACTCGGGCACTTGTGATAGAGGGGGCTTCTAATGAGTCGCAAGACACTGCGTAACGCGACAAGAAACGCGGTCAAGAAGAACGCTAGACTCCGTAAGCTCGGCCACTCGGCCGGCGCAACACTTGGCATCTCGGGACTGGCGCTGGGGTCGCTGACCCTGGGCGCGGGCGGCGTTGCGCACGCCCGAACCGCTCCGGAGAAAAGCTCACATCGGCCGCCCGTGCCCGGCAAGGCAGCCAAGGCCAGACAGCGGGGTTTCAACGCGACGCCGATGGCCTCGTTGGGCCTGCTCAGCGCAAGCGGAGTGGGTCTGTACGCCGAGAACACCACCGTTCCCACAGCCGGGGCGGGTCTGTATGCCCGGAGCTCGGCCGGACCTGCCGCCGCCACCGCCTCTACCGGGAGGTCCGTGGCGGAATCCGCAACCGAGCTGCAGCCGATCATCGTCACGGGCATCCGCGGGTCCCTGGAACGGTCGCTGCAGATCAAGAAGGAATCGATCGGCGTGGTCGATGCGATCTCCGCCGAGACGATCGGCCAGTTCCCCGACTCCTCGATCGGGGGCGCCCTCGCGCACATTCCGGGAGTCACCATCAATCGCGGCTCGCTCGCCTACTCGAGCTCCTTCGGCGCGCCGACCGCCACGGGCCTGCCGCAGGGCTTCAACGTCAACGGTTTCGGCGGATCGTTCAACACGGTGCTGATGGGCGGCCGGCAGATCGCTTCCGGCAACGGACAGACCTTCAATGTGTCCACTGTCGGCGCCATGTACGTCGGAGAGATCGACGTCCTGAAGACCCCCGACATGGCGCTCTCTTCGGGTAATATCGGCTCCGTGGTCAACATCAAAATGCTGACCCCTTTTCAGAATCCCGGCCTTCACGGCGGGATCAACGTCGGGGAGACCAATTACCCGATGGATGGGGGCATGCGGCCGGCTGTCGGCGCTCTGTTCAGCGATACGTTCGACCACGACAAGTTCGGCATCCTCATCGACGGCGATTACACCGACTACAGCACTCTCACTCACCATCAGGACATCGTGGGATGGAAGGGAATCGCCGCCGGGGGATTCGCCTGCTCGGATCTCGCGGCCAACTACACGACCGCCTTCGGTAACACCGGCTGCGCGAGCGTGGGCCCCGGGGCCACGGGAGATGCCCAGGTGCCGGTCTGGTACCCTCAGGACATGGCCATGTACCTCGAGCGTATCGACACCCGGAGCAAGGACGGACGGGTCGCGTTGCAATGGCATCCGAGCAAGTCGGTGCTGGTGACGCTCGATGAGAACTATTCTTCGTGGGATCAGCACATCAATCGCTGGCAGCGCAGCACGTGGTTCGGCGCTTTCCCCGATGCGACGCTCGACGGCAACGGCACGATCAGCAATTTCAATTATACGGGCCCGACCGACTTCAATGCGTTCGTTGCGGACCAGTACATCGTCACGAACACCTACGGCCTAAACGTCCTCTGGAACGTCAACGACGATTGGACGCTGGATGTCGATGCCGATCAGTCCAAGTCGCAGCTGAATCCGAACGGCACCTACAGCGATATCGACTCTGACGTGGGTTTTGGCGATGTCACAAACAACTACACCGGCGGCCTGACGCTGAACAAGAACAGCAACGTGTTGCCGTACTGGAGCGCTTATGGTCCGAATGCCGTCGCGACGGGCTCGGGCGCGACCGCATCGCCGAATTACAACGGACTGAATCCGTTCATCATCGGATCGCACGTGCTGCCGCTGCAGACCCAGCAGAATTCGGACCAGATCAACGAGGCGAGAATCTCCGCCACCTGGAACCCGGGCGACAGCACCAAGGTGCAATTCGGGGCGCAATTTCTCGACGACGACTGGAACACGAAGGAGTTTGATACCTTCACGAACAACTATTGGGAGCTCTGGGCCGGGTACGGGCCGGCTTCCGGCAATACGCAGGGCGTCCCGCTGCCCTCTTCGCTCTTCAAGGCGGTGAACGTCGGTACCTGGATGCCGGGCTACAGCGGGGGCGGCAATCTGCCCTCGAGCCTGCTCGTCTACAATCCGTATTCGGTGCTCCACTATTTGATGACCCAGCCGATCGACTCGCTCTGGAGTCCGACCACAGGCTACCCGTATTATACCGGTGGTGTGCCCACGGAGGCGTTGAGCACGACCTCGGTGCAGCACGTGTCCCGCATGAACTATGCGCCGTTCGTGCAAGTGAGCCATAATTTCCGGGTGGACGGCATGCGGCTCATGACGCGGCTCGGGCTGCGGTATCAGAAGACGGACGAGGTGATTGCAGGCCTGGCTGCGCCGGTGACGAGCGTGGCGTGGGTGGGCTCCAGCGACCCGACGGCGTACAAGTTCGCCACGGGCACGCCGAAGTGGACGCAGACCACCAACTCGTACGGCTACTTCCTGCCGGCGTTGGACCTGGCCCTCTGGCCAACGCGGGACGTGGAAACGGCATTTGACTTCTCGCGGACGGAATCCGCGCCGCCGAATCTGCAGTTGATCCCGAACACGGCCTACGGAGGGCGGGTCAACGCGCTGACCGCAACCGGCAACAACCCGGATCTGATGCCGTACCTTTCCAACAACTATGATATGAGGCTGTCGTGGTTCTACGCGCCAAATGACTACGCGGAAATCCATCCTTTCTACAAGCAGGTATCGAACTTCCCGACCTCGAGCGTGGCCGATGTCACTCTTCCCGTCAACGATCCGGCTCCGTGCACCTACAGTGCGGGCGGCTCGGTCGTCTTCACGGACTCCGGCTGCGGAAAGCCGATGGTATTCGCGGAGACCACCTACACGAACAAGCTGTCGGCGGACGTCACCGGAGTGTCGGCCACCTGGCAGCAGATGCTGCCGTTCGGATTCGGCGTGATGATCAACGGTACGTGGATGCATGATAAT
Organism: Pseudomonadota bacterium; assembly: GCA_021850555.1. Next base: position 44,933 of record JAJZLX010000376.1, on the reverse strand, counting down.
GCGAACTTCAACAACTACAGCACCACGTCCAATCAGTTCGCGCTGACAGGCGTCGGGAGCTCTGCCAACGGTACGTTGTTCTACCAACGGGACAAGTGGCAGGCTCGGATTACCGTGAATTGGACGTCGAAACTCCTGCTCCTGACGGGTCAGGAGCAGGGCGGCGGCGCCTTTGGGAACGAGCCGGTGTATCAGGCGCCGTTCACCCAGCTGGATTTCGCCACCAACTATCAGATCAACAAGTACCTGAACGTGTATTTCGATGCGAACAATCTGATGAATTCCATATACCACACGTATGGGAGATTCCAGAATCAGACGTTAAACCTGGTTCAGTATGGACGCTCGCTCTCCTTCGGTGTGCGCGCGAAGTTCTGATGTGGTGAGACCCGTCAAGGCGGTGGTCATCGTCGGCGGAGGAACCGCCGGGTGGCTCACCGCAGGCACCATCGCCGCCCGCCATCAGGCCCGGATGAAGGCGGGCGGCTTGTCTGTCACGCTGATCGAATCTCCGGACATCCGGGCGATCGGTGTGGGGGAGGGCACATGGCCGACCATGCGCGCGTCCTTGGAGCGGATGGGTGTCTCGGAGACCGCGCTCTTCCGGGAGTGTGATGCGGCCTTCAAGCAGGGTGGAAAATTCGTCGGCTGGACGACGGGAACGGCGGATGACGCGTACTACCATCCCCTGATGGTTCCGCAGGGCTTCTCCAGGGTGAACCTCGTCCCGCATTGGCTTTGCGAGGGCGCGGCGCCGAGCTTTTGCGACTTCGTGACTCCACAGGGAAGGCTGTGTGACGAGGGGTTGGCGCCGAAGACCATTGCGCACGGGGAATATCGGGCGGCCGCGAACTACGCGTATCATCTGGACGCCGGCAAGTTTGGGCCGTTCCTGGCGAAGCACTGCACGGACAAGCTCGGCGTGCGCCATGTCCTGGCGGACGTCGTCACCGTCAATCAGGATGAGTCGGGTGATATCGTGAGCCTTCTCACCCGGCAGGCAGGGGAGATCTCCGGGGACCTGTTCGTCGACTGCAGCGGCTTCTCGTCGCTGTTGATCGGCAAGGTGCTCGGGGTCGGCTTCAAGGAATGCGGTGACATCCTCTTGTGCGATACCGCGTTGGCGGTACAGGTGCCGTACGACAAGCCGGATGCTCCCATGGCATCGCAGACGATCGCCACCGCCCAAGATGCCGGGTGGATCTGGGACATTTGCTTGCCGACGCGGCGCGGCGTGGGCTATGTCTACTCGAGCCGGCATGCGAGCGAGGACGCGGCGCGGGAAACCCTGCTGCGCTATATCGGCGTGCGGCACAGGGATTTGGCGGTACGCAAGATCCCGATCCGTGCCGGCTACCGGGAGACCTTCTGGAAGAACAACTGCGTGGCTGCCGGCCTCGCGGGGGGCTTTCTCGAGCCGCTCGAATCTTCCGCGATCGTCCTGGTCGAGCTCTCGGCAAAGCTCCTCGCGGAACAGATGCCGGCCTGCCGGGAAGTGATGGACATCGTCGCGCGGCGCTTCAACGAGGTGACGATGTACCGGTGGGGCCGGATCATCGATTTCCTGAAACTCCATTATGTGTTGACCCGGCGCAGGGATACGGCCTTCTGGCGCGACAACGTCGATCCTGCTACCGTCCCGGAACGGCTGAGGGACATGCTGACTTTGTGGAAATATCAGTCACCATGGTTCTTCGACGAGCTGGACCGCCTCGAGGAAGTTTTCCCCGCGGCGAGCTACCAGTACGTTCTGTACGGGATGGGCTACCGGACCGAGGTGACGCCCGAGGACACGGTCGATTCCGCGGCCGATGCCCGCAGGCTGGTGCAGGAGAACCGGAGGATGACGGCCGAGATGTGCGCGCGGCTGCCCAGGAACCGCGAATTGTTGAACAAGATTTACCAGTATGGGCTGCAGCCCGTGTGAGATGCGGCGCGCCGTGCCATGACCCAGATCGTACCGCTCAACAAAGAGAAGCACCGTCATCTCAAAGTGGACGCCCGGCCTTCGGCGAAGTACGGCGACAACCAGCACTTCGTGCAGGTGATCATCGAGGAATTCCCTCACCTGGTGCTGCACTATCCGATCCTGTTCGGCAAGGAACAGGCTACGGGGCAGTTCTTCTGCGGCGCGATGCTGGGGTTCATCGAGGGAGAGAATCAGTTTCTTGCGGATTGGCGGGGCGATCCGGAATTTTATCGGCCGCTCAGCCTGCAGCGCGCGCCGTTCTACGCACACGGACCGGAGCTGGCGATCGATCTCGATCACCCGCGAGTCAAGGCTGAGGGCGGCAAGCCGCTGTTCACCGAGCAGGGACAGCCGACGCGGTATCTGCAGAGCATCATCTGGGCGTTCCAGGACCTGCAGCCCGGTATCGAGCGGACGCGGATTTTCATCGCCCGCCTGCTCGAGCTCAATTTGATCGAGCCCGTGGCGATCGAGGTCGAATTCGAGGACGGCAACCTGTACAAGTGCGACGGCCTTTACACGATCAACAGGGAGGTGCTCATGCGGATGCCCGATGCCGTGGTGGTGGAGCTGTTCCGGCGCGGGTACCTGACACTCATTCAGCTGATGATCGCCTCCCTCAAACAGGTGCGCGAGATGGCGCGAACGAAGAACGCCCGCCTCCTGAAGCACACCGAGGGCTTGGCGTATCCGCACGACGGATCGATGGGTTGAGCTTCCCCCGCAGCCGGCGATCGAGGTCTTTCCATGTCTCTCCCCCCAACCGAGATCGCCGGCTGCGATCTTTCCGGGCCAGCGGATTTCAGAGAGCGGGTGGCCGAGCCCGGCCGGCCGGTGGTTCTGCGCGGACTCATCGCGGACTGGCCCGCGGTTCAGGCCGGACGCGGCTCGCCCCGCGATCTCGCTCTATACCTGACGACGTTTGACGTCGGATTGCGCGTCGAGGCGTTTTTGGGGGACAGATCCATTGCAGGCAAGTATTACTACACGCAGGACCTGAAGGGGTTCAACTTCGAGCGCCGGCAGCTGAAGTTCCTCGAGGCCCTTGCGCTGATGATCGAGACCCTCGATCAGCCGCGGGCCCAGACGATCTACGTGGGCTCGGTGCCGGTGGCCGAGTGCATGCCGGGCTTCGCGGCCGCCAACCGGGTCTCACTGTTGCCGTCGAGCGTGCCGGCGCGGATCTGGATCGGTCATCCCTCTGATGTCTCGAGCCATTACGACACCTTCGACAATCTCGCCTGCGTGATCGCCGGCCACCGCCGCTTCACGTTGTATGCGCCGGAGCACATCGGCAAGCTTTACATGGGTCCTATCGATCACACCATGGCAGGCCCGCCCGTGAGTCTCGCCGCCTCGGCCCCCCCGGGCAGAGCCGATCGGTTTCCGCTGTTCGAATCGATCCGGGATCAGGCGCTCGTGGCCGAACTCGAGCCGGGGGACGCGCTGTACCTGCCGAAGCTCTGGTGGCATCAGGTCGAATCCACTGCGCCGTTCAACGTGATGGTCAACCACTGGTGGGACGCGTTCAGCGCTGGACCCGACGCTCCCTATACGAGCCTGTTGTACGCCATGATCACGATAGCGGAGCGCCCGCCCGCGGAGCGTCAGGCCTGGAAGGAATTCTTCGATCACTTCGTGTTCCGTACGCGCGGTCATCCGCTTGCACATCTGCCGCCGGAACTGCACGGCCTGCTCGGGCCGCTGAAACCGGACAACTACGGGCGCATCCGCGCAAGAATCATGCGGATGTTTCGAGGCGGCTGACTGCAGTCTCGAGGCGCTCTCGATTGCCGGGCGGCTGGGCGTGTCGGGGAGGAGCTGGAAATGCCCGCAATCGCAGAGGGTAGGGAAATGGCCAAAGAGTATGCACTGGAGCGATACTCGCTCGCGAAGACGCGCGAATGGCGCGATGTCACCGCAAGGACGCTGCGTGAGCAGATCATCCCCGCGGACAGGCCGGCCGTGATGAGGGGGCTCGTCGAGAATTGGCCGATCGTGCGCGCCGCCGCAGAGTCTCCTGAGGCGCTCAGCCGGTATATCGTGACGCGCGACACCGGCCGCCCGATCCGCGTCATGGTGGGCCGGCCGGAGATTCGCGGCCTCTACTTCTTCCGCGAGGACATGGGCGGCTTGAACTTTGAGCAGGCTTACCGTCCGGCCCGTGAGATTCTCGCGACCATTCTGAGTTACGCCGATCACTCGAGCCCTCCATCGCTCTATACAGGCGCGGCGGCGATCGAGGACACCCTGCCGCAGATGGCCCGGGAATGCCGACTCGAGATTTTGGACAAGCCGGCGCGACCGAGAATGTGGCTCGGCAATGCAGTGACTGCGGCGACGCACTACGACAATTCGGACGGCATAAACTGCATGGTTGCCGGCCGCAAGCGTTTCACATTCTTTCCGCCGCAGCAGCTGCCCAACCTCTATGTCGGACCGCTCGAGCTCGGCCCCGGCGGACAGCCGACGAGCCTGGCGAAGGTCTCGGCGCCGGACTTCGAGCGCTACCCTCGCTTCGCCCAGGCGCTGGCTGCAGCGGAGACGGCCGACATCGGGCCGGGAGACGCGGTCTTCATCCCGAACCTCTGGTGGCACAACGTCGAAGCGCTCGAGCCACTGAATCTATCAGTGAATTTCTGGTGGTTCGACGCGCTCGATGACTGGACTGCGGAGCCGTTCGCGGCGCTGGCACACTCGCTGCTCGCGCTGTCGCCGCTGCCCGAAAGTCGCCGCGAGATCTGGCGCATGATGTTCGAGCACTACGTGTTCCGCGCCGGCGGCGACCCGGTTCCTTATCTGCCGCCGGATCGGCGCGGGATGCTGGGTGAGATGACGCCCGCGCTGCAAGAGCACATGCGATCGCAATTGATCCGGTCGCTCACCAAACGCATGCCGAAGGCGCTGGGCGAGCCCATCCGGCGTCTGTTGTGGGCAGCACGCCGGAGTGGTGACGGACGGTGAGCTGCGGTGCCGAGCGGTCTCAGTACTTGCAGTGGCGAGCCACCAGGCTCTCGGCGAGCTCCTGGCGCCCCGAGCGGGGAGCGGGCTGGAAGTCGCTCGCCGTGGCGAGGTCGGCGATACCGCTGAGGTCGAGCGCGCCGCTTTCGATCTTGCGGCCGAGCTCGCCGTTCCAGCCCTGGTAGCGCTCTTCCTTCAAGCGGGCGAGCTTGCGCTCGGTCACGATGTCGGCGGCGGCAAGCAGCGCCCGCGCCAGCGTGTCGATACCGCCGATGTGCGCCACGTACAGATCCAGCGGGTCCACCGACTGGCGGCGCAGCTTCGCATCGAAGTTGAATCCGCCGGTGCTGAAGCCGCCGTTCTCGATGAGCGACAGGAACGCGGGAACCAGCTCCTGGGCGTTGTTCGGGAACTGATCCGTGTCCCAGCCGTTGCGCGGATCGCCGCGGTTGATGTCGATGGAGCCGAATATTCCGTAGGCGAGGGCGGCCGCGACCTCGTGCTCGAAGTCGAGGCCGGCGAGGGTGGCGTGGTTCACTTCGATATTCACCCTCACGTCCTGCGCCAATCCGTAGCGCTGCAGGAAAGCGTAGACGGAGGCCACGTCGCGGTCGTACTGGTGCTTGGTCGGCTCGAAGGGCTTGGGCTCGACGAGGATGGTGCCTTTGAAGCCGATGCGGTGTTTGTGCTCGACCACCAGGGAGAGGAATCGTCCATAGTGATCGAGCTCGCGCTTGAGGTCGGTGTTGAGCAGCGAGTCATAGCCCTCGCGTCCGCCCCAGAGCACGTAGTTCTCTCCTCCGAGCCGATGGGTGGTCTCCAGGCAGCTGCGAACCTGCGCGGCTGCCCACGCGAACACTTGCGGATCGGCGCTGGTCGGCCCGCCGCCGGCATAGCGCGGGTGGCTGAACAGGTTCGCCGTGCCCCACAGGAGCTTCATCCCCGTGGTGGCCATCCTCTCCTGCATCCGCTCCTCGATGCTCTTCAAGTTGCGCTCGTGCTCTTTGAGCGTCGTGGCGGTGGCCATCGCATCGACGTCATGGAACGTAAAGTACGGCACACCGAGGCGCGAAAGGAAGTCGAAAGCGGCTTCGAGCTTCTCCTCCGCCATGGCCTGGGTGATCGTGGCGCCGAGCCACGGCCGCGGCAGGGTGCCGGCGCCGAAGATGTCCTGTCCCGGCCAGTTGAACGAATGCCAGTAGCACACGGCACAGCGCAGCCACTCCTGCATGGGCTTGCCGAGCACTTTGCGATCTTTGTCGTAGACGCGGAATGCATACTCGCTCGAGGACTCCGGACCCTCGAAGCGAACCGGTGCGATGTTTGAGAAGAGACTCATGAGGAAAACTCCACGAAAGCGGTCTTCAGATCTCGATACAGACGTTGGAAGGTTCGGCGGCGGCCGGCGAGGAGCGAGGACAGCGCGGCGTCCGGCTGCACGATGCGCTCCACGGGCGGGGCCGCGCACACCGTTTCTTCGGCGTCGCCCGCCGCCAGGCGGGCAAGCCGGGCCGCGCCGAGGGCGGCTCCGACCTCCCCGCCTGAGCGATAGGTGAGCGGGCGGCGCAGCGCCGCGGCGATGAGGCGACCCCAGTAGGGCAGACGCGCGCCACCGCCGGTGACGCTGATTTCCCCTACCGGGTCGCCTTTCTCGATCAGCACGTCCAGCCCGTCCGCGAATGCCAGGGCGACCCCCTCGAGCACCGCCCCGGCGAGCTCCGCCGCGGTGCAATCCGGGCGCAGCCCGAAGAACACGCCGCGGGCGTGCGGATCGTTGTGGGGAGTGCGCTCACCGGTCAGGTACGGCAGAAAGAGCGGCGAATGACGGTGCAGGCCGTGTGCCTCGGCCCGCTGCACCAGGTCCGGCAGGTCTGCGGAGCCGACGGTCCGGGCTATCCAGTCGAGCGTGCTCGCCGCGCTCAACATCACCGACATCTGGTGCCAGCGTTCCGGCAGGCAATGGCAGAACGCATGCGCGGCGCGTTGCGGATTCGGCCGGAATCGCTCCGTGACCACGAACAGAACTCCCGAGGTGCCGAGCGAGAGGAACGCCTGTCCCGGTCTCACCACGCCAAGGCCGACTGCGCTCGCGGCGTTGTCGCCGCCGCCGCCCGCCACGACGGCGCGCGGCAGGCCGAGGTCCTCGGCGGCTTGGGCGGTCAACGCTGCGGAAGGGCTCGAGCCTTCCACGAGCCGTGGCATGTGCGCGCGTGTGAGATCGCTCGCGGACAGCATCGCGTCGGACCATTCCCGCCGGCCGACATCGAGCCAGCCCGTGCCGGAGGCATCGGACATGTCGCTGACTCTCTCGCCGGTCAGGCGCAACCGGACGTAATCCTTTGGAAGCAGCACGTGGGCGGTGCGGCGGAAGAGCTCGGGCTCATGGCGGGCCACCCACAGCAGCTTCGGGGCGGTGAAGCCCGGCATCATGATGTTGCCGGTGATCGTGCGCGAGGCGGGCTCACGCCGCTCCAGCTCCACGCACTCCTGTGATGAGCGGCCGTCGTTCCACAAAATGGCGGGGCGCAGCGGCCGATCCTGTGCGTCGAGCAATGTCGCCCCGTGCATCTGACCGGACAGCCCGATGGCGCGCACCCCGGCGCGCGCGCCTTTGGGCAGCGTCGCGACGGCGCGAACCGTGGCTTGCCACCAGGCCTCAGGGTCCTGCTCCGAGAATCCGGGAGACGGGCGGCTCACCTCGAGTGAAGAGGCGCTCTGGGCTGCGATGCCGCCGTGCGCCTCGAGAAGCACCGCCTTCACGCTGGAGGTGCCGATGTCGATGCCGAGGTACAGGGAACTGCTCCCGTTCGAGTGTCAATGTGGAATGGTAGCGGTATCATGGCGGGAGTGTCAACGGTCCACGCCGGCGCAGACACTTTATCGGATGGATTTCGCCGCCGGGTCTGCTTGTGGCGGTGAGCCATGGCGTGGGAGGGAGGAATGAGCGGGTGAGGTGGGCCTCGGATCGGCACATGCGGGTCCAGGGAGGTTTACGGCCCCTGATTCGAGACCGAGGCAGGCGGGTGTGTGCCGATGGCCGCTGGCCGTCCGGTCCTCGATCGCGGCGATTGCAAACCGGAAGCTCACCTCGCTCACACCCCGCTCGCGGGCGTGACGGCCCGAAGCAGCCAGGTGAGCTCATGGGCGGGCGATGGACTCGAGCGCATGAGGCCGTCGGGCCGATGAGCCGGATGCCACACTCGAGAGCTCTGGCCAAAGCCGGCTGGTACCGGTACCATCCGCGCGTGCGCCGCGCAAGGGGGGCGTGGATATTGATCCCATTGCTTCGCCGAACATCCGCTCTCGTATTGCTCGCGGCGCACCCCGAGGCGAGCGACGGGTTTTCCGGCTCGCCGGTCCATGTGCACTGCAAGCCCTGCCGCCGCGGGGACAGGGGAGCGTGATGCGTACGATTTCCGCAGCAATCATCTGCCTGATGCTGGCCGGTGCGGCTGCGGCGAGTCCGGCCGCGGTGCCCGCGCAACGCCCGTTCCGCAATCTCAGCGTGGCCGTCTACATCCCGGTGACCTCCACCCGGCAGCTCGCCAACCCGCGTACGCTGCGCCGGCAGTTCCAGCGCATCTGGAGCCAGGTGCATTTCAACAAGGTGTATCTCGAGGTGTACCGGGATCAGGTGTTCGCCAATCCCGCGACGCTCGACCGGATCGCCGCGTTCTTCCGGCGGCGGGGCATCACGGTCGACGGCGGCATCACGCTGTTCGCCTACAACAACAATACGTTCATCGTCGAGTCTTACCTGCCGCGGCCGGCCACTGTGCGCATCTTCGTGCGCCACGGCGCGCGCGAGCTCATTGATCTGAGATCCGCAGCCGCGGTGCTGCCGGCGCCGATCGTCACACCGAGCCCTCTACCGAGCGAGCAGGACGAGACGAGCTTCGTGGTGCGGCTCGCGCCGCATTCCTATCGGGCGTTCGCCGTGCGGTTTTGATGTCTCGTGGCGCCGGCGCCGAGGGGGAGTGGGGCCAGCCGGCGTACTCGCCGGAGCCATTGGGGTTGCTTGCGCAGAAGGCCGGCAAGTTCGTGCAGCCCCTGGTGCGACCTCGGTGGCATCGAGTGCTCGCGTTCATCGTGGTGCCCGGGCCGCGAGCTGGCTTTGCTCAATTGCGCCGGTACCGTCTCTCATTTGGCGGCGCGGGAGGCGATGACTGGTGTGGCGCATGTGACTGTGACGGCAAGGGGGTGGAGAATGGTGATGCCCGCCTCGAGCTGACGCGGCGAAGCCTGCAGGCTGCTCACGATGCAATGATGGAGGTTCTTGGATGCAAAGGCATCGATTTGCGATTCTTGTCCTGACGTCCTCTCTGGCTTCAATGGTGGCCACCGCGGCCCTCGCGAGCGTGCCGGGCACGGGTCGGGCGAGATCCGCTGCTGCGCAGCTCGCAGCGACGCCTCCCATGGGGTGGAACAGCTACGACGCCTACGGCACCACCATCACGGAGAAGCAGTTCCGCGCCAATGTGCTATGGATGAGCCGGCACTTGCGCCGCTACGGCTGGCGCTACGCGGTCATCGATGCCGAGTGGTTCGTGCGCAATCCGACGCCGGCGGGCGGCGCGCCGACGGCGATCCTGACGATGGATCGCTACGGCCGATACCTTCCGGCGCCCAATCGCTTCCCGTCGGCAGCGCACGGGGCGGGGTTCCGTCCGCTGGCACACTACGTCCATTCGCTGGGGCTGAAGTTCGGCATCCACATCCTGCGCGGCATCCCGAGGCAGGCGGTTCGGGAGAATCTGCCGATTGCCGGCTCGGTCTTCCGCGCCAGGCAGGCAGCGGCGCTCGATGCGCCCTGTCCCTGGAATCCGGACAATGACGGTGTGGCCGCAAATCCTGCGGGCCAGGCCTATTACGACTCCATTGCGCACCTGTACGCCGCGTGGCACGTGGATTTCATCAAGGCGGACTGCATTGCGAGCCATCCCTATGCCGGCGCCGAGATTCGCATGCTTTCGAAGGCGCTGCGTGCCGCCGGCCGGCCGATGGTGCTCAGCCTCTCGCCGGGCCCCGCCCCGCTTGCCGAGCTCGCGCAGCTGCGCCGCTACGCGAATATGTGGCGCATATCGAACGACGTGTGGGACCTCTGGTACAGCAACAATCCCTATCCGCAGGGCGTCGGTAACCAGTTTGCGCGCCTGGCACGCTGGGCGCCGCTTGCGCAGCCAGGCCGTTGGCCCGATGCCGACATGCTCGCGATCGGGTACCTCGGTCCGAAACCCGGCTGGGGGCAGCCGCGCTGGACCCGCCTGACGCACGCTGAGCAACGGACCTACATGACGCTCTGGTGCATCGCACGCTCGCCGCTGATGATCGGGGGAAACCTGACGCGTATGAATGCGTGGACGCTGTCTCTGCTCGACAACTCCGAAGTGATCGCGGTGGATCAGCATGCTTCGGACGCCCATCAGGTGCTCGACAGGAACGGGTTCGTCGTGTGGGTGTCCCGGCCTCAAGGGGGAGGCGGCTGGTATCTCGCGGCTTTCAATCTGCGGCCGCGTGTGCGCACACTGACGGTGAGCTGGCCGGCGCTGTCGCTGGCGGGGGCGCGTTACCGGGTGCGTGATCTCTGGAGCCATCGCGAGCTGGGCTCCGAGGCGAGGCTGCGCGCGCGGCTCGCCGCACACGGCTCTGTTTTGTACCGCCTGACTCTCCCGCGCCGCCGTCCTGTCGCGCCGATGATGTCACCGAGATCGGGGAGGTTGGATTGATTTCGATTTCAGGTGCGGATTACTCGCTCGATGTGCTGCCGGAGGTCGGTGGTGCGATCGCGGCGCTGCGCTTCCGGGGGGTGGACATCCTGCGTCCGACGCCACCGGCGACCGATGAGCCTTTCGAGACGGCCGCCTTCCCGCTGGTGCCGTTCGCCAACCGCATCGCGGGGGGCGCATTCCGTTTCAGCGGCGCGCAGGTGAGACTCGCGCCGAACGCTCCCGGGCAGGCTCATCCGCTGCACGGGCACGGCTGGCGCAAACCCTGGCGGGTGGAATCGGCGCGAAAGGGGCGGCTCGCCATGATCTTCGAGCATCCGGCCGGTGAATGGCCCTGGCACTATGTCGCGCGGCAGATCCTTTCACTCGATGAGGAGGGGCTCGAAGTGGCGCTTTCGGTCGAGAACCGGGCAGACCGGCCGATGCCGGCCGGTCTCGGCTGGCATCCCTACTTCCTGCGCTCAGCGCGTCTTCGGCTGCGCACCCGGGTCGACGCTGTCTGGCTCACGGATGAGGAGTGCCTGCCCACGCATCGTGCTGAGGGCTCGCACTTCGGGGAGTGGAGCCGGGGAGGGCGGCTGCCGCCCGACACTCTGATCGATCACTGTTATTCCGGCTGGAGCGCAGTGGCGGAAATCGAGTGGCCGGAGCAAATGCTGTGCCTGAGACTGACCGCAACGGAGCCGTTGCGCTGGTTGCACCTGTATGCGCCGCCCCGACAGGACTTCTTCTGCATCGAGCCGGTGAGCCACATGCCCGATGCGCTCAACCGCGCCGAATCGGCGGTGGTCACGGGGCTGAGGACGCTGGCGCCGGGAGAGTGTCTGGCGGGCAAGGTGCGCCTGAGCGCGGAGCCTTTGCACTCGGGCTGACCGGCGCTTGATGTATGGGCCGGGGAGTGGTCTGCCACCGGGCGCCGCAGGCATCAAGACGGTGTTGAGATCGAGCCGGGCAAGCCCCGGCAGGGTCTCATCGCTGCGCGCGGGGGCTGCCGCCGAGCAGTTGCCGGGCTCGCCGCGCAGGATGAGGCAGGACCGGCTGCGGCAGCATCATGCACATGCTCCGGGCGAGGTGAGCTCCCGTGTCAGATCAGCTCGGATCCCGCCGGTAGGGTGTGCCGTCCCGGTGCAGGAACTCGCGGCTCCCGGCGCGCAGCGCCAGATCGATGCCCGGGTACTCCACGGCATCGCGCCCGGGATCACGGGCGCCGATCTCGAGGATCACTGCCTCGGAGTCCGTGCGGTTCTGCAGGTGATGGCCGTTCGGCTCGCCCGCCTTGAACCCGGCGCACTCGCCCGCTCGCAGCACCTCCTCGCCCTCATCGCTCACCAGCACGACCTCGCCCTCGAGGACATAGACGAACTCGTCCTCCGCCGAGTGCCAATGACGCTGGCTGGACCATTGGCCGGCCGGCAGGCGCAGCAGATTGACCCCGAACTGGGTGAGCCCCGCTGCGTCTGCGAGCCGCCAGCGCCGGCGTGCATTGCACGGCTCGTCGTACGGGGCGGGATACCCCGTGCCGAATTTAGTGGGTACCGTCTCGAGGTCTATCTTTTTCGCCATTGCAGGCCCTTCCTGTATCGCTTTCCGGACGCTCCGCGCGGCCACCAAGTATAAGGGATTCACGACTTGCAGCCGATCCTGCGCAGCAGTTCCCGGCGCGAGCGGATATCCTCCTGCGCCTCGATCCCGAGCGGCTTCGAGCCGTCCGCCACCCCGAGCACGGCCCGCCCGTCAACCCCGCGGTGCCTGCGGATCCCCTCGCAAGGGAGCGCTCTGCCTCAGGAGGTCACTTTGAACGTCGCGGACTTCAGGTGCACGGAATCCGGCCCCACCATCACGCGGAAGGTGCCCGGCTCGACCACGTGGCGCATGTGCCCGTTCCAGATGGCGAAATCCTGCCAGCCGAGCTTGAAGGACACGCGGGTCGATTCACCCGGCTCCAGCCATACACGCTTGAACCCTTTCAGCTCCTTCACCGGCTCGGTCACCGAGGTGACGAGCTCGTGCAGGTAGAGCTGCACCACCTCGCTTCCTGCGACCTTGCCGGTGTTGCGCACGGTGACGGTCACCGTTTCCGTGCCGCGTGAGGGGATGGCGCCCGCCGACAACACCGGCCGGCCGATGTCGAACGTGGTGTAGGAGAGGCCGTAGCCGAAGGGGAACAGGGGCGAGTTGTCGGCAAAGAGGTAGCCGCGGTGCGCGCTCGGCTCCTCGTCGTAGTTGTACGGCACCATGCCGACCGAGCGGGGAATGGTCACCGGAAGCTTGCCGCCCGGATCGGTCTTGCCGAACAGCACGTCCGCCATGGCCGTGCCGCCTTCCTGTCCCAGGTACCAGCCCTCGATCAGGGCGTTCGTCTTCTTGAGGATGCGGTTCACGGTGACCGGACAGCCGTTGATCAGAACGGTGACCACCGGCTTGCCGAGGGCGAAGATCGCGCGCGCGAGCCGATTTTGATCGGCGATCAGCTTCAGGCTGTCCCGGTCGCCGAGGTGATAGGTGGCCCAGCCTTCGCGGCAGAGGGCACCGCTCGTGCCGAGCACGAGCACCACCGCATCGGCCCGCCGGGCGATGCTGACGGCGTGGCGAATGCGCGGGAGATTCCTGGCGGTCGGCTCCAGAACCTCGCGGTTTGTGTCCGCGTTGCCGTAGGCAAGCAGCTTCACGCCGGGAGCGTACAGGACGCGCACCCGGTTGCCGAGGTAGTTGCGGATCCCTTGCAACACGCTGATCGGGTGGGAGGGGATGCCGGAGTAGCCGCCGAGCCGCACCGGTGCGGCGTTCGGGCCGATCACCGCCAGAGTCTTCAGCCGGCTGACCGAGAGCGGCAGGGTGCCGTCATTCTTCAGCAGAACGATCGCCTGCCGTGCCGCCTTCAGCGCCAGTGCTCGTGCCTGGGCGTCATCGGTGATCTTGCGAGCATAGCTGACGTTGGCGTAGGGATGGTCGAAAATTCCGGAGAGGAACTTCAAGCGAAGCACCCCCGCCACCGCGGAGTTGATCTCACTCATGGTGACCTTGCCTGCGGCGAGCGCCTGCGGCAGATGCGCAAACGCCTGGCCATCGGGGAAGTCGACGTCGACTCCGGCGCTGAGCGCGCGGGCCGCCGCGTCGGTGAGATTCGGCACGACGTGATACAGGGTCTGCAACTGCTCGATGCCGGAGTAGTCGCTCACCACGATGCCTTTGAAACCCCAATCCTTGCGCAGCACTGTCTGAAACAGCCAGGGATTGGCCGTGCAGGGGATTCCACCGATTTCGTTGTAGGCGGCCATGACGGCCTGGGCGTGAGCCTGCTCGATCGCCGCGTGGAATGCGGGCAGGTACATCTCGCGCAGTGTCCGGTGCGTGAGCTCCACGGGTCCGACGTTGGTTCCGGCCTGCGGCACACCGTAGCCGGCAAAGTGCTTGAGGACGGCGAGTACGCGGCCGGGTCCGAGCGGCAGCGTCCTGCCCTGCAAGCCGCGCACCTCCGCTACGCCCATCCGGGAGACCAGGTAGGGGTCCTCGCCGAAAGTTTCCTCGATCCGGCCCCAGCGCGGGTCGCGGCCAAGATTGATCACGGGCGTGAGCAGCATGCCGATGCCCTGGGCGCGCGCTTCCCGGGCGACCACGCGGAACACCCTGGTGATGAGCGTCGGATCCCAGGTGCTCGCGAGCGCGATCGCCTGCGGGAAGCTGGTCGTTCCGCGCGCCACGTACCCGTGCAGCCCTTCGGAGTGAAACAGCGTGGGGATGCCAAGCGGTGTGTGCTTGATCTGGAAGCGCTGTACCGCGTTGACGAAGCGGATCGTCTGCGCCGTGGTGCGCAGCCGATACTGGCTTTGGGGCGCGTAATCGTCGGGGCGGGCGAGCTGGCCGATGCCGTAGGGGAAATTGCGCGCCGCCTTGGCCGGATCGAAATCCCCCGCGGCATTCTCGATTTCCGACTTGTTCTCCCAGATGGAGGTGATCTGCGCGATCTTCTCCGGCAGCGTCATGCGCCGCAGCAGGTCCTTCACACGGGCATCGACCGGAGCGCTCGGATCCTTGTAGAGCGGCTGTGCCTGCGCATGGGCCGCCTGAGCCCGGAGCCCGCAGGCGAGAGCCAATGCGATGGCGAGCGTGCAAATCCGACCGACGCGCGAAATGCGGGAACGCGACACGGTTTTCCCCTTGCCTTCGATTTTAAGTGGTACCGATATCATATCCAAAAGTGCATGCTGGTTGAGAGTGCTCTCGGCAAAAATGTCGATGGAGTGGAAATTGCCAAGAAAAAATGGGAGCGCTATCATTCGGCGGCCGGCCCTGGAGCCGGCTCTCGGCGCCTGCGGCGCCCGCTCGTGAGAAAGGGGGAAAGCTTGAAAGGCAGACATCGGCTCGCAGCGCTCGCCCTCTTGCTGGTGACCGCCTCGTGCTGGGCGGCGCCCCGGCCGTACAGGAACTTCAAGGTCACGGTCTACATCCCCGTGCGCATCGTCAAGCGCATGGCGAGCGATCCGGCGTGGATGCGCTCGAGCTGGAAGACGATCAGCTCGGCGCTGCACGTCGATCAGGTGTTCATCGAGAGTTATCGGGCCGGGGTCAGTGCCGACGGTGCGCAGCTCGATCGAGTCAAGCACTTCTTCCTCTCTCACGGCGTCGCGGTCGCCGGCGGCATGGCGATGCTCGCTGCGGGCGGGGACGGGCAGATCCGGACCCTCGATTATGCGCTGCCGCAGGACCGCGCGCTGGCGCGGCGAATGTCGGCCCTCACGGCCCGGCATTTCAACGAGTTCATCCTCGATGACCTGTATTTCTTCAACACCAAGAGCGATGCGGACATCGCCGCCAAGGGCGCACGCACGTGGTCCGAATACCGCATGCAGACCATGGACTGGGTTTCGCGCAACCTCATCCTCAAGCCCGCGCGGGCGGCCAATCCCCGGGTGCGGGTCATCATCAAGTTTCCGAATTTCTACCCCTCCTTCCAGGGGATGGGATTTGACCTTCGGAACGAGCCGAAGATCTTTCCCGAGATCTGGACCGGCGATGAGACGCGCTATGCGCCCACCACCGATCAACAGCTTCTGCCCTACGAGAGCTACGAGATCTTCCGCTATTTCGAGAACATCGCCCCGGGCAGGAACGGCGGCGGGTGGGTCGACCCGATCGCGATGCATTACCTCGACCGTTACGCCGAGCAGCTCTGGGACACGATCCTCGCCAAGGCGCCGGCGATCAACCTGTTCGAGTACTCGAACCTCCTCAGCATCGCCAATCCGAAAAACCGCGCCGCCTGGCAGTATCTGCCGACCACGTTCAACTACCTGCGGATGATGAGCCAGTGCTGCGGTGTGCCCGGCACGCCGGGCTTCAAATACCCGCGACTCGCCAACGTGGTCGCCTACGCTCTGCGCCGGGTCGATCGGATCGCGGGCCATCTCGGGGCACCACGGGGCCTTGCGACCTACCGGCCGCTCGATTCGAGCGGCGAGGACTTCCTGCCCGAGATGCTCGGCATGATCGGTGTTCCGGTCGAGATGTATCCGCATTGGCCGAAGGCCCGTACCGTGTTTCTGACGGAGGCGGCGCGGCATGATCGGCGCATCATCCCGCAGATCGAGTCGCACTTGCTTGCCGGCGATCGCGTGATCATCACCTCGGGCCTGCTGCGGGTGCTGCAGAAAAGGGGGTTCGGGCAGGTCACCGACATGCGCGTCACCCATTCGATCGTCGCACCCACCCGCTACGTGGAGGGCTATGGGTTCGGCGCGGGCACGATGATCGGCAAGAGCCGCCCGATCCTCTTTCCGCTGATTCACTTTTATACCAACGAGGATTGGGCCGTGATACGTGGACTCGACGATGACGGCGGCGTGCCGCTGCTGCTGATGGACCACTATGGCAAGGGCGAGCTGTACGTGCTCAATGTGCCCGAAGAGCAGAATGACTTCTATTCTCTGCCGCCTCGCGTGCTCGATGCGCTCAGAGGCTATCTCACACCGGGGCTGCCGCGTCTTGAAGGGCCGGCGCGGGTCAGCCTGTTCGAATACGACAACGGCGCTCTGGTGGTCGAGTCCTATCGCAACCATCCGGTCGCCGTCCGGGTGATCGACGGGGCGGCCCACATGGAGGACCTCACCACCGGTGTGCAGTTGAACGGCGAGCCGGTGCCCGCCGGACCGTTTGCCGGGCACGGGCGCTCGGGGGCGAGGCGGGAGTACGGCTACGAGCTTCGGGTCGAGCCGCACAGCCTCATCGCCCTGGGGGCGCGGTCATGAGCGCGCGCCTGCTCAACCGTGTGGCGTTGGTGTGCACGTTGCTGGCCTGTGCGGGCTGCTCGGCCGGTACGGCCGGTACAGGCAGCGCGGGCGTTGCCGCCGGCACCGGCATGCGGGCCCGCCTGCCGGCCCCGGCGCATTGGGTCGGGACATGGGCGGCCTCGCAGCAGATCCCGGAACCGGGCAACGCCCTGGCGCCGGCAGAGCTTCGCAATGCGACGCTGCGCCAGATCGTGCATCTCACCCTGGGCGGCCGGGAGCTGCGTGTGCGGTTGTCGAACGTCTTCGGGACCCGCCCTCTGCGCATCGAATCGGTCTCCATTGCGAGGCCGGTGTCGCTGACGACAGGGGCCATCGACGCATCGAGCAGCAAGGCGCTCACCTTCGACGGGCGGGCGGCTGTGACCATTCCGGCGGGCGCGGTGTACTACTCCGATCCGGTCGCCTTCGATGCCCCGCCGTTTTCGAATCTGGCGATCACGATGTACCTCAAGCGCCCGCCGGCGCGTGAGACCAGCCATCCGGGCTCCCGGGAGACCTCGTTCCTCGTTCACGGCGAGCATGTCTCCGAGGCGATCCTGCCCGGGGCACGGCGTTTTGCCCACTGGTTCTTCATCTCGGGCGTCGATGTTCTCAAGCATGGACCGGCCGCCGCCGTCGTCGTGCTCGGGGACTCGCTCACGGACGGGCATGCCACCCCGAACAACAGCAACACCCGCTGGCCCGATGACCTGGCACGGCGTCTCGCGAAGAGCCCGGCGACCCGCGACCTGTCCGTGCTCAACGCCGGCCTGGGGGGCAACCGTCTGTTGCTGAACGGCCTGGGGCCCAATGCCCTTGCGCGGGTCGATCGCGACGTGCTTTCGCAGGACGGCGTTCGTTATCTCATCGTGCTCGAGGGAGTCAACGACCTCGGCACCGCAACCATGCACAGGACGCTCACGCCCGCGCAGAACGCGGCGCTGGTGCGCCGCATCATCGGCGCCTACAAGCAGATCATCCTGCGAGCGCACGCCCATGGGATCCCGGTGATGGGCGGCACCATTCCCCCGTTCATGGGCTCGAACTACTACCATCCGTCGGCCGCGACGGAAGCCGACCGCGAGCAGATCAACGACTGGATCCGCGCGCCCGGACACTTCGACGCGGTCGCCCATTTCGCCAAAGTGCTGCGCGACCCGAGCGATCCGCATCGGCTGCGGCCGGCCTACGATTCCGGTGACAACCTGCATCCGAATCCGGCCGGCTATCGCGTGATGGCCGATGCGGTGCCACTCTCCTTCTTCACCCGGCCGGGCCGAGAAGGAGAGTGATCGATCGAATCGCGAGATCTCACCGCGGCGTTGAGTCCCGAGCGGGCCGGGCGGCTTCGCTGGGGCATCTGCGGGCTGCTGTTCTGGGCGACGACGCTCAACTACATCGACCGCCAGGTGCTGGGCGTGCTGGCGCCCACGCTGGGGCACGTGCTCGGCTGGACGCAGATCGATTACGGCTACATCGTCGCCGCCTTCCAGACCGCGTACGCCATCGGCCTGGTGTTTGCCGGCGCAATCATCGACAAGCTCGGCACGCGCATCGGCTATGCGCTTGCGATCCTGGTGTGGGCGGTTGCGGCCGCGAGCCACGCGCTGGTGCGCACAGTGCTCGCCTTCGCGGCCGTGCGGTTCATGCTGGGGCTCGGCGAGTCGGGCAATTTCCCGGCGGCGGTGAAGACGGTCTCCGAGTGGTTTCCGCGCCGAGAGCGGGCCTTGGCCACGGGCTTGTTCAACGCCGGCTCGAACATCGGCGCGATCGTGGCGCCGCTTGCCGTGCCGGTCGTGGTGTCCGTGTGGGGCCTGTGGTCGGGCTTTCTCATGACGAGCGTGCTGAGCCTCCTGTGGCTGGTCACGTGGCTCCTTGTCTACCGCCCGCCTCAGCGCCACCCCCGCATCTCGGCGCGGGAGCTCGAGTACATCCGCAGCGACGGCGATGAGCCCGCGTCACACGCGCGCGTTCCGTGGACGCATCTGCTGCGCCACCGCCAGACATGGGCGTTCGCGGCCGGCAAGTTCCTCACCGACCCGGTGTGGTGGTTCCTGCTGTTCTGGCTGCCGAAGTTCCTCCACCATCGCTACGGGCTCGACCTGACCGAGCTGGGTCCGCCGCTCGTGGTGATCTACCTGATGGCCGATGCCGGCAGCGTCGCCGGCGGCTGGCTCGCGGGACGGCTCCTCGAGCTCGGCTTGAGCCTCAACGCGGCGCGCAAGGGGGCGATGCTGGTCTGCGCGCTCGCCGTGGTGCCGATCGTCTTCGCGCCCTCGATGCATGGCCTGTGGAGCGCGGTTGCGCTGATCGGGCTGGCGGCGGGGGCCCACCAGGGATGGTCGGCGAACCTCTTCACCACGACATCGGACCTGTATCCGAGCGGGGCGGTGGCCTCGGTCGTCGGCCTCGGCGGATTCGCCGGGGCCGTCTCTGGAGCCCTGGTGTCGACGGCGGTGGGATTTGTCCTGCAGGCAACCGGCAGCTATGCGTTGCTCTTCATCATCGCGGGCGGCATGTACCTGTTGGCGCTTGCGGTGATTCACGTACTGGCGCCCAATTGGACGCCGGTTCACGATACTCCGGTCGGGGCGTGCCCTTGAGCGGGACAGTCCGCACTGCCGTTGCGCTCCTGCGGGCGCAGCGGTACCGGGTGAGCGGGTCCAGTCAACGAATCAAGGCGGAGTATCCAGTCCATGAGTATGTCTGAACCTGACTCGCCGGGGCTTGCGGGAGTGCCGCCGCTCCCGAATGCGCAGGCCAACGGCTCCCCGCGTGATCGGGAAATCGTCTCGGCGCGGGTGATCGTCACCTGTCCGGGGCGCAACTTCGTGACGCTCAAGGTGGCGACACGCTCGGGCGTGGTTGGCTTCGGAGACGCCACGCTCAACGGGCGTGAGCTCGCCGTGGCGGCCTATCTCGATCACCACGTGATCCCGAACCTCATCGGGCGCGATGCCGGGTGCATAGAGGATACCTGGCAGTTCCTCTATCGGGGCGCGTACTGGCGGCGGGGCCCGGTCACCATGACGGCGATCGCCGCGGTTGACGTGGCGCTCTGGGACATCCTCGGCAAGATGGCGGGTCTGCCGCTTTACCGGCTCCTCGGCGGCCGCTCGCGCGAGGGCGTACTGGTCTACGGGCATGCGAGCGGACGTGACATCGAGGAGGCGAGTGCGGAGGTGGCGCGGTTCGTCTCGATGGGATACCGCGCCGTGCGGGCACAATGCGGCGTGCCGGGGCTGAAGAAGCCCTACGGCGTCACGCGCGAGAAAAACGCGTACGAGCCGGCCGAGAGCGAGCTGCCGGCCGAGACGGTCTGGTCGACCCCGGCCTATCTCGAGCTCGTGCCGAAGCTGTTCGAGCGGCTGCGCGTCGATCATGGCCGCTCGCTCGAGCTCCTGCACGACGTTCATCATCGCCTCACGCCCATCGAGGCGGCGAGACTCGCCCGCGACCTCGAGCCCCATCGGCTCTTCTGGCTGGAGGATGCGACGCCGGCGGACAATCCCGAGGGCTTCGAGCTGATCCGCCGCCATACGGTGACGCCGCTCGCGGTGGGCGAGGTCTTCAACTCCATCTTCGACTCAAAGCGCCTCATCGAGAGACAGCTCATAGACTTCATCCGTACGACGATCGTGCACGCAGGGGGTATCACGCACGTGCGCAGGATCGCCGACCTCGCGGGCCTCTATCAGGTGCGCACCGGATTCCACGGCGCCACGGACCTTTCACCCGTCACGATGGGCGCGGCGCTGCATTTCGATACCTGGGTGCCGAATTTCGGCATCCAGGAATACATGCACCACACGGAACAGACTCTGGAGGTCTTTCCGCACGACTATGTCTTGCGCGACGGCCGGCTGCACTGCGGCGAGAGCCCGGGTCATGGCGTCGGCGTCGATGAGAGGCTCGCGGAGCGCTTCCCTTACAGTCCGAAGCAGTTGCCCATCGCGCGTCTGGAGGACGGGACGATGTGGGACTGGTGAGTCTTTTCGCCGGTTGTCGTGGTCAACGAGGGACCGGAATGTCCGCCGGGGCGCAGGCGGGTCCGGCCCCCGGGGTGCCCTCCACGTAGGGGATGCAGAATTCCTCGTAGACTCTCAGCGGATCCGGCGGCGGGGCCGCGCCGGGCGGCAGCGGCAGCCTGTTGAGGGACTGGAAGTAGGCGATGCTGGCATCGCGCCACCACTCGGCGTCCCTGACCTCGATGTCGAGAAAGTCGGCCGTGAGCCGATAGCGCTGCGGATCGACGTACCGCGCAAGGCGGCTCCAGGTCTCGCGCATCCATTTGACTGTCGTGACGCCGCGGTCGTAGTGGCGTACCAGCGAATCCCAGAGCGTCCGCCCCGAGCGCAGGCGGTAATTCCAGGACAGGTGGTGGAACCACAGCAGCAGATCCTGCGGGCAGGTGGCAAGACTCGCGAACCTGGCCGCGACGTGCGGCGCGTACTGAGCCACCGCATCGCTGCCTGTGGCGGTGCGGTTGAAGCCAATGCCCCGTGCGTCGGCCCGGTTGTAGTACGTGCTCGACCAGTCGGGCGGAAAGTTCTTGCCCGGGCGCACCCAGGGACCGGGGCCGAAGTGCGTGCCGGCGGCCATCTGGCTCGCGAGGCCGAGCGGGTCCATGTAATCGACCGCCGCCTCGCGTGAGCGCATCATCATCCTCACCACGGGCCGCACGAACGCCGGACTGTTGGTGAAGGTCATGCGCACCCACTGCGCGGCGATCCGGCGCGCCGAGGCATCGGGGTTCCAGGCGAGCCGGCCGAACACGTACCAGTTCGCCTGGTTGAAGATCGAGCCGCACCAGTTGCGGTCCGAGCCGATATTGGCGACCCCGGCGATCGCGGTGTCATGCTGCCCGTAGAGCGAGCCGTCGATGATGCGCGCCACGGTCGAGCCGCGCCCCTTCGCCCAGGTGTCGGCGCGCAGGACTTCCTCGAAGAGCGGCCCGAGGTACACCAGGCTCGTCTGCTGGCCGAGGTACTCCTTGGTGATCTCGACCTCCAGCATCTCGTTGCTCTTCGGCATCGCGCCGAACAGCGGGTTGAACGGCTCGCGCGGCTGGAAGTCGAGCGGTCCGTTCTTGTTCTGCAGGATCACGTTCCGGTCGAATCTGCCGTCGAGGGGCTTGAAGATGTCGTAGGCCTGCTTGACGCGGTCCTCCGAGTGCGGGTTCGTCGAGTAGACGAACGTGCGCCACATCACGATGCCTCCGTGGGGCGCGAGCGCCCGCGCCAGCAGATTCGCGCCCTGAGCCTGGGTGCGCCCGTATTGCGCCGGCCCGGGCTCGCCCTCGGAGTCCGCTTTCGTCAGGAAGCCGCCGAAGTCGGGCACGTAGCGGTAGATCTGCGCGACCTTCCTGCGCCACCACGCCTGCACGGCCGGATCGAGCGGGTCGGCGCTGCGCAGCTTCCCGAGAGTGATCGGCGCACTGAACGGCACCGACAGGTAGACGCGGATGCCGTAGGGGCGCAGCACCCGGGCGAGCGCCGCGACTTTGGCGAGGTACAGCGGCTCGAGGATGAACGGGCTG
Source organism: Pseudomonadota bacterium (assembly GCA_021850555.1). The sequence continues at coordinate 22,472 of JAJZLX010000376.1, read as the reverse complement.
GCGTTGACGTTGTTTAGCACGACGCCGTTGATGCCGACAGAGGCGCAGGCGCGGGCGAAATCGGTGTAGCGCGGCGAGAGGTACTCGGGCAGCTCGTCCCACTTCCAGATCGAATCCCCCGCATAGCCTCGCTCCACCGTCCCGTCGAGGTTGTCCCAGAAATCGAGCACGCGGCGGCGGATCTTCGGCCGCGAGAGGATGTCGAGATGATCGACGGGGCGGCGGGTCTGCAGCAGGCGAAGAAAGGCGAATGCGCCGTAGAGCACGCCGATGTCTTTGCGGGCTGCGATGACGATCGTGCGGTGGCCGCGCACCTCGAGGGTCCGGATCAGGTAGCCCTGATTCCCCGTGCGCGCGAGATTCAACGGCAGCGCCCGGATCAGCGCCGAGGAGCGGGGTGTCCCGATGAGGATCGCGCCATTGCTCGTCACGGTCCGCTCCAGGGGCACGGGGCGGCCGAGCAGACCCGAGAGTGCGCGCAGCAGCTGCGAGCGCGCCGCGCGCAGCGTTGCCGAGAGGGGGGGAGCGGGCGATGCGCCCGCGACGGCGGCGAACCCGCCGCCGGCAACCAGCCCGGTCACGGCGCGCCGATAGCGAGCGAGCCATGCGCCATGCACCGGCGTGTAGCGCAGCCACAGGCGATAGCCGCTCCCGGCGCGGGCGCCCGGTGCGGCGAGCGCAGCGCAAAGAAGGAGGATGCCCGCGAGCAGCGCCGGGGCGAGGGGAACTCGCCGCCGCGGGCCTCGGGCGGCGCCGGTCGATCGGTGCGCGGTGTTTGGCATCAGTCCCCCTCAGGGCTCACGACACGTGAGATGCGGGATGATAGCGCTACCACTCCGCCGGCTCAAACGAGCCGGCCCGGCTCCGCCTCAGCTGAGCGGCTCGACGTCGTGGAATCTCGTGTAATCGAAACGATCGATCCCGTCCTCGCCCGGGGTGAGGATGTCTACGAACCGGTGCTGCCAGCGCAGCATCGACACGCCGTACTCGTGCTGCGCCATGAGCAGCTGCCCGGTGGCCTCATCGGTGCCGCTGAGCGTCAGCCACAGGGAGGCGTTTGAGGCCCTGAGCGACTCGGCGCTGGCTCCGGTGAGGGGGCTCGTCTCGTCGATCGTGTGCATCAGCGTCCAGCCGAAAAGAAACACGGGGTGCTCGCTGCGCCGCAGGCGCAGATCATGGATGCGCCGCAGGTGATAGCCTTCCACGCTTCGCTCATCCCGGATCAGGCGCAGCTGCGCCCTGGCTTCCATGACGACGTTTTGCCGCTCATTTGCGGCGCGCAGAACCAGCGTGAGCGCGCCGTCGACCGGTCGGATGACCGCGTGCCGGGCGAACAGGAACCGGGCCGTGGGCCGTGAGAAGCGCGCGAACATCATGCCGGCGATCAGCGCGAGGCTCATCATGCCGGTGAAAATCTCAATCGAGGCGATGATGTGCGTATACACCCTGTGCGGATGCATGTCGCCGTAGCCGACGGTGGCGAGGGTCTCGACGCTGAAAAAAAACCGGCCCCAGAACCCGGATGGATTGAGATCGGTGATGCCATTGGGTTGCAGCGAATAGGCCGCGGCGAAGATCAGATTGAACAGCACGAAAAAGCCGGCGAAGCTGGCGAACAGCCTCGGCCAGCTGGCGGTCATGAACACGTGATACAGGTCATGCCAGCGGCGCCGGCGCATGCCCTGCAGCAGCACCCGGCGGCCTGAGGGCAGGGTGCGAAGAAGTGGATTCTGTCCCGGCATGGGCCGCAGTGTACCGCGGTGCCGGCTGCGGGCGCCGGGGGCGGCTGCGAGTGCGCGCATCTTAAGGGGAGGCCGATCACCGGCATCGGCCCTCGGTCGGGGCGCCGCCGAAGGGACAGGTCGGCTGTCCCGGGGGGTCCGAGGCTGGAGCGCCACGGGTCGGCCGCCGCGGCTGATAACGATATCATATCCCGGTTCGAATGATGAAATCCAGCACATCACGAGTTGGCGAATGCCATGCCGTGCCCGGGGCGGCGTGTGATAATGTCCGCCAGCCGTGCGTTGTCGGATAACAGCGCGAAGAAACATCCGATCATCAGCAGATGAACAAACCGGCACGCAAAACCCGCAGCGGCGCGCGCGGCAGCATAACCATCAAGGACGTGGCCCGTTATGCCGGCGTATCACCGATGACCGTCTCACGGGTGGTCAACGGCAGCCAGTATGTGAGCGATGCCACGCGCCAGGCGGTGCTGCAGGCCGTGCGCCGGCTCGGCTACTCGCCGAACATCGCCGCCCGCAATCTCGCGAGCGCCCGCGGCGAGCGCATGGGCCTGCTTTACGGCAATCCGAGCGCCTCCTACCTCAGCGAATTCCTGGTCGGCGCCCTCGATGCCGCCACCCGGCACGGCGTGCAGCTCGTGCTGGAGAAGTGCGAGCTCACTCCCGCCGCCTCCCGCCGCGCGGTCCGACGGCTGGTCTCGGGCGGGGCGGTCGGGGCGGTGTTGCCGCCGCCGCTGTGCGAGTCGGCCGTCATCCGCGCGGAGCTGCAGGCGGCGCGCATGCAGATCGTGGCGGTGGCCGCGGGACGCCCGCCGGCGGACATCATGTGCGTGCGGATCGATGATTTCGCGGCGGCGCAGGAGATGACCCGCTACCTGCTCGCCCTCGGGCACGAGCGGCTCGGCTTCATCAAGGGCCACCCCAATCAGACCGCGAGCGAGGAGCGCTGGCGCGGGTTCTCCTCCGTGATCCAGGAGGCCGGCCACCTGCCGGCCCCGCGCGTCGAGCAGGGCTTCTTCACGTTCCGCTCCGGGCTCGATGCCGCGCGCAAGCTCCTCGCCACCGAGCCGGTGCCGACCGCGATCTTCGCGAGCAACGATGACATGGCGGCGGCCGTCATGGCCGAAGCGCACCGGCGCGGCCTGGAAGTGCCGCACGACCTGACCGTGGTGGGATTCGACGACAGCCTGATCGCCTCGACCATCTGGCCGGGGCTCACGACCATCCATCAGCCGATCTCGCAGATGGCCGGTGAGGCCGTCGATCTGTTGGTTACCGCCGTGCGCGGCGGCAAGGGTCACGGTCCGGCCGAGCCCCCGCACCGGCTGGTCGCCTACGAGCTGGTGGCGCGCGAATCGGCCGCCCGTCCCAAGGGCGCGGCCGACTGAGCGATGCTGCGGGGCACGCTTGACAAGCGGCGGGTCCGGGAGGATGGTAGCGATACCAGAACGGGGGTGATATGAGCAAAGGCAATACGGGGCTCGTGGTCGGGCTCACGGCCGCCGCGACGCTCGGCGGGTTGCTGTTCGGGTACGACACGGCGGTGATTTCGGGCGTCACGAGCGCGATCACGCATAATTTCGTCGCCCCGCGCCACCTCTCCGAAGCGAGCGCGAACTTCCTCTCCGGTCTTGCGATCTCCATCGCGCTCGTCGGCTGCGCGCTCGGCGCCGGGCTAGCCGGCCCGATCTCGACCCGCATCGGGCGCAAGGCGGGACTGCTCATCGCCGGCCTATTGTTCTTTCTCTCCTCTCTCGGGGCGGGCTACCCGGAGTTCATCTGGGGCCTGTTTGGCGCGACCGGGTATCACGCACTGCCTGCCTTTCTCGCCTATCGGACGTTGGCCGGCGTGGCGATCGGCATGGCCTCGATGCTGGCGCCGATGTACATCGCGGAGGTCGCCCCGCCGCAGAGGCGCGGCATGCTGGTCACTTTCCAGCAGATTGCGATCGTCGTCGGAATCATGCTCGTGTATTTCGTCAACGCGAGCATCCAGGCCGGCCACACCCGCGCCTACCTCATGACGACGGCCTGGCGTCACATGCTCGCTTCGGCGGCCGTGCCGGCGACGCTGCTGGTCGTCGCGATGCTGTTCGTGCCGGAGACGCCGCGCTTTCTGGTGCTGAAGGACCGCGACACGGAGGCGCTGTCGCTCCTGAGGCGCCTGGTCGGCGCCGATGCCGCGCAAAGAACCCTCCAGGAGATCAAGGGCACGCTGCGCGAGCACACGCGCCCGCTGCTGAGCTTCGGCGTCCTGGTGCTGGTGGTGGGGATTCTGCTGTCGGTGTTCCAGCAGGTCGTCGGCATCAATGCCGTGCTCTACTATGCGCCGCACATGTTCGAGAACATGGGCGCCTCGACCAACCAGGCGTTGTGGGAAACGGCGATTTTCGACGGGGTGGCCATGACCCTGTTCACCCTGGTGGCGACCTTCACGGTGGACAGGCTGGGCCGCAGGCCGCTGCTCATCTGCGGCGCGCTGGTCATGGGCGCGGCCATGATTCTTCTGGGATTCCTTTTCGATCTGCACGTCGTCAGTGCGGCGGGCGGACAGTCCGGGGCGGCCTCGGGCGGACCTTCGTATCTCGCCCTTGCGGCGGTGGTTCTTTACATCATGGGGTTCTCGTTCTCCTGGGGACCGGTGGTGTGGGTGATGCTCGCGGAGATCTTTCCAAACGCGATCCGCGGCAAGGCCATGTCGATCGCGGTCGCGGCGCAGTGGATCATGAACTTCATCGTCTCGCTCACCTTTCCGATGATGGACGGCAGCGCGTACCTGAATGCGCGTTTCAACCACGGCTTCGCCTACTGGATCTACGGCGCCTGCTCGATTCTCGCCGCCGTGTTCGTGATGCGCTTCGTGCCCGAGACCAAGGGCCGCTCGCTGGAGTCCATCCAGGAGCTTTGGCACGCCCACCGCAAGGACGCCGCCTTCGCCCGGGCGCAGGCCACCGAGTAGCCGCGCAGGCGTTGCGACGGGCACGCCCAACACCCCTTTGTGGGCCACGCCCGGCACCCCTTTGTGGGGGGAGAGGGTCGCGGCTGACATAATGACCGCCCGGCGGAGGGCTTGTCGGCGCTAGACTGTGCGCTTTCGGGCTTGACTCATCCGGGAGGCTGACCCATGCGCCGTCGAGAATTCCTGCACCGTTCCCTCACAGTCGGCAGTGCGGCGATGAGCTGGATGCTGCTGCCGCCGATGAGCGCGCGGGCCGCCGACCGCGACATGGTCGAAGTGACGCTCGAGGCCCGTCCGTATCGTTACCCCGCGGCAAGCGGCGCGCGATTCACCGGCCTGGCGTACAACGGCCGGGTGCCCGGTCCACTGCTGCGGGTACGGTACGGACAGACCTTCCGCGCGCGGTATCTGAATCGCACGGGCGGACTGAGCACCATCCACTGGCACGGCATGATCCTGCCTAACGACATGGACGGCGTGCCGTACGTCACCCAGGCGCCAGTGCCCGATGGCGGGGAGTTCACCTATACCTTCAAGCCCGACCCTCCCGGGTTTCGCTGGTATCACTCCCACGTGGGCGATCAGGCGGCACTCGGCCTGTTCGGCGCATTTCTGGTCGAGGACCCGCGCGATCCTCGCGCCGATGTGGAGGTCGTCCTGGTGCTGCACGACGTGCCGGACATGCGCACCTTCTGGGCGGCGATCGCCGGCAAGAGCGATGCGATGATGGATGTGCCGCCGGGGCTGAATGCCAACGGCATGCACGCCTTGCCGGCCGCGCCTGCGATGCACCCGATGGGCGCCATGGCTGATATGGGCCACATGGGCGCAATGGCCCGGACCATGAAGCCGATGTCCATGGGCGATTCGGTGTCTTACTTGTCGCATTGCGTGAGCGGTGCGGCCTATCCACACACACGCCCGATCATCGTCAAGGTTGGACAGACCGTGAGGCTGCGGATTCTCAACGCGAGCCCCACCCTCACGCACTACGTACGGCTGGGCGGGCACAGGCTGCGTGTCACGCACAGCGACGGCAATCCCATGCTGCGCGCCGTGACGGTCGATGCGCTGCGCATCGGGGTTGCGGAGCGCTACGACGCCTGGTTCGAGGTGACCCGCCCGGGCGCCTGGCTGCTGACGAGCCTGATGGGCGATACGCACGATCACCGCCAGTCGGTACTGATCCGCACGGCCGATGCCGCCAACCGTGTCCCCGAGGCGCCTGCGCCTTCACTCGAGGGCGCGGAGCTGTTCACGTATCGGTTGGCGGGCGCCGGCATGCCTCTGCCGCCCGATGCGCACGATCCGTATGGTCCTGCGAATGTGCGCAAGACCCTGCTGCTCGGCGGCGGAGAGCCGGGCCACCGGCATTGGACGATCGACGGGCGGATCTGGCCGAACACGCCCAAAATCGACGTGCGTCACGGCGATCGCGTGCTGATCCATTTCAAGAATCCGACCGACATGGATCATCCGATGCACCTGCACGGGCACGTGTTCGAGCTGGTGGAGCAATCCGGGCTGCGTCTGCAGTATCCTCTTCCGAAGGACACGACGCTGGTGCCCGCCGGCGGCACGAGCACGTGGCGCTTCCTCGCCGACTCACCCCCGGGACGTTGGGTGTTGCACTGTCACAATATCATCCACCTGATGGACGGTATGATGACCGAAGTCGACTACGTGCCGGTGTGAGGCTGGCGCACGATGGGCGCCTGCGCCGCGATCGGCCCCGGGGCTCACGGTCGTCCGCCGACCTCATCGATGTGCCGCAGCAGATCCGCGGGATCCTCGTACACCCGTATCGCGCCGGAGCGCTCGAGCTCATCCTGGCCATATCCGCCGGAGAGCAGTCCGACTCCGAGCCCGTGTGCGCGCCGCGCCGCTAGAATGTCCCAGATGCTGTCCCCGACGATGGCGGCGGAATGGATATCGACGCCCAGCCGCTCGGCCGCCGCCAGAAACAAATCCGGGTCGGGCTTGGCATGGCGAACGTCATCGCGCGTAATCACGACCGTCTGTGCGGGATCGATCCCCAGGGCCTGGAGATTGTATTTCGCCGAGCCCATCCGGCCGCTGGTCGCGATCGCCCAGGGGATGCGCGCCCGGGTGAGGTAGGCAAGCAACTCCTTTGCCCCGGGCAGGGGCCTCACCCATTGCACCAGGCTCGCGTACGCTTCGGCATGGCGGCGCTGCAGCGTCTCGAGAAGGTCTGGGGTGATCTCGGCTTTCACCTCCCGCAGCAGCATCTCCGTGAACAAACCGCCGCTCATGCCGATGCGCCGGTGGATGCGCCACACCGAGAGCTCGATGCCGGCGGCGTGCAGCGCCTGTTGCCAGGCGAGCACATGCTGATACACGCTGTCGACCAGCGTGCCATCGAGATCGAACAGAAAACTGACATCGGTGCTGCGGCTCATGGCTCCTCTCGTCGCGCGGGTGGCAGAGCGCGCCGATTATCCTCCGGCACGCTTGCGGCAAGCGGATGACATCGACGGCATGGTAACGATGTCATTTCCCGGCTGCAAGTCCTGACACGGCGATGAGTCCGATTCCCGGTGCCTTGTCGGGCGCGGGAGTGCAACGGTCTCGAGTAAGCAGGACGAGGTTGTGCCTGCGACGCATGAGTCTGCGGCGTGAGACTTCCGGTGTCGCGGCGTGTCCGGCGCACCGGCAATCTCCCGGCCGACGACCGCGCCAGCCCGGTTCACGACCTTTCGCTTCCCGGTCGGCCAGACACCGGTGTTCGTGCGCGCCGGTGCGATCAACCCCGGGCAGCGCGGCGGCGGGTCCGCGCTGACGGGCGCCAGGGCCGCTGGCACTGGTGTCCGCGCCGCTCCTTGGCCCCCATCCTGTTGCCGAGGCATCACATTCACGCGGCGATCGCCGGCGGCAACGCTCAGCGGCCGCGTGCCAGCTCTTTCTCGAGCTCGAGGACGTTGAGCGTCGTTTTGATGATCACGTCGGGATTCAAGCTGATCGAGTCGATGCCGAGCCGCACCAGCTCGGCGGCAAGCTCGGGGTAGTCGGAGGGCGCCTGGCCGCATATGCCGGAGTGGCGCCCGTTGCGCCGGCTGCCCTCGACTGCAAGCCTCAGCATGCGCCGCACGCCCGGGTCGCGCTCGTCGAACTCGAAGGCGACGAGCGCCGAGTCCCGATCCACCCCGAGGGTGAGCTGGGTGAGGTCGTTCGAGCCGATCGAGAACCCGTCGAAGATGCGGCTGAACTCGTCGATCAGCAGCACGTTGTTCGGGATCTCGCACATGACGTAGATCTCGAGGCCGTCCCGGCCGCGCACGAGGCCCAACTCCGCCATGCGATTGACGACGGCCTCGCCTTCCCCGAGGCGCCGGCAGAAAGGGATCATCAGCTTCACGTTGGTGAGCCCCAGCACTTCCCGGGCCCGCTTCATCGCCGCGCATTCGAGCGCAAAGCCCTCCGCATACGCCGGGTGCGTATAGCGCGAGGCGCCGCGGAAGCCGAGCATGGGGTTGTCTTCCTTCGGCTCGAACCAGCGCCCACCGAGAAGTCCGGCGTACTCGTTGGTCTTGAAGTCCGACATGCGCACGATGACCGGTTTCGGATGGAACGCCGCGGCGATCGTGCCGATGCCTTCGGCCAGGCGCTCGATGAAGAAATCCTCGGGTCTCGCGTAGCCGCGGGTGAGCCCGGCGAGCCGGGCGCGCTCGTCCTCGTCGTTGACCCGCTGCGGATGCAGCAGCGCCATGGGGTGGGCTTTGATGTACTCGGTGATGATGAACTCCATGCGCGCGAGTCCCACCCCGTCATTCGGCAGGAAGCTCATCCGAAAGGCGAGCTCGGGGTTGGCGAGGATCAGCATGATCTTCGTCCGCGGCCGCTCGATCCCCGCCAGATCGGTGCGGCGCACCTCGAACGGCACTTTGCCGGGGTAGACCTTGCCCGTGTCTCCTTCGGCGCAGGAGACGGTCACCACCTCTCCGGTGCTCAGGCGCTCGGTGGCGTTCTCCGTGCCGACGATCGCGGGGATGCCGAATTCCCGCGCGACGATCGCGGCATGACAGGTGCGTCCGCCGCGGTTGGTGACGATGGCCGCGGCCTCACGCATGATGGGCTCCCAGTCGGGCGTGGTACTGTCGGTCACCAGCACCTCCCCGGGGCGGAATTGCCCGATCTGCGCGCTGTTGGCGATGAGGCGCACCGCGCCGGTGGCGATGTGGCTGCCCACGGCCCGGCCGCTCGCCAACGGCTCCACCGTGGGGGAGATGAGGTATTCCTCGAGCACGGTGCCGTTCTTGCGCGAAGCGCTCGTCTCCGGGCGCGCCTGTACGACGTAGAGTCTGCCGTCGGTTCCGTCCTTCGCCCACTCGATGTCCATCGGCATCGGCTGGTGCGAGCGCTCGCTGTAGTGGCGCTCGATCTCGATCGCATAGCCGGCGAGCACCAGCACATCCTCGTCGGTGAGGCAGTAGCGCTCGCGCTCGGTCTGCGGAGTCGGCACGTTGCGGGTCGCCTCGCGCGTGCCGCCTTCCGCGTAGACCATTTTCAGCTTCTTGCTGCCCATCGAGCGGCGCAGCACCGCGCGATGTCCCTGCGCAAACGTCGGCTTGAACACCATCCACTCATCGGGCTCCACCGTGCCCTGCACGATGTTCTCCCCGAGCCCGACGCTGCCTGTGATCAGCACCACGTCGCGAAAGCCGCTCTCGGTGTCGATCGTGAACATGACGCCGCTCGAGGCGAGGTCCGAGCGCACCATCTTCTGCACCGCGATCGACAAGGCGACCTTGAAGTGGTCGAATCCGTTGTCGCAACGATAGTGAATGGCGCGATCCGTGAACAGGCTGGCGAAGCAACGTTTGCACGCATCGAGGAGCTTTTCCGCCCCGCGCACGTTGAGAAATGAGTCCTGTTGGCCTGCGAAGCTCGCCGTCGGCAGATCCTCGGCGGTCGCGGAGCTGCGCACGGCCAGGCTCACCTGCGGCCCGTACTCGCGCTGCAGGTCCGCGTAGGCTGAGAGGATCTCTTGCTTCAGCGCATCCGGTAGTCCCGCCCCGTAGACGATCTCCCGGGCCGCCTGTCCGCGCCGGGCGAGATCCTGCGCGTCATCGATGCGCACCCCCTCGAGCGCCGTGCGCAACGGCCCCCAGGCTTTCGCCACATCGAGCACAGCCCGGTAGGCCTCGGCGGTGATGGCAAACCCGTTGGGGATCGGAACGCCGCGAGGCCGCAGGGCGCCGTACATCTCACCCAGGGAGGCGGTCTTACCCCCGACGAACGCCACGTCCGCGGCGGTGATCTCCTCGAAGAGGCGGATGTAGCGTCTCTGGGTCGGCATCGTGGCTTCTCCTGTTGCGCCGCGGCGGGCCGGCGGTGCTCATGCCCGCTGTGCCGCGCGGGCGTGCGTCACTTCGATCTGCATCGTGCGCGTGCCGCGCAACGAGTTGGTCACGAGGCAGTCGCGCTCGGCTTTCTCGAGCAGTTTCCGTGCCTTCTCCTCGCTCGCGCCGGCGGGGACGCTCAGGCGCGCAACCGTGGCGAAGCTCGCGAACTGTGTGACGCCTTCGATGCGATCGAGCACGCCTTCGGTCCAGCACTCGAGCGTGAGCCACTCGAAATGCGAAGCTCTCGCCACCGCGCGAAACGTGAGAATGAGGCAATTGGCGACCGCGGCGGTGAGCAGGGTCTCCGGGCTCCACAGGCCCGTCGGACCGTCGAACTCGGGCGGTGCCGCCGAGGCGATGGGCGGCAGGGACGGGGAGGTGAGCGTCACGTCGCCCTCTGTTCGGCCCGCGGCGGAAACGATGTAGCGATGGGGATAGGGTTTCATGACACGACGCTACTGTGATGGCGCGCCTGCCGAAATCCGCACTACTGCATAGTGCAGATAGGTACATCTGCGGACGACGCTGCCCGCGGGGGAGTTCTAGCTTTCAAGCGATGAGCGCCCTGCACCCCGATCTCACACCCGATGTCGATCTGCTCGCCGAGCCGGGCACCGGGCCGGTGCGCTCGCGCCGGCCGCTGTACCGGGATTTCCTGCCGCCGTGCAACGAGGCGTGCCCGGCGGGCGAGAGCATCCAGGCGTGGTTGGCGATGGCGGCCGCAGGCCGCCCGCGCGAGGCGTGGGAAATCCTGGTGCGGGACAATCCGCTGCCGGCCGTGCACGGGCGGGTGTGTTATCACCCCTGCGAGCCGGCGTGCAATCGCGCCGAGCTCGAGAGCGCGGTGTCGATCCACGCGGTGGAGCGCTCTCTCGGCGATCAGGCGGTTGAAGAGCGCTGGCCGCTGCCCCGCGAAACCGCGCCGGGCGGCCGCCGGGTGCTCATCGTAGGGGCGGGACCGGCCGGTCTCAGCGCCGGCTATCATCTGGCGCGCCTCGGGCATGCGGTCGAGATCCACGATGCCGAGTCCCAGGCCGGGGGCATGATGCGCTTCGGGATACCCGCCTATCGGCTGCCGCGGGAGGTGCTCGAGCAGGAGGTGCGGCGCCTTGCGGCATTCGGCGTCGACCTGGTGCTCGGCCAGCGCATCACGGATCTGCTGCAAGCGAGGGCGGCCGGCTGTTTCGATGCCGTCTTCATCGCGATCGGGGCGCATGTCTCGCAGCACATCGCCATTCCTGCGCGCGATGCCACCCGTCTGGTGGATGCGCTCTCGCTTCTGAAGGACGTGAGCGTCGGAGAGCGGCCGCGGCTCGGACGGCGGGTCGTCGTCTACGGCGGCGGCAACACCGCGCTCGATGCCGCGCGCACGCTCAAGCGCCTGGGGGCGACCGATCCGCTCATCATCTATCGGCGCGACCGTGCGCACATGCCCGCCCACGCGCTCGAGACCCAGGAAGCCGAGGAGGAGGGGATTCGCTTCAAGTGGCTCACCACCATCCGGGAAGTCTCCGACGACGGTCTCACTGTCGAGCAGATGACGCTCGATGGCGAAGGGCATCCTCAGCCGACGGGGCGCTTCGAGCGAATCGAGGCCGATGCGGTGGTGCTCGCGGTCGGTCAACAGAGCGAGAGCGCCTTTCTCGCTTCGGTTCCGGGTATCGAAATCACAGCCGGCGGCACGGTGAAGGTGGGGGACAACCTGATGACCGGATCCCCCGGCATCTTCGCGGGCGGGGATCTGGTGCCCGGCGAGCGCACCGTGACCGCGGCGGTCGGCTACGGCAAACGCGCTGCCCGCCACATCGACGCCTGGTTGCGTGGACTGACTTACGCTGCGCCGCCTGCGCCGCCGCGCGTGACTTTCTCGATGCTGCACTTGCCGTTGTTCAGCGATGCGCTGCGCTCCGTGCAGCCGAAGCTTGCAGCCGACATGCGTACCGAGGACTTCTCGGAAGTGCTGTCGGGACTGAGTCCACCGCAGGCCGTGCGCGAGGCGAAACGCTGCCTGTCCTGCGGCAACTGCTACGAATGCGACATCTGCCACGCGGCCTGTCCGGAGCGGGCGATCGAGAAGCTCGGGCCCGGGCGCGGGTACCGGGTCGATTACGAGCGCTGCACCGGATGCGCCGTGTGCTTCGAGAGCTGCCCCTGTCACGCCATCGAGTTGATCGATGAGCCCCGATGAGGAGCCGTTGACCGATGTCATGGACGGCAACACGGCCGTCGCGCACGTGGCGTATCGGGTGAACGACGGCTGCGCAATCTACCCCATTACACCCGCCTCGCCGATGGCCGAGCTCGCCGACGAGTGGGCGGCGGGGGGCGTGACCAACCTCTTCGGCCGGGTGCCCTTCGTCGCGGAGCTGCAGAGCGAGGCCGGCGCGGCCGGGGCCGTGCACGGCGCCCTGCAATCGGGCGCGCTCACGACGACATTCACCGCATCGCAGGGACTGCTGCTGATGCTGCCGAACATGTACAAGATTGCCGGTGAGCTCACCGCCACGGTGTTCCACGTCGCGGCGCGGGCGCTGGCCACTCAGGCGCTCTCGATCTTCGGCGATCACTCCGATGTGATGGCCGCTCGCGCCACGGGTTTCGCGCTGCTCTCGTCCGCGTCGGTGCAGGAGGCCCATGACGCGGCACTCATCGCACAGGCCGCGACGCTCGCCTCGCGCATCCCCTTCCTGCATTTCTTCGACGGCTTTCGCACCTCGCACCAGATCGACAAGATCAGCGTGCTTTCGCAACGGCAGCTGCGCGCCATGATCGATCCGCAGCTCGTGCGCGCGCATCGTTCCCGAGGGCTCTCGCCGGAGCATCCGGTCCTGCGCGGTACCTCGCACAATCCGGACACGTTCTTCCAGGCGCGCGAGGCGGTCAATCCCTACTACGCCCGCACGCCACGGATTGTGGAGGAGGTCCTGGCGCGCTTCGCCGGGCTTACCGGCCGGCGCTATCGCCTGTTCGAATTCGATGGAGCGCAGGATGCCGAGCGGGCGATCGTCATCATGGGCTCGGGCGCGGAGACGGTCCGGGCGGTCGCGCAGACGTTGCGGGCGCAGGGAGAGAAGGTCGGTGTCCTGCAGGTGCGCCTCTACCGGCCATTCTCGGCCCGGCATTTCCTGAGCGCGCTGCCTGCCTCCTGCCGGAGGATCGCGGTGCTCGAGCGTACCAAGGAGCCGGGCGCCTGCGGCGAGCCGCTGTATCTCGATGTGGTCGCGACGCTCACCGAGGCGTTCTCGCGCGGGGAGCGCCCGAGCCTGCCCCGGGTGATCGGGGGGCGCTACGGGCTCGGCTCGAAGAACTTCAGCCCCGCGCAGGCGAAGGCCGTGTTCGAGGAGTTGAGGCAGGCCGATCCCCGGCACGGCTTCAGCGTCGGCATCGAGGATGACGTGTCCCACTGCAGCCTCGAGGTGGACCGCGAGTTCACGCTCGAGCCCGAGGGCACGGTGCGGGCGCTGTTCTTCGGCCTGGGCTCGGACGGCACGGTCGGGGCGAACAAGAACAGCGCGAAGATCATCGCCCGGGATCGGGGACGGTTTGCGCAGGCCTACTTCGTCTACGACTCGCACAAAGCCGGCGCACAGACTGTCTCGCACCTGCGCTTCGGCTCGCGCCCGATCCACGCTCCTTATCTCATCGAGTCGGCGACCTTCATTGCCTGCCACAATCCGCTGTTCCTCGGGCGCGTCGAGGTGCTGCGAGAGGCGGCCGACGGCGCCACGCTCCTGCTCAACACCCCGCACGGACCGAAGGAGGTCTGGAGCCATCTGCCACGGCCGCTGCAACGCCGCATCCTCGAGAAGCATCTGCGCCTGTATGTGATCGATGCCTCGAGGGTGGCCCGCGAGGCCGGCATCGGCGCGCACGTCAACACAGTGCTCCAGACCTGCTTCTTTGCGATCTCCGGCATCCTGGCGCGCGAGGAGGCGATGCGCCGCATCAAGCAGGCCATCGAGCACAGCTACCGGGGGCAGGGAGAGCAGGTCGTGCAGCGCAACTTCGCGGCGGTCGATCGCGCGCTCGCGGCGCTGTTCGAGGTGCCGATCCCCGCTGCGGAGACTGGCGCGACTGCGGTTGCGCCGCTCGTTCCGGCCGATGCGCCACGGTTCGTCCGCGAGGTCACGGCCCGGCTCATGGCGGGTCGGGGAGATGAGCTCAAGGTGAGCCAGCTGCCGGCGGATGGGACATATCCCACCGGTACGGCGGTGTTCGAGAAGCGCAATGTCTCCGACATCGTCGCGGAGTGGATTCCCGAGCGCTGCGTGCAGTGCGGCGAGTGCGGCTTCGTGTGCCCGCACAGCGCGATCCGGGCGAAGTACTTCGAGGAGTCCCGGCTGCAGGCGGCGCCTGCGGGCTTTCACTCCGTGCCGGTCAACGTGCGCGGCTTTCCGAGCGTGCGCTTCGCGCTGCAGTTCTATCCGGAGGACTGCACGGGTTGCGGGCTGTGCATCGAGGCCTGTCCGGCCGGTACCGATGCCGCGCCTCCCGCCGACGCCGCCCCCGCGGGTGAGGCGGCGAAGGCGATCCGACTGACCGCCAAGGCGCCGCTCCTTGCCGCCGAGCGTGCCAACATCGCGTTCTTCGAGACGCTCGCCGTGAACGAGCGCTCGCAGATCGATTTTGCGAACGTGCGCGGCGTGCAGTTTCTGCAGCCTCTGTTCGAGTTCTCCGGTGCCTGCGCCGGGTGCGGCGAGACGCCGTATCTGAAGCTGCTCTCGCAGCTGTTCGGTGACCGTGCGCAGATTGCCAACGCCACGGGCTGCTCCTCGATCTACGGCGGCAACCTTCCGGTCACGCCCTGGACGAAGGGTGCCGACGGCCGCGGCCCGGCCTGGTCGAATTCGCTGTTCGAGGACAACGCGGAATTCGGGCTCGGCTTTCGGCTCGCGGCCGACCAACAGCTCAGGCAGGCGAGCGCGCTGCTGCGCGAGCTCGCCGCGGTGCTCGGGGAATCCCTCGTGCGCCCGATTCTCGAGGCGCCGCAGGTGCGCGAGTCGCAGCTGCGCGCGCAGCGAGAGCGCGTGCAGGGGCTGAAGCGCGCTTTGCAGGGGCTCGAGGACGAGCGTGCGCGCGAGCTCCTTTCCCTCGCCGATCAGTTCGTCCGGCGCAGCATCTGGATCGTCGGCGGCGATGGCTGGGCCTATGACATCGGTTCGGCCGGACTCGATCACGTGCTCGCAAGCGGTCGTGATGTGAACATCCTGGTCCTCGATACCGAGGTTTACTCCAACACGGGCGGACAGGCCTCCAAGGCCACGCCGCTCGGCGCCGTGGCCCGGTTCGCCTCGGCGGGCAAGCGCACCGCGCGGCGCGACCTGGCGCTGCAGGCGATCGCCTACGGCAACGTCTACGTCGCGCAAGTCGCCATGGGCGCCAACCCGCAGCAGACTCTGCTCGCCTTCCGGGAGGCGGAAGCCTACCCCGGCACCTCGCTCATCCTCGCCTACAGTCACTGCATTGCCCACGGATTCGACTTGCGCTTCGGGTTGCGCCAGCAGCGCCTGGCGGCCGCGAGCGGCTATTGGCCGCTGTTCCGCTTCAATCCGGCGATGCGCGCCGCGGGCGAGCGGCCCTTTCGTCTCGATTCGAGGCGGCCGGCGATCCCGTTCAAGGACTACGCGTACCGGGAGCTGCGCTACCGCGAGCTCACCGAGACCGATCCGGGTGCCGCCGCCGAGCTGCTCACGCAGGCCCAGCAGGTGGTGCTGGAGAAATACCGGCAGTACGAGGAGCTCGCGATCCGCGGCGGGGAGAGCTTTCACCCCGCGCAGGCGCCCCCGCCCGGTTTTCAGGTACCCTCTGAAGTGCGGGCATCGAGCGGATTCGTCACGCGTGGGACATCGACCCATGAGCATTCATAACGCGGATGTCGCCGACGTCTTCGATGAGATCGGCGATCTGCTCGCCATCGAGGGCGAGAACCCATTTCGGATCCGCGCATACCGGCGGGCGGCGCGCATCGTGCGCAGCCTGCCGAGGGAGCTCGCCGAGATGCGCGGGCCTGAGGAGTACGATGCGATACCCGGCATCGGAGAGGACCTCGCCCGCAAGATCGAGGAGCTGATCCGCACCGGGCACCTGCAGGCGCTCGAGAGGCTGCGCCGCGAGGTGCCGCCGCAGACCCGAGAGCTGCTCGCGTTGCCCGGTCTCGGGCCGGTGCGGGTGCGCGCGCTGATGACGCAGCTTTCGGTCAGGAGCCGCTCGGATCTCGAGCGCGAGCTTGGCACCGGACGGGTCGCAGCGCTGCCGAGGTTCGGGGCCGGCCTCGAGTCGCGGCTGAAGGCGACGCTCGCGAAGGGCGAGCCCGGCGCGTCCCGGCGCCTGCCGCTGTCGGTGGCGGCGCAGTACGCGGGGCCGTTGAAGGAGTATTTGGCGTCCCTTCCCGGGGTCTCGCGGGTCGAGGTCGCGGGGAGCTATCGCCGGGGTCGCGACACCGTCGGCGATCTGGATCTTCTCGTGAGCGCGGCATCGGGCGCGAGGCTCTTCGCGGCGCTCAAGCGCTACCCGGATCTGCGCGAGCTGACCGCTTCCGGCACGACCAAGGCATCCGGTGTCCTGCGCAACGGGCTGCAGGTGGATGTGCGGGTGGTTGCCCCGCGGAGCTTCGGGGCGGCGCTGCATTACTTCACCGGCAGCAAGGATCACAACATCCGCACGCGGCGCCTGGCGCAGGAGCGAGGCTTGAAGTTGAGCGAGTACGGCCTGTTCCGCGGGTCGCGGCGCCTGGCGGGGCGGACCGAGGAGGACTTGTATCAGGCCCTGGGCTTGAGCTACATCCCGCCGGAGCTGCGCGAGGATCGCGGCGAGATCGAAGCGGCAGGCCGGGGTGCATTGCCGCAGCTCATCGAGCGGTCGGACCTGAAGGGGGACCTGCATGTCCACACGAACGCTTCCGACGGTATGGACACGCTCGAGCGAATGGTCGCGGCGGCCCAGGCGCAGCGTCTGTCTTACCTCGCCGTCACCGATCACACCAAGCATCTCGGCATCGTCCATGGACTCGACGCGCAGCGGCTCGCGCTCCAGGCGGAGGCGATCGATGCTCTCAACGAGAAATTGCGCGGTTTCACGATCCTCAAGGGTGCGGAGGTGGACATTCTCGAGGACGGGCGGCTCGCACTGCCAGACGCCGTGCTGGAGCGGCTCGATGTGGTCGTGGCGGCGGTCCACGATCATTTCGGGCTTTCCGAGGCCAGGCAGACGATGCGCCTGCTGCGCGCGCTCGAGCGGCCCTGCGTCTCGATCCTCGCCCATCCGAGCGGCCGGCTGATCGGTGAGCGCGAGCCATACGCGTTCGACTTCGAGAAGGTGTTGGATGCGATGAGCGAGCGGGGTGGGTGTCTCGAGGTGAACGGCCAGCCCTCACGGCTCGACCTGGATGACGGACACATCAAGGCGGCGCTCGAGCGGGGGGTGCCGCTGTCCATCGCGAGCGACGCGCACTCGGTCGACCAGCTCGCCAATCTCGACGGCGCGGTGCGTCAGGCCCGCCGCGGCTGGGCGCGCCGGCAGGATGTGCTCAACACGCGCACCGTGTCCGGGGTGCGCACGCTGCTGCGCAGGCGATAGGCCGGATGCGCCCGGATGGCCGCAGCGATGGCTTTGACTCCCAAGACGCCCGATGTGAAAGTCCGCCGTGGCCGTGGCCGAGGCGGCGCGGCCACGGCCACGGTGAGCATCCGCGTGCGCAACCTGACGCAGATGTTCAACTCGCTCGACCCATCCCCCTTCTGGGACCGCGATCTCGATCGGCACGCGGCCGAGTTCATCGAAGAGGAGTTCAGCGACAAGCGCGCCGCCCGCAGGTGGCATCTGCGGGTGCACGCGAGCGAGGGCGAGGCCCTCGCGGCGGACTTGCGCAGCGCGGTCGCACGTTACTATCAGCGCCTCGCGAGCTCCGCCCGGCACCGCCAGCGTGAGCAGATGCGCCTCGGGCAGCTCTCGCTGCTCGGCGGGGGGCTCATTTTTTTGCTGAGCATGAGCGTGCGCGAGATTCTCGCAAGGCTTCTTCCGCACGGCACTTCGTGGCTGATCGACGAAGGACTGATCATTCTTGCGTGGCTTGCACTGTGGCGTCCGACCGAGTCGCTGGTGTATGGCTGGGTGCCGTTGTTCCGGCAGCGGCGGCTCTACGAGCGACTCGCGGCCATGCGCGTGAGCGTGCGTGTCGATGCCGGCGCTCCCGGGCCGGCGCGCGCGTCGCCCTCGGGCGACATCTCCCCGGCGGCCCCCGTTGCGCAGCCGGGAGCGCATCCGGTGTAGTTTTCGATCAAGCTGGCGGCGTGCCCCGCGATCGCTGTAGGGTGGCGGGGTGCCGGGAATCCCTGGAAGTTTGATTCCAACGCAAGTCTGTATTTCCCCCTACGGTAGCGCACATCGTCGGCGTATTATGCTTGCCGTTGTCCCATAGAGTTGAACTGCACGTGGTCGCGGCGGTCGAATCGCCGTAGCTGCGACGATGGAGGAAATTGCATGAGCGACTCCAAAAACAACATCTGGGCCCTCGTGCTCGCGGCCGGCGATGGCCGGAGGCTGCAACGCCTCACCACCACCCGCAGCGGTCTTGCCATACCCAAGCAGTTCTGCTCGCTCGATCGGGGGCCGTCGCTGATGCAGGAGGCGCTCGAGCGCGCCGCGGGCATCACCGAGCGCCAGCGCATCTGCACCATCGTCGCCTCCCAGCACCGGCAGTGGTGGAGCGCTCAGCTCGAGGCCGTCGCGCCGGACAACGTCATCGTTCAGCCCAGCAATCGCGGCACCGCCAACGGTGTTCTGCTGCCGTTGCTCATCATCCTGGAGCGCGACCCGCGGGCCCGCGTGGTTCTGCTGCCCTCGGATCACCACGTTCGCGACGAGCGGCAGCTCGCGCGCGCGTTGCGGTGCGCCGCGGCGCCGCCCGAGGGCGATCCGGCTGACATCGTCCTGCTCGGGCTCGAGCCGCGCATTGCCGATGCGCAGCTGGGATACATCGTCCCGCGACGCGAGGAGGGGCGCGTGTACCAGCGCGTCGAGCGGTTCGTGGAGAAGCCGGACGCCGCGCACGCGGCGGCCCTCGTCTATGAGGGGGCGCTCTGGAACACCTTCATCATCGCCGCGGACGCCTCGGCGCTGCTCGAGCTGTATGAGCGGCGCTGCCCGGACATCGTCTCGGCCATGCGTGGGGTCATCCGCGGCGCCCGATCCGGTCCGCAGCTCGAGGAGAGCCTGGAGGGGCTCTACCGGCTGTTGCCGGAGCTCGACTTCTCGCGCGCGATCCTCGAGCGCCAGGCGCAGCGGCTGCGCGTGTTGCCCGTGCCGGAGTGCGGCTGGAGCGATCTCGGCACCCCGGCCCGGGTCGCAGAGGCGGTGGATGCGTTGCGAAGGCGTGGACGGGCGGAGAATCGCGAGGCTCGCCGGACATCTTTTGGACAGGCGTTGCTGAGCCTCGCGGCGCAGCATCGCCAACTGCAGGGAGCGGTGTCGGCCCCGCAATAGCAGTGGCTGCGCGCGCGCCTGGCGCTCGCTCAGCCGGTCTCGGCGTGGGTCTGCCGGAAGACGATGCCGGCGAGAGCGGCGATCTCCCCGGCCAGGTGCGCCAACAGATCGTCGGCGGAGATGACGCCGATGAGCGTGCCGTCCTCGGCCACGACGGGTGCGCGTCGGACACCGCGCGCGCGCAGGTGCGCCACAGCCGCACCGGCCGAATCCTGCTCGCGGATCAGGAGCGGATGGGTCGTCATCGCTTCCGCGGCGCTGATGCTCGAGAGGTCCGTGGCTCGGGTGATCCGCGCACAGACGATGTCCCGGTCCGTGATGATGCCCGCCACCTGCGGGCGTGCCGGATCGCCCTCTGTGACCACGACTGCGCCGACGTGCCGCTCGCGCATCAGCTGGGCGACGTCCGCAAGCGATGTGCCGACCGCCACGGCGACCGGCGGGCGAGTGCAGAAACTTCCGACGTTCATGTGCGGCTCCCAACAGCGGTTTTCTCCTTGCAAGTTCGTCACAGCCCGTGGCATGCGCCAATGCGTATCAATGCGGATGGCGCGCAGGGATCCTCCGCGGTTATCTTCGCAGACGTGAAGATTCGGGACCTGTACACGCCTCAGCCGCAGACCGTATTCGCAGACGAGCCGCTCGCCGATGCGGCCCGGACCCTGTGCCACCGCCACATCGGCGCGCTGGTAGTGCTCAA
Organism: Pseudomonadota bacterium; assembly: GCA_021850555.1. The sequence goes on along the minus strand of JAJZLX010000376.1, from coordinate 2,225 downwards.
GCGCGGCGACCCGCTGCGCCGGCCGATCGGCATCCTTACCGACCGCGACATCGTGCGTGGGGAGTTCCGGCGGGGAACCGACCTGTACCTGCTGACGGTGGCGGATGTCATGACGCCGGACCCGCTGGTGCTGCGGACCGATCTCGGGCTGACCGAAGCCATCGAGGCCCTCAATACGCGCTCGGTCCGGCGCGGTCCGGTCGTCGATGCCTCGGGCGCGCTCCTCGGCATCATCACGCTCGATGACCTGCTGCCCGCGCTCGCGCGCGAGCTGATGACGCTCGCCAGTCTCATGGGCACCCAGGCGGGCCGCGAAGGGCGCCACTGAGTCCGCCCCGGCACGTCATTGCGCAGAGTTTAGCCGGCTGCGCCTGCTGCCCACCCAGGGGAACACGAACGGGACGAGAGGGATGAGGACACCGCCGCCGACTCCCGTGCCGGCCGAGGAGCAGGGTCCTGCGAACGCCTGAGCGGTCGCCCGGGCCGCGAGCGGGTGTGCCCGGTACTTCCGGGCATCCACTACCGCAATGCGGTTGCGCTGCGGATCGGCCTGTATCCGGCCTCTGGGGCTGTGCTGGAAGGTTTCGGGATCCGGCGAGGTGCTGATGAGGCTGTCGAATCCATCTCAGGGAGTCTTCGGTTCCGGCTCACTCTCCTTCGCCGCCTGCAAAGTGGAGGGGGCAAGTGTGAGTGGACTCTGCACGGCGTCCTCCAAAGCACCGAGCGCCCGCTGGGCCTCGATGCGGGTCGCAAGCAGGTTCTGGGCGCCCTTGTCGAAGGCGACTTCGGCGTCGGCCAGATCAAGCGGCTGAAGCTCACCGGCTCGCACCTGGCCGCGCACCGAGTCGATCTGTTGCCGCAGATCCGCCAGCAACGAAGTCGCGGTTCTCATCCTGGCAAGCGCCGAGCGGTACCCGGCGAGAGCCCCGTCGATCTGCTCGAGGGCGTTGGCCTGTACGGAGAGGAAATGTGCGGCAGCCAGCTTGCGTTCGGCCCGCGCCTCGGCGATCGGGCCCTGGTTATGATTGAGGATGGGCAGGGGCAGGCTCAGCCTGAGCTGCCACTCGCTGTCTTCTCTCAGCTGCGAGTTCCAGGCGAAGCCGGGTCCGAGTTGCAGGTCGGGCCACTGGCGGTCGATCTCGAGCTCGAGTTGCGACTGGCTGGCCGCATATTGCTCGAGAGCGGCGCGTACATCGGCGCGATTGAGCAATGCTCGGCGTGAGACCCGCGGCCGGGTGAGATCGCGTGGAAACTTCCGCAGCTGCGCGAACGAGAGCTGCACTGCGTTGAGCGCGTGCGGCGCGACACCGAGCGCTCCAGCCAGGTGAATCTGTGCCTGCCGAATCGCGCCGGACGCGGCCTGACGCGCCAGAGTGGTGTTCTCGAGCGCGACGCGCGCCTGGGCGAGCAGGTAGCTTGAGACCGCGCCGGCCTCGAGCTGGCCCCGCAGCAGCGTCACGACTTTGCGCTCGGCAGCCTGCTGGCGCGCGAGAAGGGACTCCGTACGGCGTGCAGCATACAGATCGAGCAGCGCGGTTCGCAGGCGGCTGCGCACCTGCCAGACGGTCCCGATGAGCTGCCAGCGCGCCGCGGCGGCGAGGTGGCGTGCTTGCGCGAGCCGAGCTCCGCGCTTGCCGGCAGTTTCGATCGGCCAGTCCACGTTGATCGGCACGATCCACGGACTCGGTGCACCCGCAATGCGGGTGTCGTATCCCAATGCCATCGCCACGGACGGGTTCGGGCGCTCGCCCGCCGTCACTCGCGCAGCCTCGGCCGCGCGCAACCGGTCGCGGGCCTCGGCTAGCGAGGGCTGATAATAGAGCGCCGCGAGAGTGAGAGCCTTCAGATCCCAGCCCGCTGCCGGCTCGGACACCTGATTGTCCGCGAGAAACGCCTGCAGGCCTGGATTGGTCAGGGAGCGTGTGTTGAAAGTCGCGATTGACTCCGAGGGCGAGAGGGGCCGAGACACGAAGTGCGCACAGCCCGATACGAGCGCAAGACCGAGCGCCGATACCCAGCGAAGCGTTCGTGTCCCCGGTGTCATGCTTCGCCTTCATTCGCCGGCACTGAAGATCCGCCAACACAGCGCCGGTGCGCACGGATCAGCAGGGAGTAGATCACGGGTGTTGCGATGAGCGACAGCGGCACGGAAAGGAACAGTGCGCCGATCACGGCGACGCCGAGCGGCTGCAGCATCTGTGCTCCGGCGCCCGCCCCGTAGGCAA
>JAJZLX010000032.1 GCA_021850555.1 Pseudomonadota bacterium | reverse complement strand
CGACGAGCTCCGTCCCGCGCGGCAGCAGCACCACCGTGCCATCGGCGCTGAAGGTATCGGTCGCCGTGAGGCAGGTCGTCATGCCGGGCAGCGTCGAGTCGATCGCCGTCTCGAGCGTGCAGTCGATGAACGCGCCCTTCGGCAAGAGCAGCCGACGCGTCGGCAACACCGTGGGTGTCGCGGTGCGTGTCACCATCGGCGTCAGCAGCCGCGCGAGGCGCCCCGTTGACGCGCGCTTCCCGGCCATTGACGTGTTGATCCCCTCGGGCGACGACTCGGTCCCTGTGAACGCCGCGGGCGCGGCGGATTCCACTGAAGCAGACATCCCCTCCCCCGCGGTCATGCCGGGACTCGGTGCCGGCGATGACACCGATGAGGCACTCGTGAGGCTCGTGTCGTAGGCGGGCCCGGCGAGCTCGCGGGCGAGCGCGAGCGCTTGGGGAGAGGGCGTCTCGGCGGCGGGCGGCGCATACACTCCATACCCCGGCGCACTCATCGGTGCGCCCATGCCGGGGAGCGCTTGAGCCTGCGGCGGGGGTGCCGGCGGCGGACCGAGCGCGCGTGCGAGGATCGATGGGGGGATCGGTGCCGCCGGCGGGCGGAGGGATCCGAGCGGCGGCAGGGGCATGGAGCCCGAGGCCTCGCGCTTCAAGGCCGCCTGTCCGCGTTCGCGCACGGCAGAGGCGGCGGCGAACGTATGCGCGTAGTACCAGCCGAGCAGTCCCACCCCGAGCGTCGACATCAGCCCCAAGGCGAGGAGCTGGGTGATCCGTGACTGCAGCGGGCGGGCTCGATTGACCGAGCTGATGCCGCGCTCGCCGCGGACGCCGGGCTCAGGTTCACCCGCGTGCTCAACGGGTGTCGATTCGTCCGCCTCGGGTACCGGCCTCGTCGCTTCGCGACCCGGGATCGTCGTGTTCTGCCGCGCGTGAAAGAGCCTCATGACCGCGGCCTTCGCACCACGCGCTCGACCGAGGGACTGATCGTGCCCGAGGCGAGCCGCGTCCCCTCGACGCTGAACCCCTTGTTGACGACGTAGCCGACGAGTCTGCCGCGCCGCAGCACGAGCCGGTGCGCGATACGCTCGATGACCATCACGCCTCGGTGCATGCTGACGTTGACGAGGGACTCACGGCCATCGGCACTCAACACGAACACCGCGGGCAGCGCGCTGCGCGCCCCGAAGGTGAGGCGCGTCTCGATGCCGTTGTCGGACGCCGCAACGGGTCTCAAGGCGGGGCTCCCGCAGTACCAGTAGTCGCGATTGACGGGCGGAGCGTGCTCGGCCTGCGCGAGCGAGCGCGTCACGCGCTCGGCCTTCGTCGGTGTGCGCGCGCGGCTGCGGCTCCCCGGGTAGAGGAAGCGCACGACGTACATGACCTGCGTATCGTGGTGCGGGGAACCAGGCCGCGCCGAGTAGTCGAAGTAGTACCGGTGACGGCTCGTGGTCACCAGGATGTCGGTGTGCACGGTGAGCGCCTTCGGGCGCAGCGTGAGGACATTTCCGTGCGCGCTGTAATTGAGGGCGTCGGGGTCGCCGGAGGAGAGACCGAGAAAGCGCTCATGGGTCGCGAACACGACATCGAGCGCATAGCCGACCCGTCCGTGGAGCCGATAGACCTGATCGCGCTCGTAGAGCGCCGTGCGGATGCGCGCATCGCGCGTGCCCGGGATGGGGAAGAACTCCGCCCGCGCACCCGCGGCCGCACCGAGGGAGAGCACCGCAAACGCAGAAGTTGCAACGCACCGCGCGAACGTTCTCATGGCGCACCTCCCGCGCCCGCGGGCCGAGCGGCCGGCGGCGCCCGCCGCCTCGGCGCCGGCAGCACCTCGGGCTCGGCATGAAACTCGATCACCTTGAACCCGAGCGGGTTCCACTGCCGGTTGCGGGGATGAGAAGAGGGTTTCGTGTAGGTGTACTGGACGGTCGCGATCCAGTCACTGCGCTCAGCCGCGCTTCCCCCCGTCGGATGCACCACCTTCACGTAGCGCACCTGCGCGAGATCGTGCATGCCGCTCGCATGCCGGAAGAGCGTGATCGCGATCACGTGCGCGCTCACCGTGGTGCCATCCTGGTAGCGATTGAGCGGCGAGTCGGGATTGGTGCGCGCCCACTGCGCGGCCCAGACCTGGTTGCGCCGAGGGGCGTTCAACGCTCCGCACTCCTCGTAGTCGCTCTCGGCGGTCGCGAAGTCGAAGCGCTCGCAGACCGTGACGTACTGATCGAGGAAGTAGCGCGTGACGGCGGCCGGAAAATCCTCCCGTCCGGTGTACACCGGCACGGTGTCGACGACGCCCGTCGTGCGATCGACCCGGATCACGAAGGGCTCGACCTGCTTCAGGGGCATGAGCAGCATGAGTGCGAGCGCGAGCAGCACGATCCCCGTCCAGCCCGCCCCGGCGAGCCACCAGGCGCGGCGCTCGCTGCGCTCGGCGCGCCGGATCCGATCGGCATCCCAGGTGGCGGCCTCCTCGAGGTAGGCGCTGAGCGCCGGATCGGCGCTCATGGCGCACCCCCCGGATTCCGCCGCGACGTGTCGGGTTGCACCGGTTTCGGTGCGATTGGCGTGCGCGCCCCCGCCTGCGCCGGCGCGTTGATCGGCACGAGATCCCCGCCGCAGTAAAATCCCCGATCCGACGCACACCCGGTGAGCCCGAGGCCGAGCGCGAGGATCACCGTGCCCCCCATCACGATCATGCCTCTCATGAGCGGCTCCCCCGGATCGTGTTCTCTCGCCAATTGCGCGTCACGGCCCGCGCGCCGCCCGCGAGCCCGCGGCGTACCGCGTAGCCGGAGCGGCGCGCGAGGCTGTCCGAGCGCAGCGTCTCGCGGTCCAGGAGCGCCCCGCGCGCGAAGTCGCCGGATCCGCGGGACGCCCGCCCTAACCCCCACGCGAGCGCCGCGCTCACGATCCCGAAGGAACTGAGTGCCAACCCGCTCGCGAGTCCCGCCGCCATCGGCATCACCTGGCGCATCACGAGGAAGGTGAGCCCGGCGGCCATGCACACCCGCACGCCCTCGGCGATCGTGATCCCGGCGCCGGTGCTCACCGCCTGGCTCGCCGCCGCCGAGAGCACGGTCATCATGAGCGCGGCCATCAGCACGGTGAGAATGGTGATGAGCGCGTAGTTCGCCATCTGCGCGATCCAGGCCTCGAAGAAGCGCTGCGTGGTCTTGAAGAGGAGGAGCGCGATAAAGAGCGGCCCGAGCGCGATCAGCACCGAGAGCGCGATGCGCGAGAGCGAGAGGAGAAAGATCGTGTACACCGCGGTGAGCGCGACCATGAGATAGACCGCAAACCCCGCGAGATCGTAAGAGAACCCGTGAAAGATCCCGCCCTTCTGCAAGAGCAGCGCCCCGGCATCCCCGCCGGTGAAGATGATCTGATCGATGATCGCGACCGGGTTGTAGGCGCCCACAATGCCGGCGGCGAGCTGCCCCGGGGCATTGAAGAACGTATCGACGATGAGCGCGTTGTAGAGCCAGAGATCGAGCGACACCCCGAGCACCACCGCGAGCGTTCCGATCCGGCGCACCCCGGTGAGGAACGGCTCCTCGATCTGTCCCATGAGCTGCAGATACCCCCACACCATCACGTAGAGCACCGCGAGCGTCATGATCGCAGGCTCGAGCAGCGTCGCGATCCGCGCCGTGTTGGTCGCGATGTAAGTGAGGAGAATCCCGTTCAGCCACTGATTGAATTCGGCGAAGAAGCCCATGGCGTGCTCTCCTTGAAGGCTACGGTTGGGAAGAGCCCGCGTGCGGGCTCGCGAGTCCCATCGGCGGCAGATGCGAAAGCGACCCCACGCTCCCGAGGCGCGCCGCCGCGCGGACGTTGATGCACGCGCTCGTGTGCGCGAGGCGCCCCGGATCATTCGTGCAGCGCGCGAGCATGGCGTGAAGCGCTGCCGGGTGCGTGCGGTAGTAGCCCACCGAGTGCGGCGCGCGGTTCGGCACCGGCGCACAGGCCGTGACGGCGTAGAGCGTGACAACGATCTCCAAACACCTCCGCACGGACCGTGCACCGGGCCGAAACCTCATGGCCGCGCCACCGTGAGCCCCATCGGCGGCAGAGCCTGGAGCGAGCCGATATCGGCGATCGCTTTTTCGCGCGCTTGCTCGCGCGCGGCGGCGGCCTCGCCGCGCACCGTCTGGTAGAGCACCTGGAGCTTCGTGCGCTCGGCCTGCAACATGCCCTGCTCGCTCGAGATACGCGCCTCGAGATCAAGGATCGCCTTGGGATCGCGCGCCGTGGCGATGGTATCGATGAGTTGCTGGACGTCACCGAAGCGCCCGCTCGCATTCGCGAGCGCCTGCGCGGAGATTCCCTGGGAGAGCGCCACCGCGTCGCGCCGCGCGTCAATGACGGCGCGCTCCCCGGGGGACAAGGCCGCGAGTGCGCTGCTCGAGAGCACCGCATTGGCCGCGAGTGCCGCTTGCACGCTCGAGGCGAGCGCGCCGTAAGGCCCGGCTGAACCGCTCACGGTCCCCTCGAGTGAGGCGACAGAGGTGGGCAGGTAGTTCGCGACGATGCCGCTTAAGAGATTTTGCATCCCGCGCGAGCCGGTGAACGCCTGGTACTGCTGCTGAGCCTGCGCAAGCTCGTTCTGCTCGACCGAGAGCTGCTCGGCGGCGGTGCGCACTTCCTGAATGAGCTGGCGGATGGAGGCGACGTCGATCACCGCCCATTGCGCGTGGGCGGCCGGGATCGCGGCGAACATCGCGAGCGCGCCGAGCAGTGAAATCCGTGACAGTGATGCTCTCATCGGGGTGCTCCTTAAAAAGGTGTCGCAACGGACGCTCCGCTCAGCCGGAAGTGGAAAGTGAGGCGAGGAACTCGGGCAGCCAAGCCGCGGGGGCCTCGCCGTGGCGCTCGATCAGCCGGTGCATGCGCTCGAGCGCACCCGCCCGCCCTGAGATCACGGCGAGCTCGGCGTCGAAGCCCTTGAGGTCGAGCTCGCAGACAATGCTGTGGTGACCCTGCTTGACGAGGAACATGCGGCTGCCGGGCTCGAGCTGCTCCTTCAGGAGCGTGAATTCCCGCTCACTCAACGCAAACCCCTCGATGTAGTCCTCGGAGCGTGCCTCGGGGTTGGGGAAGAAGATCTTGGTCGCCGTCTGCTCGATGATGGTGCGGCTGATCGGGCTCACGAGCGCATCGCTCGCGCTCTGCGTCGCGGCGCAAAACACCCCGTTCAACTTCCGCCACACCTTGAGCCCGTCCTTCGCGAACTGCTCGAAGGCGGAGTCCGCAAGCAATCGCGAGAACTCATCGCCCCAGCACACGAACCGCCGCCCGTCGATGAGCGCGCGCACGAGATGAAAGAGATAGAGCGTGAGCGGGACACGGATGGCCTCGTTGTCGAGGAACTCCGTAACATCGAACCCGAGGAGCGGATGCGCGCCCAAGGTGTCGCGGAGCCTGTCGACGGCATTGTCGAACACCCACGCGTAGTCCCCGCCCGCATCCTCGCACCAGCGCGACAGACGCGCATGCACGCCGTCCGCGCGGGTGGCATCGGTGAACTCGATGAGCCGCGAGAGCCGCCGCTCATGCGGCTCGAGCGCGAGGGTTCCCTCGAGGGCATGATCGAGATCGGCCTCCTCGCGCGCCGAGAGCGTGACGGGTGCGCGCACGAGCACCCGGAGCCAGCTCTTCAGGAACTCGACGGTGGCCGGTGTCACCGGGAGCTGCAGCGGGTTGAAGCCGGTCGGGATGCCGTTGCGCAACGGCAGGTACGCCCCCCCGAGGGCGCGCACCAGGATCTCGAGTCCCCGGTCCTTATCGAAGATGACCTGCGTGACCCCCTGGCGAAGGAGCGCGGCGACGAGAAAGCCGATGAAGACCGTCTTGCCGGACCCGGTGGGCCCGCAGATGAAGCTGTGCCCGGTGTCGCGGCGGCTCCCACCGTCGGCCTGCCGAGGATCGCTCGCGTGGAGCGAGAAGTGATACGGCGAGTGTGCGCTCGTGACGAGGAGCGCGAGCGCATCGCCCCAGTGATTGCCGTGCGCACGGCCGGCGGGATAGTTATGAAACGGCGAGAATGCGGCGAAGTTGCGCGACGTGATCGGCGCCTTGCGGGGCCGATACGCGAAGTTCCCGGGGAGCTGCGCCCAGAAGGCCGCCTCGAGCGCGAGATCCTCCCGGGCGACCGTCATCCCGGTATCGGCGAGTAGGGCGCGCGCCTGCGCGATCGCATCATTGAGCGCGCGCAGCCGCGCGCCTTCGGGATCCTGCGCGCCGGTCGCACTCGCCTCGGCGAGCACCTGGAGCGTGAAGTGATGATCGCCCATCACGAACGCGTTTCCGGTGAGCGCATCGAGTGCCTCGGTGAGCTCGGCGGCCTGGGTGACCGCGAAGTCCCCGGCATTCGCCATGCGGGCGCTCTGGCGCTGCAGCAGGCCTTGCGCCGTCGCCTTGGTGAGAAAGGCAAAGGACTGCGTGAGCACGAAGGCAAACGGCGCCGAGAGGAGCTCGTTGCAGAGCCCGACGATGCTCGGAGTGGGGTATTCCTTGATGCCGAGCATGGCGCCGAAACGCGTCTCGGTCGGGAGCCGATACTCGATCACCTCGCTCCCGAAGAGCGGCCGGGTGGTGGCGAGCACCTCGTTCACCGGCGCGCGCGGCAGCGGCACCGGGCGGCGCTCCGCGTTCACGAGACTGCCGAGAAATTCCAGCACCCTCGAGTAGGTCCGGTCCCCTCGCCTCTCGAGACCGAGCGCCTCGGGCTCATAGCGCGCAAGCGCCGCAGCGAGCGTCTCGCCGAGCTTCCCGCAGGCCTCGAGCGCATCCGCGAGCTCCGCGGCCGCATTGCCGCCCTTGCGGCCGAGATAAAGCCGCGAGGCGAATCCGCTCACCGCGCCCGCCACCGGTCGGTACACGACCGAGAGATAGAGCGCGTTCACCATCAGCGTCTCGCCGGCCAAGCGCTCCTGGTACCGTCGCGCGAGCCGGTCGGCAAAGCCCTCTCCCGGGATCGCACCGGCCACCGTGCGCTCGCGCCGGCGCACGATGTGACACCAGAGCGCGACATTCGGGCTCGCGATATTCCGCCAGGTGACGTTCAGCCGCTCGTGCCAGTTGTTGAGCGTCTCATCGTCCTCGCTCTCGAAGCTCACGCCGGTCATCCGGTACGCCTGCACGTAATCCCCGGCATAGGTCTTCACCACCGTCGCACTCACGTGAGCGGCATACGGGATGTGTCGCGCCGCCGTCGGCTCGCGGAGCACGGCGGAGGATCGCCGGACCGCGCTCATAGCCGCGACCCCGCAGGTAAGGACACCCGCACCGCGCGGGGCGCGGAGAGCTCGACGGTCGGCACCGCGCGTCGCCGGCCGCGCGCATCGGGCAGATCGAGCGTGAGGGCGCCACAGCTGCTCGCCCGCCAATACCGGAACGTCCCGGCATAGGCTGGCAGCCGCGTGCGGCCCCAGAGCAGCACCAGGTCGAAGATGCGCGCATCGCGCAGGCAGAGCAGCGCGCAGATTCCATGGATCGGGATCGCGAGGAGGAGCGTGAGGAGGTTCCGCGTGAGGAGGAACACCTCCATGGTGAAGACGAGATTGACGAGGAGCGCCGAGTACGTCACGCCCCAGCGCATCGGCGGGCGCGTGACCGCGACGAAGAGCGGATCGGCGCTGAGCCCTGCGTTGCGTGCGCTCATATGGCACCTACACGCCGAACATCCCCTGGACCCAGGCGACGATCTGCGGGGCGCCGAAGACGATCGCGATCCCGAGGATCGCCGCGATCGGCCAGCCCCAGGAGATCCGGTTTGCCATCGCCATGACGCCGAGCACCATCACGAGAATGACGGCGATCGGCGTCGCCCAAGCGAGGATGTTGCTCTGCAGTGCATTGGCGCCGGTGAGGAACGGAGAGGACTGGGCGAGCGCCGGCGTGCATGCGGCAATCAGTGCAAGCCCCAACCCCATGCTGATCACGCGGTGCGCGAGTACTCGACGGTCGGTCTTCATGGCACATCCCCGGTGTGATTCGGAGTGGGCCTATCGGACCATGGGACCTTCCGGAACGGGTAATGGCGTTTCGCCGGAAATTCGGCGAAACGCAGCCCCTACCCTGTCCGAGTTCCGCCGCTTTTTCAGCGAAACTCAGATCTCGCCGTCTCGGGCGACATCAGATGCGGATCCCCGGCATCCTCGCCCGGGCGCTGAGCGGGTATTTCCCGATCAAGAGCGTGAAGCGTCAGTGATAGAGCGCCATGAGCACCACGACCCGACACACCCTGAAGTGCGCCAACCGAGGCGCGTTCCCATCCATCGCTGCGATCAGCGGACGGATCCTCTGGAACTTTCTGCGCCTGCCGGCGCTCGCCGTGCTTCTGGCGCTCGAGCCGCTCATCAGCGCAGCCCTGACGGTGGTGGGCATTCTGGGCATCGCTGCCGCCCTCACCCTCAAGCTCTCGGGAGATCTGCCGGGGTTCCCATTCTGGGGCATGATCGCCATGTCAGTCGGGATGCTGCTGCTGCTCACAGCCTACCATGCGCTGATGGCCCTGCTCGCGAAGTGACGCCTGCGGGCTCTTCCGAGTTGCACGGCACGACACGCCTCAGCTCAACTTCGGCGCCAAGGCTCCCGAGCGGTTGCGTCATCAGTGTACGAGCGTCGAGGCAGATGTCCGCCAGCGACCTCTCGCTGACGGTCGTGATGGTTGGTTTCCAAGCAGATGCGGACGCAAAGATCGTGTGTGTCCGCATTTAAGAGTATCCCCGTGACGGTCCACTCTGACGACTGTTTGGTGCGTGCGCATCCAGAGTGCAGACCCAGACGTTCCATCCCCAGATCGGACCGAAGTACTTACGGCAAGCATTGGTAGACAGACAGGACGAGATGCTGGCCAGCTCCGAAAGGTCAGTGGAAGATGCGCTAAAGAACCTCTTCCGTCCCTGACGACCTACTGAATTGTAAAAACCCGAACGGACACGCTTCCTTCTTTAGAACTGCGCGGCCCTTCCAGGTCTGACCGGAGCCCCTCCGCATTAGTGAGAAAATGCTCCGGATCATAGATCACGCACCAGAGAACCTTACAATTCGGGTGGCGTTTGTAGTGCTCGATATCAATGATCAGTTCTTCCCCGATCTTCTTGGCGTGAGCGCGATCGCGCACAATCTTCATTTCTACCACCAGTGAGTACGCGGGAAGTAAAAAGTCCATGCGTGTACTGGTACCGGCATAACTCGGCGTGACTTCCTCGGGCCGAATATCCTCTATCCAAGGCCTCATGAGAGCGTGCAGAAGATCTTGCACATCGTATTCACTCGAAAACACGAGGCCGACTGAACCTTTCCTCCTGTGGGTCAACGGATGCATGGCTCTACGCAAACCTCTCACCAAAACCGAGAGCAACTCCTCAACTGATTCTGGTCTTTGAATTGCCCGGTCCGCTCTGCTCTGCCCATTCAGCAATGACTCGCAACCTGGAACCCCCTGCGGCAGGACTCGACCAAATCGGTAGTATCGAAGGCCGTTCGCTTCCAACTCCGCCTCCACTCTCGCTCTCAGCTCCTTCCACTGCTCGCGGCGCGCCGGGTCTAATGGAGGCAAGTCCATGAATTCCTCAAGGACGTTTCCCAGAACCGTCAGGCTGTCCACATTAGAAATTTGGCCCGCTCGAAACAGCCATTCCTTCCATTTTGAATGGTGAGCGAGGCTGGGCGGATCACCAGGAACCCCTGCGCCCCTGAAGAGTTGGTCGAGGGTTGCATGAGACCCTGTGGTGGCGATTGCCTCACCAACCACTGCACATAGCGACTTTGACAATCGCACATTGCCCATCAGACATTCACTCCGCCCGATTTTCGATCGGCAATTTGAGCATGCTCGGTCAGCAAAAAATTGATATAACTACGTGTCAAATTACAAAACAGCTTGCCTTGATTAAGCTCTATCTCTATGCCCTGATTCAAATCGATGCCGTGTCGAATTCCTCCACCCGTCGGCGAAGACAGGTAACCGTGCATACCTGTAATCCAGTCAAGAATTCTTGTTAGAGTCGCGCTCTTTCGCTTTACTTTAAGATCGCGGACAATTTGATTGAAGTACGAGCCCTCGATCTTCCCCGTTTCAGTCGCAAGATCCCTGAACCCTGTCGAGACGGTTTCAAGCAGCCAGAGGATCTCCTGTACCGCCTCGCGGGGACGACATTCGTTCAGCAACTCCTCCGAACGCTTCAGAGACTTCTGCATCAAGTCACGCGAGCGTTCTGCAAGCGACGGAGGCAGCGGCGCAACGGGAATCGTCGGCCCAAGCGATTCACGCGCAATCAAGTCGGGAGGGCGAATGACATACCCGATGCCATTTCTTTCCAGGATGTCGTTAACGTACTTCACCTCTGGAACGTAACCAACTCTCGCGTTTGATCGCAGGCTCTCGCATCCGTCAAAAAATCTCTCTATAAACCTCGGGGCATTCTCCGCCTCTGACTCCATCACGCTCCAGAGATCAGATCTAGCCCACCCCTCATCGGAGCTTCGCGAACTCGCGCCAAACGCGCGCTTGAAATATTCCAGCATCCACCAAGTCCCGAGCTCACAGGGTATCTTGTCAACGAAATCCATGAATCCGCCCAGGGCAGACGCGGGGATACTGGAGTTTATGAACTGACCGTCCGGGGGCGGTGTGAACCGCCAGTCGCCAGGAAAGTTTAGGGGCACCGTGGGTTCTCCAAGCGCCGTGCAGCCTCGGGGAGGCCGACTTTACCGTAATCTAGCACACAACGCAGAATGGGCGTTTTGTCCATGAAGACCTCGGCATACGAAGTCGCCAATCACCTCGGAGCGATGATGAGGGAGAATTCTGATGCTCGTCTTCAGACACTTTGGCATGACACGATCTTTAGCGGACTTCAGGGAATGCTAAATGGGACGCTGTGGGGGTCGAACGGTGCTCTGTGGAATGACAGCCGATCGTTTGGCTACGTGCTTAAAAATGGCCCACAATGCAACGCACCGGTTGCGCCCAGGCAGCCAACGGATCGGGGGCGCGCCTTCGACACGCTGATCATCCCGAGACGTCTCTGGCGACAGCCTCAGCCACCGCATTCCGCTCATCGGCAAGCACACTCTCACAGTGAATGCAGATTGCCCCCCGGCATGCGAGACGATCGACGAGCACCGTGCCGCCACACAAGACGCACTGCCCGATGCCGACTTCGCGGTTCTCGGCGATTCCGAGTACCAGCGTCAGCAGCTCCTCGATGGTAACGTCGGCTTGCGGAAAGCACGCCCGGTACGCCTCGTACGTTGCGCAGAGCCGCTCCCCGAATTCCAACGTGAACTGGCTCCGGCGGAGCGGATGTGCCGGCAGTACGCGATAGGCGCGGCAGAAGGCCGCGAGCGCGGCCCCCTCGCCGCGGGCTCGGGGTGAATGCGTAAAACGCGCCAGAGAGCGTGGAGAGGGTCCGCGGCGCCTCGTTGCCTCCGGAGTGCGGCTGCGCTGGCGCAATTGCGCGAGCTGATGCCGCGAAAGGCTCGTCAATGCGGTAATCGTCTGTGTACGCGTCTGGTAAGCGATGAGACGTCGCGCAAGCTCGTGTCGCCTGAAGTCACGCAGGACCGGATCATCTGGCGTGGTGTCCATCGTCCTTACACACTCCGAGCCTCAGGTGAGGTTGTCAACCGCGAATATCTGTCGAAACTCGCAATCTGTTTGAGGCGCTCCCCGATTCGGCGAGGCGTACATTCTCCGCTCCGGATTGGGGAGAACGAAGATGTCCAATCGATCCAGGAGACGCAAGCGGCCGGACAGTCCCACCACCCTGCCGGTGCCGCAATGGCTCGGCGGGTCGGCCCTCGAGCTCGTCCAGGCGTTCAATGAACGGTATCTCGAATGCCTCGCGCGCTCGGCCCAATGGGCGGACACACGGTGCGTGCCGGATTTCCTGCGCACCCATCGCCGGCTGTGGATGGCGATGAGCGAGGACGCACGCCATAGAGCGAGTCGATGCCCATTCCTTCTGGCCGATCTTCAGTTCGGCAACGCGGAGTGGTGGCGGAAGGCGCAGAGTGCGCCGAGAATGGGTCGCGGCGAATTCGGCGGCATGTTCCCCTGGATCATCAACATGGACATGGCGCGCGATGTCCTGACGGTCGCATGGTACACGGCGCGAGAGGACCTCTCGCTCGGCACGCTCCTGATCGGGATGTCGGCGGACGTCGCCGAGCTCGTCGCCAAACTCAGCCTGCACGAACTCTGGCAGTTCGCCGACCGGCACCACCACTCGCTGCGGCCGCGCTGCGAGAACCGCCATGCATTCTGGGGTCGGCTTCTCGACGCTGCGGTACGCGACGATCGCGCGATGCTCCATGATCTCCATTGGTACGGATTCCTGCTGGCGGACACCGGTTCCGGACGCAACGCTTCCGTTCAAGGCCGCCCGAGATCGCCCGGCACATGAGGATTCCCGTCTCATCAAACGCCTCGCTCCGTCATTGCGCGTGCTCCCTTTATTGCCGCGAGTGCCCCCCAAGTCGTGAGGACGGGCACATCCGCTCGGTCCGGTAAGACCGCCTCCGGCTGGCGTCCGTCCGCATTGCCGGCATAGACCATCGGTCCGCGCTGGGCAGACGTGACCACCACTCCGTGCGTCTTCCACTCCCGTACCGATCATAGTCCTGGTGCCAGCACCGTGCGACCCCTGAGGCTCGTTCTCTCTCGTTTCCTCTTCCGAGGAGATTCCAGCCAAAAACCACGCCAGACACGGGGACGTTTCGCCGTTTTTTCGGCGAAACTCATCCTTCCCATTCCGCTCCCTCGTGCCAAGATCACCCATGCGTGACAACTCGTCTCCGAACGGCCAGAACCCCATGAACCGAGTTCAGCATGGCCATCGACGAGTCCATTTCGATCCCAAATCCCGCAGCCCCTCTGCGGGTGTCACTGTCCCGGTGGGTCAATGAAAGCCTGCCGTCGTGCCAGGAGATCCTGACCGCCCATGATGTCGCGCGGCTGACGCGTCGGCGCCGATGGGTGTTCGAGACCCTGACGTTGTTCGGTCGCTTCCCCCGCAAGCACCGCTTTCATGGTCGGCGCATCGGGTGGCAGCGACGTGACGTGCTCCTGTGGCTGGGTGCGGAGACCTTTTCCGGCCTCGATCAGCCCAATGACGACAACGTGGGCCTGGAGCCGCTGCAGCGTGAACTCCAGTTACGTCTCCCGCCCTGTCGACGCTCGAGATCGCATCGATCGCGCTGCAGATCATCGCGACCCAAGAGTTCTGAAGTGCCTCGCGTCACTTTCGGTCAGGGAGCAAGTCTGCTGCCTGATGCGCGTTCTGCATTTCCCGATCTGAGAATGTCAACGTCTGAATCGACGTCCGAGACACCGTGAGAACGCTCGGACTCGAAGACGCAGCGATCTTTCTGCGCATGCACCCGGAAGAGGTGCGCTCGCGGGCCAAGCGGGGCTTCATCCCGGGAGCCAAGGTCGGCCGATGCTGGGTCTTCCTCGAATCCGATCTCGCCGAGT
>JAJZLX010000657.1 GCA_021850555.1 Pseudomonadota bacterium | reverse complement strand
TTAGCCGGCTGCGGCAACCGCCGGGGGGCGGTCGCCGCCAATGAGCTTCAAAGCGCCGCGTCGTCGGTCTCGCCCGTGCGGATGCGGATGACGCGCTGGATATCCGTGATGAACACCTTGCCGTCGCCGACCTTGCCGGTCTTGGCCGATTTGAGGATGGCTTCGATGACCGCATCGACCAGATCGGAGCGTACAGCCACTTCGATGCGGGTTTTGGGCACGAAATCCACCACATATTCGGCGCCGCGATACAGCTCGGTGTGGCCTCGCTGGCGACCGAAGCCTTTCACCTCCGTCACCGTCATGCCCGAAACGCCGATTTCGGACAGCGCGGCGCGCACGTCGTCGAGCTTGAACGGTTTGATGATCGCGGTGACCAATTTCATGTGCGGGCTCTCCGGATGGGCGTTGTCTTCTAGCTTAACGTGCCGCAGCGCGAGGCGCTGCACGCGCTCTGATGGTGTGGGAGCCTGTCGGGCTCCCCGGCAGGGGCATTTTTGCAGTTTTCATGCCATGCCGGGAATGGGCACAAATGCTTAAGTTTGGCCTGTGAGGCGCTTTGGCCGAAGCGCTCGTGCACCATTATGGCGCGCCTGTTCCCGGGACCCGCTCCCCGGTGGTGCGGCCAAGCGGGCCGGTCCTGTAAGCTGAGCGCATGCTCGAGAACATCATGATCGTCGGCGCCGGCCAGGCCGCCGTCCAGGCCATCGATACGCTTCGCCGCAAAGGCTTCGCGGGCAACCTCATCCTCGTGGGGGATGAGCCGTGGCTGCCGTATCAGCGACCACCGCTCTCGAAGAAGTACCTGGCCGGCGCACTGGGCCACGAGCGGCTTCTGTTGCGACCGCAACAATTCTACGAGCAGCACTCGATCGAGGTGCGCTCGGGGCGGCGTGTGGAGGAGATCTGCAGGCGCGAACAGCGCGTACGCCTCGATGACGGCTCGAGCCTGGCCTACGACGCGCTGCTGCTTGCCACGGGCGGCCGCCCGAGGCCGCTCGAAGTGCCGGGTGCCAATCTCGAGGGGGTTCATGCGTTGCGCACCCTGGCCGACGCCGACAGGATCCGTGCGGGCCTGTCGGCCGGTGCGCGCCTGGTCATCGTGGGCGGGGGCTATGTGGGCCTGGAGGTCGCGGCCACCGCCCGGGAGCTCGGCTTGGCGGTCACGGTGCTGGAGATGGCGGACCGGGTCATGGGTCGAGTCACCTGTCCGCAGGTCTCGGCGCTCTACGAAGCGGAGCACGCCCGTCATGGCGTGCCCATCCATCGCAATGTCCGGGTTCGCGCGCTGTCAGCGCAAAGCGATGGGCGGGTCCGCGGGGTGGTGACCGAAGACGGCGTGGAGTATCCGGCGGACATCGTGCTGGTCGGCGTGGGCGTAGTGCCTGCCGTGGAGCTGGCGGCCGCGGCTGGACTGGCCTGCGAGAACGGGGTGGTGGTGGATGAGTACTGCCGTACGTCGGATCAGGCAATCTATGCCGCGGGGGACTGCGCCAACCATCCGAGCCTGCACTACGGGCGGCGGCTGCGCCTGGAATCGGTCGACAACGCCTTCGAGCAGGGCACGAGCGCAGCGCTCAATCTGCTCGGGATGAGTACGCCGCACGACAAGGTGCCCTGGTTCTGGTCGGACCAATACGACCTGAAGCTCGTCATCGTCGGCATCGGTCAGGGGTATGACTCGGTGGTGCTGCGAGGCGATCCGGCCTCGCGCGCCTTCAGCGCCTGCTACCTGCGCGCCGGTGAGCTGATCGCCCTCGACAGCATCAATACGCCGAAGGACCAGATGGCGGCGCGCAAGCTCATTGCGGCGCGTGCGCGCCCCGATCCGCAGCGGCTGGCCGATCCGGGCATCGCGCTGAAGGATGCGTGTTGACATGAAAGTCCTGTTCCTCGGCGCTGCCCGCAGCGGCAAGAGCTCGCTCGCCGCGCGCAAGGCGGCCGGATGCTGTCACGAGGTCCGCTGCATCGTGACGGCCACCGAGTCGGATGCGGAGATGGCCGCACGCATCGAGGCGCACCGGCGCGAGCGTCCCGGCCACTGGCGTGTGCGGGAGGCGCCGATCGCATTGGCGGACGCATTGCAGGAGGAGGCGGTCCCCGGGAGCGTGCTGCTCGTCGATTGCCTGACTCTGTGGGTGTCCAACTGCCTGTGGCCCCCGGAAAGCCTGTCGGGCGGAACGCGGAGCGACATAACAGCCGACCTCGGCGGCTGGCGGCGCGAGCGGGACGCATTCATCGAGGCGCTCTCGAGCCTCATGTGTCCCGTGATCCTGGTCAGCAACGAGGTCGGCGGCGGCATCGTGCCGGCAAGTTCCGCCGCCCGGGTGTTCCGCGACGAGCAGGGTTGGCTCAATCAGGCCGTGGCGGCGGCCTGCGACGAGGTGTTCTTCGTGACGGCGGGGCTGGCGTTGCGCTTGAAATAGGATGCGCAATCAGGCGCTCACCAGCGCCAGCGCGATGATCAGCACCGTCTCGCAGACCTCGATGCCGGCCCCCAGGCAATCCCCGCTCATGCCGCCGACGCGCCGCTTCAGCCAGTACCCCCAGCCGGCGATCACGAGCGGCGCCAGGCACAAGACCGGTGCGAGCAGCGCGCTGGCGGCCAGCAGCGCGAGCGTCCATGAGACGATCCAGCCGACGGGCAGCGGGTGCTGCGCGAAGCGCTCACCCTGGCCGGGCTTGAGGGGTCGCAGCCAGCCTCTCCAGAGCAGCGGCCCCAGGCGCGCCCAGGCCGGGATCAATGCCACGGCGCACAGCGTAGCGCCAGAGGGGGGAACGACATCGACGATGAGGCTGTGAGGCGCCAGCAGAACCGGAAGCAGCGGCAGGTGGTCGAGGGAGTCGAGCGCGGCGGTCTTCAGCAGCAGCACCAGCACGACGCTCACCACACCGAATGTGCCCGCGTGCGGATCGGACAGTACGGCGAGAAAGCGATCCGGATCGCGATGCGAAGCGGCCAGCGCATCGGTGAGATCCGCCAGCCCGTCGAGGTGCAGCGCACCGCTCATCCAGGTCCAGGCCAGTACGCCGAGCGCGGCCGCCAACAGCGGCCGGTGCCCGGCAATGGCAGCCGGCAACACCGTGAGGATCCCCAGGCCCAACCCCACGGCGGGAAACCACAGAGCCGCGCGCGAAAGCTCCAGCGGGGAGAAGTCCTCGACCCGCCGCACCGGCAGGCGGGTGAGGAACTGGGTGGCCAGTCTCAGGCCCCGCAGGCGCGTGCCGGCCGCAGGCCTCATGCCGGGGCGGATTTTTCCGAGACCCCCGCTTCGGCGAAGGTGGCCATGTTGCGATGCAGCGCGAGCGCCGCGCGCACGATGGGCAGAGCGAGCGCCGCGCCGGTGCCCTCTCCGAGGCGCATGTCCAGGTCCAACAGCGGCACGAGGCCGAGCGCCTCGAGCGCAACGCGATGGCCTGCCTCCGCCGAGCGATGGCCCGCCTGCATCCACGTGAGGCTCGCGGGAGCCATGCGCACGGCGCTGAGTGCGGCCGCGGTGGAGATGTAGCCATCCACCAGCACCGGCACGCCGAGGCGCGCCGCCTCGAGGTAGTAGCCGGCGATGGCCGCGATCTCGAGGCCGCCAAGCTCGCTCAGGATCTCGAACGCGGCCTGCGAGCGCGGCTCGCCGTCGGCCGCTGTCCGCACCACATCGAGCGGCGAGCGGCCGGGGCGGGCGGCAGCCACACGGTTGAGCGCCGCCTGCACCACGGCGACTTTGTGCTTCAGGCCCGGCTCGTCCACCCCCGTACCGCGTCCCACGATGCGTGCCGGCTCGCTGCCGGTGAACGCGCAGATCAGGCACGCCGCGGCCGTGGTGTTGGCGATGCCCATGTCCCCGGCGATCAACAGGCGCGCGCCCCGGTCCACCGCCCGGCGAGCGCATTGCTCGCCCACATCGAGCGCCTTGCGGGTGTCCTCGGCCGTCATGGCGGCCGTCCTCGACAGATCACGAGTTCCGGCCCGCACCCGCTCGTTGCGCACGCCCGAGGGCGGTGCGGCGTCGGTGGCCACCCCGACATCCACCACCTCGATCCGGCAGTCATGGAGCTTGGTCAGCACATTGATGGCCGCGCCGCCGGCGGCGAAGTTGGCGACCATCTGGCCGGTCACCGCCTGGGGGAACGCCGAGACGCCCTGAGCGGCCACGCCGTGGTCCCCCGCGAACACGGCGACCTCGCAGCGAGGCATGTCGGGAACTGGCTGGCGCAGGCGTCCGGCGAGCCAGCAGGCGAGGTCCTCCAGCCGGCCGAGGGAGCCCGGGGGCTTGGTGAGCTGGGATTGGCGCGCGCGCGCGGCGCTCTCGGCTGCGAGGTCCGGCTCCGGGATGGGCCGGGAAGGGGCTTCGTTGTTCATCGCTCTTCGATTTTCACGGTTGGGGACCATTGACCGATCGCGCCGCAGGCGCGCAGGTCGCCATGGTCGGTTGAAACAGCTGCTCGTCGAGGGGCCGTAAGAGTGGCAGCGCCAACCCCCCGCCGTCCAGTCGCGGCCGGGCGCACGGTTGACCGGGGTCAGGTTCGGGCCGCTTTACGACAAGCCTGGACAGATGTACAGTCATCCGATGGCGGCAGCGGGCGACAAATCGAATCGGAAGCCTCTGAAGGGCCATGGGGCGCTCTCGAACCCCGCGGGCCGATTCGAGCGGCGCAGGCGGGAAGCCCTCGACGACGGCTGGTACCAGCAGGAGCCGCCCGACGCCCCGCCCGTTTCCATCGAGCCCGACCGTGCCCGCAGCGTCATCAGCACCAATGACTCGCCCGACATTCCCTTCGAGCAGTCGATCAATCCCTACAGGGGATGCTCGCATGCGTGCTGCTACTGCTACGCGAGGCCGAGTCATGGTTATGTTGGTCTTTCCTCAGGGCTGGATTTCGAGACGAAGCTGTTCTACAAGCTGGACGCGGCCAAATTGCTGGAGCGGGAGCTGTCTCGCCCCGGCTATGTGTGCAAGCCGATCAACATGGGATCAAACACCGATCCGTACCAGCCGATCGAGCGACGCATGCGCGTCACGCGCGACATCCTCGAGGTGCTCGCCCGCTGCCGCCATCCGCTCACCATCATCACCAAGGGCGCTCTGGTGCTGCGCGATCTCGATTTGCTAACGCGGCTGGCGCGCGAGAACCTGGTGAGCGTCGGCATCAGCATCACCACGCTGGATCCTGAGTTGAAGCGGCGCATGGAGCCGCAGGCCGCCTCGCCCCGCGCCCGACTCGAGGCTGTGCGCGCCCTGAGCGAGGCCGGTGTTCCGAGCGGCGTGCTCGTGGCGCCTGTGATCCCCGCGCTCACCGACCATGAGATGGAAAGCATCCTCGAGGCCGCCGCGGATGCCGGGGCCCGCTGGGCCACCTACATCGTGCTGCGTCTGCCCTACGAGGTGAAGGCTCTTTTCCGGGAATGGCTGGCCGCCCACTATCCCGACCGCGCGGAGCACGTGATGTCGCTGGTGCGGCAGATGCGCGATGGGAGGGAGAACGATCCGCGCTTCGGCTCCCGCATGCGCGGCTGCGGACCGTTCGCGCAACTGCTGCGCAACCGTTTCCACATCGCCTGCCGGCGGCTCGGTCTCGACACCCGGCGAGCGGGCGGCCTCGACGTCCAGTCATTCAGGCCGCCGCCTGCCCAAAGCCCGCAGTTGTCGCTGGACCTGTAGCGGCTCAAGCCCTTTTGTGCCGGAATCGGGCGAGGAGGCGATGCTGATCGCAGGGGTAGATGAGGCGCACGTGCGTCACCCGCTGCGCCTCCAGCCAGGTGTTGCGCTCGATGCACAGGCAGGCCTTGCGGCGGGGGATGTCGAGGCGGTGGGCAATGGCGGCATCGGCATTCAGCGCCGAGATCTGGTGCTCTGCGTCCGTCCAGGGAATCCGTTTGAGCAGCCACCTCCCCGGGGAGGTGCCGGCAAACCGCTCGCCTCTCGCCTCCGGTACCGACTGCAGATTGATCAGCCGCTCTTCCAGCGCATGCGGGCGGCCGTCGGCGCGATGCACGCCGGTGAGCCAGAGCACCGGCGTGCCCGCGGCCACGCCGAGCGCGGCCGCATCTTCCTCGCTCGCCGGTCGAATCTGCCGATCGAGGCATTGGTATTCGTAAACGGAGCCCGCCGCCACGAGCTCCGCCTCGATATCGTGGATCTCCAGGATCGATTCCTGGGCCCGTGGCGCATTCACCGTCGTGCCCGCGCGGCGGCGGCGGGTGATGAGATGCTGCTCGGCGAGCGCGCCGAGCGCCTTGCTGATGGTCATCCGGGCGCAGCCGAAGGACTTCGCCAGCTCGTGCTCGGAGGGCAGCCGGTAACCGGGCGCCCAGGCGCCGGAGACGATCCGCTGCCGCAGCGCATCGTATATTTCCCGGTACCGCGGCAGTGCGCCCGTGTCGGATGTCTTCAGCGGCTCGGCCTCGCTCATGTCATCCGGCCTGCAGCAGCGAGGTCATGGTGCGGCGAAAGGCCGCATCGATCCGTTCCCGCTCGATGTGGCGGCGATTGCTCACCACCTTGCGTCCCGCGGCGATGACATCGCGGATCAGCGATCGCCCGGCTGCAAACACCCAGGTGTCGATCGCGGCATCCTCGCCCCGTCCCGCCAGGTCCGGATGAGCGGCATCCAGGATCAGAAAATCGGCCCGCCGTCCCTGCGCAATTGCGCCCACCGGCAATCCGAGCGCCTGCGCGCCGCCGGCCAGGGCGGCCTGGTACAGGGTCTCTCCGGTCGAGTGCTGCCCGGGGCCTGCCAGGATGTTACGTGAGCGCAGCGTCAGGCGCTGACTGTATTCCAACTGGCGCAGCTCGCCGGCGGCATCGAGAAGAATGTGCGAGTCGGTGCCGATCGCCCAACGGCCCCGTGCGCCGTGATAGGCCGCCGCCGGGAAGATCCCGTCCCCCAGGTTGGCTTCCGTGACCGGACACAGTCCGGCAACCGCGCCGCTGCGGGCCAGCTCCGCCGATTCTTGCCCCGTGAGATGGGTTGCGTGGACCAGGCACCAGCGTGCCGTGATCTCGGCCCGGCGCAGCAGCCACTCGACCGGCCGCAGGCCGCAGAAGGCGAGGCAATCCTCGACCTCCTTCATCTGCTCCGCCGCGTGGATGTGCACGGGGCCCTGCGGATTGCGGCTCAGCAGGGTGTGCAGGTGATCCGCGCTCACCGCCCGCAGAGAGTGAGGGGCGATCCCGGTGTTACGGTGGGCGTCCTGGCCGAGGTGTGTGCGCACCCGGGCGACGATGTCGGCAAAGGTGTCGAGGTCCGTGATGAATCGGCGCTGGCCGGGCGTGGGGGCGGCGCCACCGAACCCGCTGGATTCGTAGAACACCGGCAGCAGCGTGAGGCCGATGCCGGTGAGGTCGGCCGCCGCGGCATGGCGCAGAGCGAGCTCCGCGGGATTCCCGTAGGGCGCCCCGTCGGGGCTGAGGTGCAGATAGTGGAATTCCCCGACGCTGGTGAATCCGGCCTCCAGCATGTCCGCGTAGGCGTAGGCGGCGATCGCCTCCAGGTCATCCGGCCCCATCCTCGCCAGGAAGCGGTACATGACCTCACGCCAGGACCAGAAGTCGTCCGCGCCCTGCGGGCCTCGGCGCTCGGCCAGGCCCGCCATGGCGCGTTGAAAGGCGTGGCTATGAACGTTGGGCAGACCCGCTATGGCCCTGCTCGAGCGCTCATCGCCCGGGTGCGGTGCGGCATCCATGGTCACGCGCTCGATGACCCCCGCGCGGACCGAGACGCGCACGTTGCGGCGCCAGCCGTCCGGCAACCAGGCGGAATCGAAAAAGAATGTCCGGCTCATGGTGCGCGCTTTCCGGATTTGCCATCAGGGGTTCCCTGATATGTCTAGGCATATTATGATTTGGCTAGGCAAATTAGAAGGCCCTGCTCCGTGCGATTCGATCGTCTGTGGCGCAACGCAAGGCTGGCGACTCTGGCGCCACAACGTCCGGGCGTCGGATTGGTGCATCCCGGTGCCATCGGCGTCGCGCGAGGCCGCATTGTCTTCGCCGGGGCAGAGGCGGACCTGCCCGTTGGAGCCGATGCGGGGGAGGTCCTCGACCTCGAGGGACGCCTTGTTACCCCCGGCCTGATCGACTGCCACACCCATCTCGTGTTCGGGGGCGAGCGTAGCGGGGAGTTCGAGATGCGCCTGGCTGGGGCGGACTATCAGAGCATCGCGCGGGCCGGTGGGGGCATTTTGTCCACGGTGAGGGCGACTCGGGCAGCGACGGATGAGGAGCTGGCGGCCTCGGCGGGCGAACGGCTGCGCGTCTTGATGGCCGAGGGGGTAACGACCGTCGAGATCAAGTCAGGCTATGGACTTGATCTGCTCACGGAGCTGCGGATGCTGCGCGTCGCCCGCGCGCTCGGCCGCCATCATCCGGTCGAAGTAGCCACGACGCTGCTCGCCGCCCACGCCGTTCCGCCCGACCGCGACCGGGAGGCCTACCTCGATCTGGTGATCCGCACACTCATTCCGCAGGCCGCCCGTGAAGGTCTGGCCGATGCGGTCGACGGCTACTGCGAGGGCATCGCCTTCACGCCGGCCGAGATCCGCGGGGTGCTCGCGGCCGCGCGCGGCGCCGGGCTGCCCGTGAAGCTGCACGCCGACCAGCTCTCCGACAGCGGCGCCGCGGCACTGGCGGCCGAGTTCCAGGCGCTGTCGGCCGATCACCTGGAGTGGACCAACACCGAGGGGGTGGCCGCACTGGCGCGCTCGGGGACCGTGGCCGTGCTGCTGCCGGGGGCGTTCTACAGCCTGAGGGAGCGTCAACAGCCTCCTGTCGCGGAGCTGCGCCGCTGCGGCGTGCGCATGGCTATCGCCACGGATTGCAATCCGGGCACCTCGCCGCTGCTGTCCGTCCTGACCGCCCTGAACCTCGCCGCCGTGCAGTTCGGCCTCACCATCGAGGAATGCCTGGCCGGTGTGACCCGCGAAGCGGCTCATGCCCTCGGTCGGGGGCGCGAGATCGGCACGCTCGAGGCGGGCAAGCGGGCGGACCTTGCGATCTGGGATGTCGAGCGCCCGGCCGAGCTGGTCTATTGGATCGGCCGCAATCCCTTGAACAAGCGTATCTGGAGGGGTGATTGAACGCAGTCGTTGTCCGGCCCGGACGAGTCACATTGACGGAATGGGCGGCCGTCTATCGCGGCGCCGGCGTGGTCCTCGAGGAGTCGTGCTTTGCCCGCATCGCAGCCGCGGCAGAGGCGGTGGCGCGCATCCTGGCGCGCGGGGAGCCGGTGTACGGTATCAACACCGGGTTCGGCAGGCTCGCGAGCGTGCGCATCGAGGCCGCCGATCTCGAGCGGCTGCAGCGCAACATCGTGCTCTCGCACTGCGTGGGTGTCGGCGAGGCCATGCCCGCAGCCGTGGCGCGCCTGATGTTGACGCTGAAGATCGCCAACGTGGCGCAGGGCGCCTCGGGTGTCAGGCCCGATACGGTGAGACTGATGTGCGCTCTGCTGGAGCGGGGCCTGACACCCGTGGTCCCCTCGCAGGGCTCGGTCGGCGCCTGCGGAGATCTCGCGCCGCTCGCGCACCTGGCGGGGGCGCTGATCGGGGTCGGGGAGATCGAGCTGGCCTCGGGGCGGCGCCTGCCGGCGCTCGAGGCGCTGGCGGCCGCCGGCCTCTCGCCGCTGACGCTCGCGCCCAAGGAGGGGCTGGCGCTGCTCAACGGCACCCAGTTCTCCACCGCCAACGCGCTCGCCGCGCTGTTCGACATCGAGGCCGTGTTCCAGTCGGCGCTGGTGACCGGGGCGCTGTCGACCGAGGCGGCCAAGGGCTCCGATACACCGTTCGATCCACGCATCCATGCCCTGCGCGGACATCGCGGGCAGATCGAGACCGCGGCGACGCTGCGCGCGCTCATGGCGGGATCTGCGATCCGCGCCTCGCATCGCACGGGCGATCCACGGGTGCAGGATCCGTATTGCCTGCGCTGCCAGCCCCAGGTCATGGGCGCCGCGCTCGACCTGTTGCGCTACGCAGCCCGCACGCTGGAGTGCGAGGCGAACGGGGTGTCCGACAATCCGCTGATCTTTCCCGACACCGACGAGGCGCTCTCGGGGGGCAACTTCCACGCCGAACCCGTCGCTTTCGCCGCCGACGCCATGGCGATCGCGCTGTGCGAGATCTGCTCGCTGTCCGAGCGGCGCATCGCCATGCTGGTCGATCCGGCGCTCTCGGGGCTGCCGGCCTTCCTCACCCCCCATCCCGGTCTGAACTCCGGATTGATGCTGCCGCAGGTGACCGCAGCGGCGCTGGTGTCCGAGAACAAACAGTGCGCGCATCCGGCCAGCATCGATTCCATCCCGACCTCAGCCAACCAGGAGGATCACGTGTCGATGGCCGCGCACGGAGCGCGGCGTCTGCACCGTATGGCGGCCAACGCCGCGAGCATCGTCGGCATCGAGCTCATCACCGCCGCCCAAGGCTGCGATTTCTACGGCGACCTGCGCTCGAGCGCACCGCTCGAAGCGGCGCGCAAAGCGGTACGCGCGCGAATCGCGCCGCTTGACGACGATCGCTATCTGCACACGGATCTGCTGGCGGCGAGCGAGCTCGTGCGCGGCCGCGCGCTGATCCAGGCGGTCTGCGGCGTGCCGCTGCCGGCCCTGGGGCCCTCATGAGCGACTGGCTCGAGATCCATCGCGGCGGCGCCCCGCTCATCGTCAGCTTTCCGCATACCGGCACCGACATCCCTGCGCAGCTCGAGCCATGCCTGCTCTCGCCGTGGCTCGCGCGCAAGGATGCGGACTGGTGGGTGCATCGGCTCTACGACATGGCCCGCGAGCTGGGAGCGACGACGGTTCGCACCAACCTCTCGCGCACGGTCATCGACGTCAATCGCGACCCCTCCGGAGCGTCCCTCTATCCCGGGCAGGCCACCACTGACCTGTGCCCGCTGACGACATTCGACGGCGAGCCGCTCTATCGCCCGGGCCGGGAGCCCGACGCAGCCGCCATTGCCGACCGGCGGGCGCGCTGGCACGAGCCGTATCATGCGGCACTCCTGGCGCAAGTGCGGCGCATCAGGGAGAAGCACCCGCGTGTCGTGCTTTACGACGCGCACAGCATCCGCTCGCGCGTGCCGAGGCTGTTCGAGGGCGAGCTGCCAAACCTCAACATCGGCACTTACCGGGGGGCGAGCTGTGATCCGCTGCTCGCCCGAAGGATCGAGGCCGCGTGCGAGGATCCGCGCTTCACCCGCGTTACCGACGGTCGCTTTGTCGGAGGCTGGACGACGCGCCGCTACGGCAACCCGTCGCACGGTGTCCACGCCGTGCAGATGGAGCTCGCCTGCCGCGGATACCTCGACGAGCCGCCCGTGCCCGATAGCGGCAACTGGCCGCCGCCCTACGACCCGGACCGGGCGGGACCTCTGCGTGCGCTGCTCGAGAGCGTGCTGCGCGCGTGTGTCGATTTCGCAAGCTCCTGAGGAATGCTTCCATGACATCACCCGCCGCCCAACGAACCCGCATCGATACCACCCGGGTCATTCGCGCGCCCACCGGAGCGCAGCGCACCGCCAGGAGCTGGCTCACCGAGGCGCCGCTTCGCATGCTGATGAACAACCTGGACCCCGAGGTCGGCGAGCGACCCTCGGAGCTGGTGGTGTACGGGGGGATCGGCCGCGCGGCGCGCGACTGGGAGAGCTACGACATCATCGTCGCGACACTGCGGCGGCTCGAAGCCGATCAGACGCTGCTCATCCAGTCGGGCAAGCCCGTGGGGGTCTTCAGGACCCACGAGGATGCCCCGCGTGTGCTGATCGCCAACTCCAACCTGGTGCCGCGCTGGGCGACCTGGGAGCACTTCAACGAGCTCGACCGCAAGGGGCTGATGATGTTCGGCCAGATGACGGCGGGCTCGTGGATCTACATCGGCAGCCAGGGCATCGTGCAGGGCACCTACGAGACCTTTGCGGAGATGGGCCGCCGCCACTACGGAGGCGACACGAGAGGGCGCTGGCTGCTGACGGCGGGCTTGGGCGGCATGGGCGGCGCGCAGCCGCTCGCGGCGGTGATGGCGGGTCTCTCCTGCCTCGCCATAGAGTGTCAGCGCTCGCGCATCGACATGCGGCTGCGCTCGGGCTACCTCGATCACGCCACCGAGAGCCTGGACGAGGCGCTCGAGATCGTGCAGCGGGCCGGCGCGCAGGGCAGGCCGGCCTCCGTGGGCCTGCTCGGCAACGCAGCCGAGCTGCTGCCCGAGATCTTCCGGCGCGGGGTGCGCCCGAGCCTGCTCACGGACCAGACCTCGGCCCACGATCCGGTGAACGGCTATCTGCCGGCCGGCTGGACGGTCGAGCACTGGCTCGAGATGCGCGAGCGCGATCCGGCGGCCGTCAGCAAGGCAGCCCGGGCCTCGATGGCCGTGCATGTGCGCTCGATGCTGGACTTCCACCGGGCCGGCGTGCCCACCGTGGACTACGGCAACAACATCCGGCAGATGGCGCTGGAGGAGGGTGTGAAGGGCGCCTTCGACTTCCCCGGCTTCGTGCCCGCCTACATCCGGCCGCTGTTCTGCCGCGGCGTGGGCCCGTTTCGCTGGGCGGCGCTGTCGGGCGACCCGCAAGACATCTACAAGACCGACGCCAAGGTCAAGGAGCTGCTGCCGAACGACGCGCATCTGCACCACTGGCTCGACATGGCACGCGAGCGGATCCGCTTCCAGGGGCTGCCGGCGCGCATCTGTTGGGTCGGCCTCGGGGACCGGCACCGCCTGGGGCTCGCGTTCAACGAGATGGTCGCGCGCGGGGAGCTCAAGGCTCCCGTGGTGATCGGACGCGATCATCTCGACTCGGGCTCGGTCGCCTCGCCGAACCGCGAGACCGAGGCGATGCGCGACGGCTCGGACGCGGTGTCCGACTGGCCGCTGCTCAACGCACTGTTGAATACCGCTTCGGGGGCGACCTGGGTCTCGTTCCACCATGGCGGCGGTGTCGGCATGGGCTTCTCGCAACACGCCGGCCTGGTCATCGTGTGCGACGGCACGCCGGAGGCGGCCCGACGGATCGGGCGCGTGCTGTGGAACGACCCGGCGAGCGGCGTGATGCGCCACGCCGATGCCGGCTACCCGGAGGCGCTCGATTGCGCGCGCCGCCACGGGCTCGACCTGCCCGGCATCCTTGCCTGATCTGACATAAGCGGCATCTTTGCCGCGGGCATTACATATCGCGCCACCCTTGAAACATAAGCTGCGCACCGCGGCGCCGGGGGTACGCAGTTCCCGCACCTTGAGAGTTGCGCCTCAATCCGGGCGCTTGACACTCTGAGTCAGCCCGCTGACACTTTGCGTCAGTGACAAAGGCAAACCCGTCGAAAGGCGGGGACGCAAAGCCACCGGTCTTCGGGACGATTCCCATGACGGCGGGGCCGCCACGATCGCGCGCCAGGCGCGCTCGCTCGCTCCCACCTCATGCCGGCGCCCCGCCCAGGGTCAACGAGCGAGAGTCTGTACCAACATGACACCAGCGGAAAATCTGGCGCACAAGGCGGATGCCGGCGCAGGTTCCCCGGAAGAGCCCGCTGCCGAGGCGGGCCCGTTCGTCATCAACCTGTGCTCCTCGAGCACGCCGATGGCTCTGCCGCGGGCGGATCTGCCGGAGCTCAAGCAGTTC
>JAJZLX010000611.1 GCA_021850555.1 Pseudomonadota bacterium | reverse complement strand
GTCCGTGGTGATGGTGATGACGCCGGAAGGTTTCGGATGAGTCATGCGGTAACCCGGCTCCTGTGCGCCTCAGGCGCATCGAGCTCGGCATTGCACCGCGCGATCCGTGCTCCTTGCAAGCCCCCCCGGGTCCATTTCGCCTCGCCGTCTGTGCCGCGCGAGAGCCCGCGGGCGCGGACTTGCGGCCCGCCCGCCCGGCACATGCGACCCGGGGCCGTGCGATCACCCGCGGCTGTTCCCGCTCATCCCTTGGCGCAGTTGCGGCAGCGATCGGTGTAGGGAACGGCCTTGAGCCGGCCCTCCTCGATCGGCTCGCCGCACACCGAGCACGTGGCGTAGGTGCCCTCATCGAGCCTTCTCAGAGCGGCCTGGATCCGCCTGAGCTCCTCGCGCGCCGACTCGGAGATCGCCCCGAGCACCTCGTCGGTCTCACGCTGGGTCACCTGCTCGGCGAAATCCGCGCTCAGCGGATCGGACTCATGGCGCAGATCCGCCCGGGCGCTGCTTGCCCGTGTTTGCAGCTCCTCTCGTCGCTTCAACAGACGTGCGCGTACCGCTTCTGTATCCACTGGAGCCTCCGGACTACAAAGAAGCGCCGGATCCGGGCATCGGCCCCGGCCCAGCGCGGCGGGGCGCAAAAAGCGCCACTCTTGTCCGCCAAACGCCGCCATGCGACCGTATGCGGAAAGTACCTAGCGCGCCGCATGGCCCGGCGGCAACATACTCTCGCAGGTGAGCAACCCATGTCCATGTCTTTCCGACAGCCCCGCCCAGAGCATCGCCGGCCCGTCGCGGCGCACCGGTAACCCGCCCATGGAAAAACCCAGAGAACCCCAGTCGACGGTTTTTGTCGTCGATGATGATGAGGCGGTACGCGCATCGCTGCGGCTGCTGCTGAAATCCGTCGGACTGCCCGCGACGGCCTACAGCAGCGCCCAGGAATTCCTCGCCGGCTACGATCCCAGGCACCCCGGCTGCGTGGTGCTCGATGTGCGCATGCCGGGCATGAGTGGGCTCGAGCTGCAGCAGATCCTGAATGTGCGCGGCGCCACGATTCCGGTCATCTTCATCACCGGCCACGGGGATATCCCGATGGCCGTCGAGGCCATGCAGCACGGGGCCTTCGACTTCCTGCAGAAGCCCTTTCGTGACCAGGATCTGCTCGATCGGGTGCAGCGGGCGCTCGAGAGGGACCACCGGACCCGCCAGGAGCTGAAGGAAAAGGACCGCATCCGGGACCGGCTGACCTCGCTCACCCCGCGCGAGCATGAGGTGCTGACCCTGATCACCCGCGGCAAACCCAACAAGGTGGTGGCCGCGGACCTGGGGGTGAGCCAACGCACGGTGGAGATCCACCGCGCACGGGTCATGGAAAAGATGGGTGCCTCGTCCTTCGCCCAGCTGGTGCGCATGGTTCTCGATACCGAGGGCTGAATTACCGCCGCGCTCACGCCCTGGCCTTTGGCGAAGACGGCTCGGCGCGGGCAGTGAACGAAGTCGGTCCCGGACGGGGATGTCGTAACATCGCGGTCCATGGCTCGGTCCCGCAAGCTCCTCCGCGACTTCTACATGCAGGACACCCTGACCGTGGCCCGCGAGCTGCTCGGGATGCATCTGGTGCGCAGGAGCGGCTCCACGTTGCGCGTCGGGCGGATCGTCGAGACCGAAGCGTATCAAGGGCCCGAGGACCGCGCCGCGCACTCCTGCCGCGGCCGCACCGCGCGGACCGAGGTCATGTTCGGGCCCGCCGGCCACGCCTATGTCTACTTCATCTACGGATTCTGGCACTGCCTCAACGTGGTTACGGCGGCCGAAGGGGTGCCGCACGCGGTGCTGTTGCGGGCCGTCGAGCCCGTGACCGGCATCACGCAGCGTACCTGCGGACCGGGGCTGCTGTCCCGGGCGATGCAGATCGACATGGGAATCAACGGCGCTGATCTTTGCGGCAGCACGCTGTGGATCGAGCGGCCGCCTTGCGCGCCTGCGGTGCGCATCGGACACAGCCGGCGGATCGGGGTGGATTACGCCGGCCAATGGGCGCGGCGGCCCTGGCGGTTCTTCGACCGCGACTCCCCCCATGTGTCCAAGACG
Source organism: Pseudomonadota bacterium (assembly GCA_021850555.1). Next base: position 11,525 of record JAJZLX010000611.1, on the reverse strand, counting down.
CCCTCCAGGGGCAAGAGGCGGCCCGCCCGCAACGCCCGGGCCTGACTCAGGTGCTCTGTCCGGCGCGCAAGTCCAGCTGCCCGTTGCGGACCGGGATCCGCCGCCCGGGGTCGTGGCCCATGCGCACGGTGCCTTCCCGGCCATTCAAGCGGTAGCGCACCCGGTAACCGTCGGGCACGAGAGTCTTCGCGTAGACCGTCCGGCACCGGCGCGTGGTGCTCGTGTAGGTGTTGCCGTCCTGGATGTGCTTCTCGATCCGGTTGCCGGCATAACCGCCGGCGGCCGCGCCGGCGGCTGTCGCGATGTCCTTGCCCGTGCCATCGCCGATCTGATTGCCGACCAGCCCGCCGATCACCGCGCCGGCGATGCTGCCGATGATCTGGTGATTGTCGCTCGCCGGACGCACGTGCGTGACCGTCACATCATGGCATCGCTGAGTGGGAGTGAGGATCCGGCGCGTCAGCGGGATCACCTGCACCACCCGGGCATACCGCGGCCCGCCCGAGCGGAGCCGGTGACGGCCGCTGTCCGGGCCGGAGGCGCCCGTGTTGGTTGCGGCGCCGGCCGCCGCCTGCGGGCCGAGCTTGTAGCCGGCGAAGGCGCCGGCGGCGACGGCGGTCGCCGCGCCGATGGCCACGCCCACCAACAGCGACTTGTTCATGGATTTGAGCTCCCCTCACCTGTGGATGCCGGCATTGTTCCCTGGGGAAGCTGAACGGAGCCTAAATTCAAGCCGCGTCGTCCGCGCTGCGCGACAGCGACAGCAGCTCGCTGCCCTCCGGCACACGATCGCCTCGCGAGAAATGAACGGCCTCGACGACGCCGTCGAAGGGAGCGGTGATCCCGTGCTCCATTTTCATCGCCTCGATGACCATCAGCACCTCACCCGCGCTCACCTTCTGTCCGGCCTCGACCGCCACCGCCGACACGACCCCGGGGAGCGGGGTCGTGAGGCCTCCGCTCGCGGTGGAGGCGGCAAACTCACGCACGCGCGGATCCTCGATCAGGAACTCGTGATGCGCCCCGCCCTCCCAGAGGTGCAGGCGCGATCCGTCGCGGAAATACCGCGCCTGCCGCCAACGCCCCTGCAGCTGCGCAAGGATCATGCCGTCCTCCATCCTGACATCGGCCACCTCGATGGAGCTCCCCGGGCGCTCGGGATCCTGCGCACCGGCAATCGCCGAACGCGGCACGCCGTGCTCGAACTGCAGCGCGACCCTGCGCTCGCATCCGCCTGCCGACAACGTGACGAAGACCTGCGCCGGCAGATTCGGAGAGAAGCCATCGCCCACGGCCCAGGGGTTTGATCGTCCGCCTGCCCCGCCCTGCGCAGCGAGCGCAGCGAGCGCCATGACCGCCGCATCCGCGTGCACCGGAGCGGAAAACTCCTCAAGGCGCTGGCCGAGCAATGCCACGCTGTGTCGGGCCTCGAGAAACACTCTCGAGCGCAGGATCCGGCTGAGCCAGCGCTCGTTGGTGTGCACGCCCGCGAGGCACGTCCGCTCCAAGGCCTGCCCCAGCAGGTGCGCCGCACGCTCCCTCTGCGGCGCCCAAGCGATCACCTTGGCGAGCAGCGAGTCATAGACCGCCGGCACGCTGTCCCCCGCGGCAAATCCCGCATCCACGCGCAACGCCTCTCCCCGCGGCCACTCGGCGAGCTGCAACACACCGGCGCTCGGCAGGAATTCCCGCCACGGATCCTCGGCGCACACCCTGGCCTCGATGGCGTGCCCGTCGATCCGGATCTGCGACTGCGCAAGCGGCAGGGGCTCTCCGGCGGCAACGCGCAACTGCCATTCCACCAGGTCGAGGCCCGTCACCGCTTCGGTGACGGTGTGCTCGACCTGAAGGCGCGTGTTCATTTCCAGGAAGTAAAACTCGTGGCCATCGAAGAGGAACTCCACCGTGCCGGCGCCCGTGTAGCGGATGTCGCGCGCCACTTCGACAGCCGACCGCCGCAGCCGCTCGCGCAGCTCATCCGCCAGCCCCGGAGCGGGGGCCTCCTCGATCAGTTTCTGATGGCGCCGCTGCACCGAGCAGTCCCGATCGCCGAGGTGAACGCAATTGCCGTGCTGGTCGGCGAACACCTGCACCTCGATGTGGCGCGGCTCGGGAAGGTAGCGCTCGAGGAGCAGTGTGCCGTCACCGAAGCTGCTCTCGGCCTGGCGCCTCGCTGACTCCAGCGCCTCGCGCACCTCATCCCGCGAGCGCACCACGCGCATGCCCTTGCCGCCGCCGCCGGCGGCGGGCTTGACGATGAGCGGCAGGCCCGCCGAGAGCGCCTGGGCCGCAAGGTGCTCGATGTCCTGGCGCTCGCCCTCGTAGCCGGGCAGCACCGGCACGCCGAGGGCGCGCACCCGGGCCTTGGCGAGGCTCTTGACGCCCATGGCCTCGATGGCCGCGGGCGTCGGTCCCACGAAAATCAGGCCCGCGTCCCGGCAGGCACGCGCGAAGCGGGCGTTTTCCGACAGGAACCCGTAGCCCGGGTGAATCGCCTCGGCAGCCGTGGCGCGCGCGGCGCTCAGGATGGCCGCGATGTCGAGATAACTCCCGCTCGCCGGCGGCGGGCCGATGCGCACGGCCTCGTCGGCCTCACGCACATGGTGCGCTCCCCTGTCGGCATCGGAGTACACCGCGATAGTGTGGATGCCCATCCGCCGGGCGGTGCGCACGATGCGGCAGGCGATCTCGCCGCGATTGGCCACGAGGAGACGTTGGATCATGGCACCTACATCCGAAAGAGACCGAAGCGGGTCTCCTCGTCCGGCGCATTGCGCACCGCCGCGAGAGACAATCCCAGAATCCGCCGCGTCTGAAGCGGGTCGATCACCCCGTCGTCCCAGAGGCGGGCCGAGGCGTAGTACGGGTGCCCCTGGCGCTCATACTGCTCCCGGATCGGCTGCTTGAAGGCTTGCTCCTCCTCGGCCGGCCAGCTGCCGCCGCCCGCCTCGATCTGGCTGCGCTTGACGGTGGCGAGCACGCTCGCGGCCTGCTCGCCCCCCATGACGGAGGTGCGCGCGTTGGGCCACTGAAAGAGGAAACGCGGCGAGTACGCCCGGCCGCACATCGCGTAATTGCCGGCGCCGTAGCTGCCGCCGATGATGATCGTGATCTTCGGAACCCGCGCGCATGCAACCGCCGTCACCAGCTTGGCCCCGTCCCGGGCGATGCCGCCGGCCTCGGCCTTGGCCCCCACCATGAACCCGGTGATGTTCTGCAGGAACAGCAGCGGAATGCGCTCGCGCGCGCACAGCTCGATGAAGTGCGTGCCCTTGAGCGCGCTTTCGGAGAACAGGATGCCGTTGTTTGCGAGGATGCCGACCGGGTAACCCGAGAGGTGAGCGAAGCCGCACACCAGCGTCGTACCGTAGAGCTGCTTGAATTCCTCCATCTGCGAATCGTCGACGAGGCGTGCAATCACCTCGCGCACATCGTAGGGCTTGCGCAGGCTGGCCGGCACGGCGCCGTACAGCTCGCGCGGATCGTAGTGCGGCTCCCGCGGGGAAAGCGGCGGGTCGGTGTTCGGACCCGGGCGCAGCCGCGCGACGATGCGCCGCGCGATCGCGAGCGCATGCGTGTCGTTCTCGGCATAGTGGTCGCAGACACCGGATTGCCGGCAGTGCACCTCGGCACCGCCCAGGGACTCAGCGTCGATGTCCTCTCCGGTAGCCGCCTTCACCAGCGGCGGACCGCCGAGAAACACGCGGCCCTGGTTGCGCACGATGACGTTCTCGTCCGCCATCGCCGGCACGTACGCTCCGCCGGCCGTGCACGAGCCGTGCACCACCGCGATCTGGGCCACTCCGAGCGCCGACAGCGTCGCCTGGTTGTAAAAGATGCGGCCGAAGTGCTCCCGGTCGGGGAACACCTCATCCTGTGCCGGCAGGAACGCGCCGCCGCTTTCCACCAGATACAGGCAGGGGAGCCGGTTCTCGCGCGCGATCTCCTGGGCCCGCAAGTGCTTCTTGACGGTCATGGGGTAATACGTGCCCCCCTTGACCGTGGGATCGTTGGCGACGATGACGCACTCCCGGCCGCTCACCCGGCCGATGCCGGTCACGATTCCGCCGCAGGCGATGCCGCCGCCGTAAAGCTCGTGCGCGGCGAGCTGCGAGAGCTCGAGGAAGGGGCTGCCGGTGTCAAGGAGAGTCTGAACGCGCTCCCGGGCCGTGAGCTTGCCGGCGGCGCGGTGCCGGTCGACCGCCGCCGCCGTCCCGCCTTGCGCGGCGCGCTCGACCGTGCCCTTGAGCTCACCGACCAGAGCGCACATGGCGCGCTCATTGTCCATGAAGTCCTGGGAGCGGGTATCGAGCCGGGTGGCGATGCGGGGCATGGGCTTGTCACGATGGCCGGATTGTCCGACAATCATACAATCGTACCTCTCGGGATGACAAGCTCATGAGCGCCCACGACTCGATCGACAGCGGCTTTGGCCTGGATGAGGCCACCGAGGAAATCCGCCGGCAGGTGCACCGTTTCGCCGCCGAGCGCATCGCCCCGCTCGCCGATCGCATCGATCGCAGCAATGAATTTCCGCGAATGCTCTGGCCCGAGCTCGGCGAGCTCGGCCTCCTCGGCGTCACGGTGCCGGAGCGCTGGGGCGGAGCCGGCCTCGGCTACCTGGCGCACGTCGTCGCGATGGAGGAGATCTCGCGTGCCTCGGGCGCCGTTGGGCTCTCCTACGGGGCGCACTCCAACCTCTGCGTCAACCAGCTGCGCCTCAACGGCACCGACGAGCAGCGCGACCGGTACCTTCCGCGGCTCGTCAGCGGCGAGCACGTCGGCGCGCTCGCCATGTCCGAGCCGCAGGCCGGCTCGGACGTAACCTCCATGCAGCTGCGGGCCGAGAGGCGCGGCGAGCGTTACGTTCTGAACGGACGCAAGATGTGGATCACCAACGGCCCGGATGCGGATGTCCTCATCGTGTACGCCAAAACCGACCCTGCCGCGGGCACGCGCGGCATCAGCGCCTTCATCGTCGAGCGGGACCTGCCCGGCTTTTCCACCGCGCAGAAGCTCGACAAGCTCGGCATGCGCGGCTCGAGCACCTGCGAGCTCGTGTTCGAGAACTGCAGCGTCCCGCAGGCCAACCGCCTGGGACCTGAGAACGGCGGCGTGCGCGTGTTGATGAGCGGCCTTGACTACGAGCGGGTGGTGCTCGCGGGAGGGCCCCTCGGCCTGATGGCGGCGGCGCTCGACCTCGCCCTGCCCTACGTGCGTGAGCGCAAGCAGTTCGGACAGCCCATAGGGACGTTCGAGCTGATGCAGGCGAAGATCGCCGACATGTATACCGCGCTCTGCGCCTCGCGCGCCTTCGTGTATGCCGTCGCACGCGCCTGCGATGCGGGCCGGGTGAGGCGGCGCGATGCCGCCGCCTGCATCCTCTTCGCGGCGGACAATGCCACGCGCGTCTCGCTCGAGGCCATCCAGGCGCTCGGTGGCAACGGCTACATCAACGATTATCCGGCCGGACGGCTGCTGCGTGATGCGAAGCTGTACGAGATCGGCGCCGGCACGCAGGAGATCCGCCGCATGCTGATCGGGCGGGAGCTGTTCGAGAGCGTCGCGTGACACAGACTCAAAGATGAGCGTCGAGTTCGACCAGATCCCGCTCGCGCCGGCCTATCGGAAGGTCGCCGCCGCCATCACCGAGCGCATCCTCAGCAGGGCGCTGCGCGAGGGCGAGCGGCTGCCGCCTGAGACCGAGCTCGCGCGCCAGCTCGGGGTCAACCGCTCGACGGTGCGCGAAGCGCTGCGCGAGCTGGAAAGCAACGGGCTGCTCGAGCGCCGTCCGGGCTCGAAACTCATGACGGTGAGCCGCCCCCGGCGTCGGGAGGTCGCCAGGGACGTCAGCCGCGCGCTGGCGCTGCACGATGTGACCTTCTTCGAGGTGTGGGAGGCGCTGTCGCACTACGAGCCGCCCATCGCCGAGATTGCGGCCCGCGAGCGGACCGAGGCGGATCTCGAGCGGCTCGCGGCCGTGCGCGCGCGTTTCGATGAACAGAACGCCAACACCGAGAAGGCCGTGCATCACACGGCGGAGTTCTTCCGCGGCCTGGGCGAGGCCACCCGCAACCAGGTCTTCGCCCTGGTGCAGGAGCCCCTCATCAACCTGCTCGAGCCCTCGCTGCGCGACATGATCGACCAGGTGCATCAGGCGCGCTCGCGCATCGCCGCCGCCCAGCGACGGATCCTCGAGGCGGTCGGCCGCAAGGACCCCGAGTCGGCGCGCACCTGGATGGCGCGCCACATCCGCGACTTCAGGAAGGGCTACGAGCTCGCCGGCATCGAGCTCGGACACCGGATCGGCTAGACGAACAGGTCCGTCATCAGGTCCTCCTCCCGCACCGAGGGATCCCGGTAGGGCGAGAAGTCGGTGACACCCTCCTCCCTGAGCACCTGCTCATCGATGCAGAAGTTGCCCGAGAAGCTGCGGCTGTCGCGCTTGAGGATGGCATACGCGGCATCCGCGACGATCTGCGGCGAACGCACGCGACGCAGCGCCTCCGCAGGCGCGCCCTGCATGGCTACCCGCAGGGCCGCGGTGCCGATGATGGTCCGGGGCCACAGCGCGTTCACCGCGATGCCCCGGGCTCGCAACTCACCGGAGAGGCCGAGCACACACAGGCTCATGCCGAATTTGGCGAGCGAGTACGGCAGATGTGGCGCGAACCAGCGCTGCTCGAGCTTCAAAGGCGGCGCCAGCACCAGCACGTGCGGATTGGCCGCTCGCTCGAGATACGGCAGACACAGTTTCGAGCACAGCAGCGTGCCGCGCGTATTGATGCCGTGCATCAGGTCGAACCGACGCATGTCCGTCGCGGCCGTCGGCGTGAGGCTGATCGCGCTCGCGTTGTTCACCAGAATATCGATCCCGCCGAAGGTGTTCACCGTGCGCTCGATGGCGGATCTGACCTGCTCGTCGTCCCGCACGTCCACCGCCATCGGCAGCGCCTTCCCTCCCGCCGCCTCGATCTCGGCGGCGGCGGTGTGGATCGTGCCGGGAAGCTTGGGGTGCGGCTCGGTGGTCTTGGCCGCCACCGCCACGTTCGCCCCGTCGCGCGCCGCCCGCAGCGCAATGGCCAGGCCGATGCCCCGGCTCGCCCCCGTGATGAACAGCGTGCGGCCGCGCAGGCTGCCCGAAGTGTCCGGCTCCCCCATGAGTCCCCCTGGTGACCGAAGCGCGCGCAATGCGGCGTTCGCCCGATGATATCAGCCGCTGCATCCCGCCTGCTGCGGAGATCCTGCGCATATGCCGCAGGATTATTAGGGAATACCGCAAAAGCGCCCCGGTGACGGCCTCGCCCCGCTACAATGCGCGCCCTGGAAATTCCCGGGTAAAGGTGGATCCTCTTGGCGGCATTCGGCAGCGAGCGCGTTCTCACGGTCAGGCACTGGACCGACACGCAGTTCACGTTCACGACCACACGGGATGCGGGCCTGCGATTCGAGAACGGGCAATTCGTCATGGTGGGGCTGCACGTGGACTCCCGCCCCTTGCTGCGCGCCTACAGCATCGCCAGCGCCAACCACGAGGAGCACCTGGAATTCCTCAGCATCAAGGTGCCGGACGGTCCGCTGACCTCGCGCCTGCAGCACATCCGCGAGGGGGATGAGGTGCTGGTCAGCCGCAAGCCCACCGGCACTCTGGTACTGCACGATCTGAAGCCCGGCAAGCGTCTGTACCTGCTCTGCACCGGCACCGGCGCGGCGCCCTTCATGAGCGTGATCAAGGACCCCGAGACCTACGAGCGCTTCGAGCGGGTGGTGTTCGTGCACGGGGTGCGGTGGGCGCGCGAGAGCGCCGTGGTGAAGCACCGCATCGAGGAGCTCAAATCGCACGAGTTCCTGGGCGAATGGGTGAGCAAGAAGCTGCTGTATTACCCGGCGGTGACGCGCGAGCCGCATGTCAATCGCGGCCGCCTCACCACCCTCATCGAGTCCGCAAGGCTCTCCTATGACCTGGGGCTCCCGCCGCTCGATCCGGCCGAGGACCGGGCCATGGTCTGCGGTAGCCCCGGCATGCTCACCGACACCTGCGCTCTGCTCGATGCCCGCGGCTTTCAGATGTCACCGCACATCGGCGAGGCCGGCGATTACGTCATCGAGCGGGCGTTCGTCGCCCGCTGAGTCCCTCGCCGTTTCTACGCCGCGGCGACGGGCTCGGCGACGGCTTTCGCATCGGCTCTCGCGGCGAGCAGCCACAGCACCCCGCCCACCGCGACCGCGAACGGCACGATCATGACCGCCACGCCGAGCGAGGTCATGTCCGATACGCCGCCGATGATCGAGGGGGAAATGACATCCCCCAGGGCGTGGATGACGAATAGGCTGAGTGCCACGGCGCAGGCTCTCTCCGCGGGGCTGACCAGGTTGACGATAGCCGTGTTGATCGGACCGGTGGACATGAACAGCAGCAGCTCGGCCACGATGAGCGCGGCATAGAACACCTCGGGCTTGCCCGATGCGAGCGCCAGATAGGTCGCCGGCACCGCCAGCAGCGTGGCCCAACCCGAGATCCAGAGGTAGGCCTGGCGGGAGAACTTCAGCCCCCAGTCCCCCAGCCATCCGCCGGCGAAGGTACCGAGGAATCCGGTGACGACGATGATGGCACCGAAGCCGGCAGTGGCCTCGACGGTCGGAACGCCGCGAACCTGCTCGAGGAACGTCGGCATCCAGAACGCCATGCCGCCGAGGGCGAAGGTATAGGCGGCGTAGCCGAGCACGGTGAGCAGGTAGGGCCGCTGGCGCAGCAGCCGCGGATAGACGGCCCAGGATCCCGGCCGTACGGCCAGCGACGCGCCGGCGCCCGCGGCGACCGAGACCTCATCCGTGTCCGCGGAGCCGCGCGGCGGGTCGGGCAGGCGCCAGATCCACACTGCAAGCAGCAACCCTGGGACTCCCGCCACGTAGAACGCCGCGCGCCAGCCGTAATGCGCCAGGATGATGCCCCCGACGATGTAGCCGAGCGCCGCGCCGACCGGGATCGCCATGTTGAACACGGCGAACGCCCGCCCGCGGGTGCGTGGCACGAAGTAGTCGGCGAGCAGCGAAGGCGCGATGGTGCCATAGGCCGCCTCGCCGATGCCCACCGCGGCGCGGGCCCCGAGCAGTTGCAGGTAGGTGCGCGCCAGGCCCGAGAGCCCCGTGGCCAGGCTCCAGAGGAAGACCCCGATGGCGATCGGACGGGTGCGCGAGCCCCGATCGCCCAGGCGCCCGAAAATCGGCGCCGCCAGCAGGTACACGATGAGAAAGCCGCTCATCAGCGTACCGAGCTGCAGGTCATCGAGTCCCATGGGCGCGCGCTTCAACGCCGGCAGCAGCGCCGAGACCACGTAGCGATCGAGATAATTGAGCAGGTTGACGCCGGTCAGCACCCCCAGCGAGAGCACCGAGGCGCGCCGCAAGGTGCGCGATGCGTCGGCCTCCGTGCCCGCCTCAACCCGCACGGAGCTTCTCCACCATCACGAGGCCGCCCGCCCGCCCGCCCGGCTCAGGCCGCTCCACAGCGCGCTGCGCCCGCCGCGGCTGCCCTGCCTCCTGGCGTACCGGCTCGATGACATCGGCGAGAAGGGGCAGGCGGATCTCGGCGAGCCACCGGCCATCGCCGGTAGGGGCCGCCTGGAAGCAGGCCCGCTCGCCGAACTGGATCGTGAGCCGCTCGCGCACGTTCTTCAGACCGATGCCATCGCCGCGCACCGGCTCCTCGGCCGCCATGGTGTTGGAGACCCGCAGCCACAGCCATTGCTCCGAGGCACTTGCCTCCACGCGGATCTCGACCTCTCCGGGGTGGTTGGCCAGGCCGTGCACCACGGCGTTCTCGATGAGCGGCTGCAGGATGAGGCTCGGCACCCAGGCCGCGGGCATTCCCGCAGGCTCCGGCACGAGCACCGTGAGCCGGTCAGAGAAGCGCCGCTGCTGCAGCGTCAGATACAGCCGCGCAAACTGCAGCTCTTCGGACAGACGCGAGAATTCCCGCTCGCCGGCGTGCAGCAGGCGGCGCAGCAGGTCCGCGAGCTGCACGATCATGCTGCGTGCATCGGACGGATTCCAATCAATCTGGCCATGGATCGTATTGAGGAGGTTGAACAGCGAGTGCGGTGAGAGCTGCATCCGCAGCGCCGCCAGGTGCGCGGCCGAGAGTGCGCGCTCGAGGGCCGAGGAGCGAATTTGTGTATCGCGCAGCCTGCGGTAGACATCGAATCCGGTCACCAGCGCCAAGCCAAAGCCGTAGGTCAGCAGGAAGCTGGTGGAGCTCGCGACCCAGATCTGCAGCACCGGGACGATGGACAACGGCGTCCCGGGGCGAAGTCCGCTCAAAAACGCATACGTCGCCTGGTGGAAGCCGATCAGCGCCGAAAGCCCCAGCCACAAGCTCGGCTCCCCGAGCGCCGCAAAGACCGCCCCGAGCAGGATCTGAAGCGGCAGGCGGCGCAGGATCGGCTGCCAGCCCAAGGTGAGCGAGGCCCACATGCAGGCGAGCAGCGCCGGATAGAGAAACAGGTGCTGCAGGAGCCGCGCTCGCCAGGGGGCGAACAGATGCCCCACATGCATGGCAGTGAGGCTGGCCTGCATCCGGTTTGCGTACAGCACGTCGGAGAGCGCCACGTAGATCCAGAAGACCGTGACGATCAGCACCATGGGCCGGAAGCGGGTGGTCATAGTCATTACTTCGTCCTGGCGCGACCCTGAAACGTGTAGCGTGGGCACAGGAACCTGCCGGCCGCCGAATACGACACGCGGCGTGCAAAGATCGCGCCTATTGCACGCTGCCGGCGCGGGGCCTGACACGAGGCCCGCCATGCGCGTCCAAATAGGCTACGCCAAGCGGGCAAGGTCCTGGGGCCAAATCGCTCCCCCGGGGCCAACTCGTGCGCCGTCCTGTGATCCGGTACAGTGGCGGGCATGGAGATCTTCAAGGAATTCCGCATCGAGGCGGCCCACCGCCTGCCGAGCGTCCCGCCCGGCCACAAGTGCGCCCGGCTGCACGGACACTCCTTCCGCATCGGCGTTCACGTCGAGGGTCCGGTCGATCCGGTCTTCGGCTGGGTGTGCGACTTCTCGGCGCTGAAGGCCGCCTTCGCCCCCCTGCACGAGGCGCTCGACCACCACTACCTCAATGAAGTGCCGGGCCTCGAGAACCCGACCAGCGAGCACCTGGCGCAGTGGGTCTGGCAGCGGCTCAAGCCCCGGCTCCCGGCACTCAGCCGCATCACCATCCGCGAGACCTGCACCAGCGGGTGCGAGTACCGGGGCTAGGAGCCTGTCGGACTCGGCGGCGCTTGCGCTGGCGCTACTCGCATTTCCCCCCGAGCAAGCCGGCCTTCAGCCGCCGACCCGGGGGCTTCGGACCCAGCCAGATCCCGAGGAAGGCCTTCGCGAAGTCCCGACCCTTGATCGTGCCCTGGAGCGTTCCGTCGAGAAAGTATCGGATCCCCTGTCCCGGGATGCGCACGAAGACCATGCGTTGGCCGGCCTTCACGCCCTTCATCCAGCCGTTGAGCTGCTGGATACGGCCCCGCAAC
>JAJZLX010000710.1 GCA_021850555.1 Pseudomonadota bacterium | reverse complement strand
GTTCACGTGCGCTACTTCCTGCACGTGGACTTCAGCCGCGAGCGGCGCGAGGAGCTCGCCCTGCTGCTGTTCTCCGCGGCGCTGCTCGTGCTCATGATCGCCGGCATGCTCTGGATCCTCTACAACATGTACATGCGCATGATGTAGCCGCGCCCACGGGCGCGGCGGGGGCCTGGCACTTCCTGTCTCATGCCGCCGCGCCCTGGGCTCACGGCTGTCCCGGGGCGCGCAGGTCCGCTTCGGGTTTGGCATATCCATGCAAGATGCATATATTGGCTCGCAGTGATTGCCCGCAATGAGCGAGAAGATGGCACGGCGTGACAGCGATGGCTTCTGGGTCCCCAAAATCGCCAAAGGCGCGCGCCCGATGTATCTGGCGGTCGCGGATGCGTTGTCGGCCGACATTCTCTCCGGGGAGCTGGCCCCTGGTACGCGGCTGCCGCCGCAGAGGACTCTGGCCGAAGCGCTCGAGATCGACTTCACGACGGTGACACGCGCATACGCGGAGGCGAGTAAGCGGGGACTGGTCGAGGGCAAGGTGGGGCAGGGGACGTACGTGCGTCCGATCGCGCCGCCCTCCGCGCCCGTAGTGCCGGGCGGCGTGGTCGACATGAGCATGAACCTGCCGCCCCGCTTCAGCGACGCACAGCTCAGCGCCCGCATGTGGCGGGACATCGCTGCGCTGGAAGAGACAGGGGGAGTCGAGCTGCTGCTGCGCTATCAGGAGCCGGGTGGCACGCGGGCCGATCGCAGCGCGGGCGCCGCCTGGCTGTCCGGCCGCCTCGGGGACCTGCCGCTCGAACGGGTCCTCGTCTGCCCCGGGGCCCAAGGTGCTTTGCTGGCGCTGCTCGGCGCACTGACCGAGCCCGGGGATGTCGTGTGCGCTGAAGCGCTGACTTACCCCGGCCTGCTCTCAGTCCTCGCGCACCTGCGCTTGCGGCCGGTGGGAGTCCCGATGGACGGGCGGGGGCTCCTTCCGGAGGCATTCCGCGAAATGTGCCGAGAGCACCGACCCAAGGTGCTTTACTGCAATCCGACGCTGCATAACCCGACTACGGCCACCTTGCCCCTCGAGCGGCGCAAGGCACTGGTCGGCATCGCCCGCGCGCACGGCATCGCGATCATCGAAGATGACGCCTATGGAGCCTTGCCCAAGACGCCGGTTCCCCCGCTTGCGTCCTTGGGACCTGATGTCGTCTACCACGTCGCAGGTCTTGCGAAATGCCTGGCTCCGGCGCTGCGCATCGCCTATCTGGTCCTGCCCGAGGGACGAACGGCGAGCCGGATCGCCGGTGCCATCCGCGCCACGGCTGCGATGGCATCCCCGTTGACGGCTGCCATCGCCAGCCGATGGATCGAGAGCGGTACGGCGAACGCCGTTCTGGAGGCGATCCGCAGCGAGGCCGCCGCCCGCCGAGCGATCGCGCAAGCCATTCTGCCGGGGGAATACGCTCACATCGGTGCCGACGGGTTCCACGTCTGGCTCGAGCTGCCTCCCGGCTGGCCGCGCGCGGAATTCGTGGCGAGGCTGCGGACGGTCGGCATCGGCGCGGTGAGCAGCGACGCGTTCGCGATCTCAACGCCCCCGGAAGCGGTTCGACTGGGGCTTGGAGTCCCCGCATCGAGTCAGGAACTCTCCGCGGGGCTCACGAGCGTCGCCGCGTTGCTGACCGAAAGCCCCGCAATGTCGAGCATGGTGGTGTGAAGCCTCGACCGCCCCCTCAGCCCGCTGTGCCGGGCGGTTGAGCAGGCCGGGTCGTTCTCATTCGATCGCCCGGCCCCCAAGGGCATCGGCTGCATGGCGCGGCTCTGGTGCGTCCGGTCTGGCGGCGATAAAGAGCCGCAGGTCCCGCCCAGTGCGCCTCGAGCGCAAGGGAGGGACGAGGTCCCTGAAGCGACCTGAAACGGCGAAAAAAGCAAAATTAAATCTGATATCAAAACGACTTTGTATATCAATCAATTACAATATTTTTGGCGACAGGCCAAAGGACGGCGGCGGCCCCGTGTGTACAATGCCCGATTCACCCTCTCCTGCGCGCCTGAGAAGACATGACCCGCCCCATGCATGAAAGCGCCCTTGCGGTGCCGCGGTCCCTGTAGAGGCAAGCCGGGAGGCTGCTGTTGAGCGTTTGGATCTATCTTGCGGCCGACGATCGGGCGGTCCGGGCATGAAGGGGCGAGGGCGGTGGCAGTGGCACGTGCTCCTCGTGGTGCTGCTCGGGGCGACGATGTCGGCGCTCGACATCACCATCGTGAACATCGCCCTGCCGACGATCAAGGAGGAGTTTCACACGAGCCTGGCGCTGGTCGAGTGGGTCTCGATGGCCTACATGATCGTGCTGGCGCTCGCCTTGCCGATCGTCGGGCGCCTTGCCGACATCTTCGGGCGCAGCCGTCTTTACAACATCGGGTTCGGGATCTTCATCATCGGCTCGGCGCTGTGCGGCCTCTCGCCCGGGATCATCACCCTGGTGCTCGCCCGCTGCCTGCAGGCGGTGGGGGCGGCGCTGCTGCAGGCCAATTCCGTGGCGCTCATCACGCAGGTGTTTCGCAGCCGCGAGCTCGGCCGCGCGCTCGGGGCGCAGGCGGCGGTGCAGGGCACGGCGATGGCGCTGGGGCCTTTCGTCGGCGCCATGCTCATCACGTTCGCGGGGTGGCGGTTCATCTTTTACGTGAACGTGCCGATCGGGATTGCCGGGGCGGTGGCGGCGTATTTCGTTCTGCCGCGGTACCATCCGCACCACAAGGGCGTGAAGCTCGATTATCTGGGCAGCACCTTTCTGACCGTGGGGCTGATGGGGGTCGTTCTGGCGGTGAACAACGCCGCAGCGGCCGGCTGGGGCTCCCCTGCGATCCTCTCTGAGCTGGCGCTGGGGGTGGTGAGCCTGGTGGCGTTCGCGGTCACGGAACGGATCGTCAAATATCCGACCATCGACCTGAAGCTGTTTCGCCGCTATACGATAGCGGCGGGCAACATCACGGCGTTTCTGGCCTATTACACGCTGTTTGCGGTTTTGTTCCTGCTGCCTTTTTACTTCGAGAAGGTCCTGCAGTACAGCGCCGCGCGCACCGGGCTGATGCTCACGGCGGTGCCGCTCGCGATGGCGGTGCTCTCCCCGTTCGCCGGGCGCGCGAGCGACCGGTTCGGCTCGCGCCAGTTCCTGATCGGCGGCTCCTTGCTGCTCGCGCTCGGCTCGCTGCTGCTCATTTTTTCCCCGAGCACCTCCCGGCCGGGCGAGCTCATCCTCGACATGGCCGTTCTCGGGGCCGGGCTCGGCTTTTTCACCCCGGCCAACAACCGCGCCACCATGGGGGCGACGCCGCGCGAGCAGCTCGGCATGACGGGCGGATTTCTCAACATGATGCGCTCCCTCGGGGTGATCCTCGGCGTTGACATCTCCGGCATGCTGTTCCTCGATTTCGCCAGCGCCCATGTCGGGGGCCGGGGCAAGCTGCCCGCGGACAAGGAGGCGCTCGTCTTTGCCAACAAGCCGGCTTTCATGGACGGCTTTCACCTGGTGATGATGACGCTCGCCGCACTGGCGCTGCTGTGCGCGCTGTTCTCCTATTTCCGCAAGAACGACCTCTCCTCCAAGCCCCATGGCGTAACCGCCGCCAGTTACGAGATCGAGTAAAGCCGGCCCTCACCGGTCAACGCCCGCGCGGCTCGGCGGGGGCGGGCCGGGAGACAGGCTGCGCTGCAGCTCGTGCCGCAGCCACCGCTCAAACGCCACGACCGGCGCACGGCGGAACGCCTCCGGCAGGGCAACGAGGTAGTAGGCCATCCCGCTCGGAATGCGCAACCTGAAGGGCTCGATGAGGCGTCCCGCTGCGAGGTCATCGGCGACAATGACGCTCTGGCCGAGCGCGATGCCCTGGCCGGCCACCGCCGCCTGGGTCAGGAGGCCGATGTCGCTGAACTGAGGCCCCTCGGCCGAGCGCTCCGCGAGACCCGCAGCCGCAAGCCATCTCGGCCAGTCATCGCTCGCGATCCGCAGCAACGTCCGCGGCCGAAGGTCGGGCGGATTCCGCAGTGCCCGCGCGCCCTTCACGAAGGACGGGCTGCACACCGGGAACAGCTCCGTGGCGGTGAGCAGCTTCGACTTCAAGCCCGGCCATTGGCCCGATCCGTAGCGCACGGCGACATCGATGTCCTGGCGCTCGAGATCGGCGATGACGTTCGAGGTGCCGAGCCGCACATCGTAGTCCGGGTGGCGATCGAGGAAGTCGACCAGCCGCGGCATGAGCCACCGCGCCGCAAACGAGGGCGTGGTCGCGATCGTCAGTCTGAGCGGCTGGCCGGCCAGGCGGACACGCTCCGTCGCGAGCGCAAGCTGATCGAGAAGAGCGCCGAGCGCGCGCGCGTATTCGCCGCCGCCGGCGGTCAGATCGACGCCGCGCGCGCGCCGCGTGAACAGCCGCACGCCAAGATAATCCTCGAGCGAGCGAACCTGCTGGCTCACGGCGGCAGGCGTGATGCTCAGCTCCTTGGCGGCGCGCGCGAAATTCGCGTGCCGGCCGGCGGCCTCGAAAGCCCTCAGGGTGTTCAGCGGCGGCAGTCGGCGGGAAATCATGGCTAAGCTCCACTTGGTCTATCAAAAGAAATCGTTGCTTGTCTCCAGCCGCATTCTGTAAAGAATGGTACGCCAAGGGTAACTCACCCTAATGGCTATGACAGAGGGCTCGGATCATGAGAATCGGATTCATCGGAATCGGGCGGATGGGCGCAGGCATGGCCGCCAATCTCCTTAAGGCTAATCACGAGGTCACCGTATATAACCGCAATCCCGTCAAGACCGGGGCTCTGACGGCGCAGGGCGCGAAAAGCGCGGACAGTGTCGCGGCGGCCTGCCGCGCCGAGGTCGTCATCAGCATGTTGGCCGATGACCGGGCCGTCGAGGAGGTCGTCCTCGGGGGAGGGGGCATTCTCGAGAGCCTTGCGCGGGGCGCGCTGCACATCTCCTCGAGCACGATCAGCGTGGCGCTCGCGGAGCGACTCACCGAGCGGCATGCCAAGGCCGGCCAGCTGTTCGTCTCGGCGCCCGTGTTCGGCCGGCCCGAGGCCGCGATCGCCGGAAAGCTCTTCGTCGTCGCCGCCGGCGAGACGCGCCCGCTCGGCATCGCCGCGCCGCTGCTCGCCTCGATCGGGCAGAAGACTTTCATCGTCTCGCAGGTGCCCAAGATGGCCAATCTCGTCAAGCTGAGCGGCAATTTCCTGATCGCCTCCGTGATCGAGTCACTCGGGGAGGCCCTGGCGCTCATCGGTAAGGCCGGGCTCGATTCGAGCCGGTATGTCGAGCTGTTGACCTCGAGCCTGTTCAACGTACCGATCTATCAGACCTACGCGGCGCTCATCGCCGGGGGCCGGTTCGAGCCCGCCGCCTTCGCCGCGCCGCTCGGCTACAAGGATATCCGGCTCGCGCTCGCGGCCGCCGAGGAGCTGCGCGTGCCGCTGCCCTTTGCCGGTGTGCTTCGGGACCGGTTTCTCGCCCTGCTCGCCCGAGGCGGGGAGGGGCTCGATTGGTCCGCGATCGGCGCCCTGGCGGCGGCCGACGCCGGTCTCGCTCGCGGTTGATGGCTTTGAATCGTCCGCCCCGGGGGCGGACATCACGAACTCGGAGGACTGAGATGGAGCAGATCATCATTGGCAACTCGGAATTGAAGACCCCGCGCATCGGCCTGGGTACCTGGGCGATCGGCGGTTGGATGTGGGGCGGCACCGACGAGGCGCAGTCGATTGCGACCATACGCGCGGCGGTGGATCGGGGCGTGACCCTGATTGACACGGCGCCGGTGTACGGCTTCGGGCGCTCGGAGGAGATCGTCGGCAAAGCTCTGGCGGAGGGCGGATTGCGCCACAGCGTGACGATCGCCAGCAAGACCGGCATCGCTTGGCAGGACGGCAAGCCTTTCCGCGACTCCAGCCCCGAACGGCTGCGGCGGGAGATCGAGGACTCCCTGAGACGCTTGCGCACCGACGTCATCGATCTTTACCAGGTGCATTGGCCCGATCCGGCCACCCCGATCGCCGAGACGGCCGGCGTCCTCGAGGATCTGCGCCGGGAAGGCAAGATCCGCGCGATCGGTGTCAGCAACTATGGGCCTGAGCAGATGGAGGCGTTCCGTGCCGTTGCCAAGCTCGATGCGGTGCAGTCTCCCTACAATCTCTTCGAGCGCGAAATCGAAGCGGACGTATTGCCGTACGCCGCGCGAACCGGGCTCACGGTGCTCAGCTACGGGGCGCTGTGCCGCGGGCTGCTCAGCGGGAAGATGACGATGCAGAGAGCGTTTGCCGGGGACGATCTGCGCAACGTTGACCCCAAGTTTCAGGGTGCGCGGTTCCGGCAGTATCTCGCCGCGGTCGAGCGGCTCGAGGCGCTCGCCCGGGAGCGCTTCGGCAAATCGGTGCTGGCGCTCGCGGTGCGCTGGGTGCTCGATCAAGGCCCGACCATCGCGCTCTGGGGCGCACGGACGCCGCAGCAGCTCGAGCCGATCGGGCAGGTCGAAGGCTGGCACCTCGATGAGCAGACCCAGGCCGAGATCGAGGCGATCCTCGAGCGCTGCGTGCTCGATCCGGTTTCCCCGCAGTTCATGGCGCCGCCGGCACGGCCCGTGGCGAGGAGCGAGACGCTCGCCGCGGCGTCCCAGCAGCTCTCCGTCGCCTGGAGGGGCTGTCACATCGGTTGGCGGCGATCCCTGCCAACAGTCAGGCGGGGGGCGGCCTGGTGGGTGAGGCTGGGCTTGCACCTGCCCGGCCGCACCGCGGTCATCCTCGGCATCCTTGCGGTGCTCCTGGCGCCGTATTACACCGCTCGCGCGCGGAGGGCTGTTGTTGTGGGCCGCCTTCGTGTTCTCACGCGTCCCGTTCCGAGACTTTGCGCAGTCGGATCAGACCCGCCTCGAGGCGGGCGAAAGCCATGCTCTTGCGCCGGTATTGCCCGAGGTCGATCCCCAGACTGCGGGCCGCGGCCTTCACGCGCGGCAGCGGCTCGGGGTCGGCCTTCGGCCAGCGCGGGCGCAGCTCCCGCAGAAAGATATTGACCGTGACCGGGCCCACGCCGTAGAAGCGGTCGAGGCGCGCTTCCAGGTCGCGGCTGTCGCTCGCGAGCGCGTTGAGGCGTCTGAGGCTTCCCCGGTACTGAACGATCAGGGTGTCGCAAACGCGCAGCACCTTGGTGGAGGTCTTCTCGTCGTAGCGCACGTAGCCGCCCTCGCGCATGATCGGGTTGACGAGGTAGTCCCAGCCGGCGGCGAGTATGCGGTTCGGGGCGAGCAGCCGGTGACGCTCGAATGCACGGTACGTGTGTCTGGCGATGGTCCCGGAGATGCGCGCGCCGAGCAGCACGCTGGCGAGCAGCCACTTGAACAGCTCCGTGTCGGTGTTGGCTGCGAGATCGATGCCGAGCTCCTCTGAGTAAAGGCGGCTGCGGCGCAGTGTTGTCTCGGTCGGGCTCACGAGCGCGAGAATGAATTCCGGTGCGTAGTTCTACCGATGCGGAGCGCCCCTCGCAGATATACACTTCTGCGGCTCGTTGCGCGAGCGCGCCGTGCCCCTTTTGCGGGCACTGACACCCTGAGGAGGCAAGCCCGTGCGGCCCATCTCACACGCGCTGGTCCTGAACCTGCATCAGCCCGCGGGCAACCTCGAGGACCTGCTCGCACGCCGTGAATGGGAGGCGCGGGAGATCCTGTATGCGCTCGATCGCATCCCGCGGTTCCTGTGGGGGTTCGAGGACATCGGCCGCGTGCACCTGGCGTTGTCGGGAACTTTGCTTCAGACGCTGTCGAGCCCCGCGTTTCAACGCCGGGTCTACGGCATCGTCGACTGCGGCTCGCTCCTGTGGCATCTGCAAAATGAGCGGATCATCCATATCCTCGGCACGGCTTTCTATCACGCGTTGCTGCCTCTCATCCCCGAGCCGGATCGCCACGAGCAGATCGCGCGCTGGCTCGGGATCGGACGGCACATGCTCTGGCGGCCCGCCTTTACCGGCTTCTGGCCGCCGGAGCTCGGCTTCTCGATGGAGCTGATCCCGCAGCTGAGGCGCTTCGGCTATCGCTGGGTCCTCGTCGACAGCGCGCACGTGCAGCCGCAGAGTCCGATGCGCTGGGAGGAGATCCGGTACCGGCCGCATGTGGCCCGTTTCGCCGGTGAGCAGATCATCGTCATCGTGCGCGATCGCGAGCTCGCCGACGCGCAAGAGTCAGGGATGGACTATGCCTGGTTCGATCGGGAAGTCCGCGCCCGCACCAGATGGTGTGACTTTCCGCCCCTGGTGACCACCTGCTCGGACGGGGAAAATGGCGGCTGGTTCCGCAACGTCAACCCGGCGGCGAACTTCTGGGGAGCGTTCTACGGCGATCTGCTTGCGCACGCGCGTGCGGACCGCGGCGCCATTCAACCGGTGTTCATCGACGAGTACCTGCGCACGCATGGTGCGCACGGCTACGTGACGGTGCGCGCCGGTGCGTGGAATACCGGCTGGCATCATGGCGTCGGTTTCACTCAATGGACCGGCTCGCGCCCGCAGCGTGACGCACTCGATCGCGTACGCGCGCTGAGCGAGGCGGTCCACGAGGCGCGGGCGCTCGCGAGGGAGGCCGGCGCGCAGCGCATCCCGGGGCTGGCGGAGGAGCTCGAGGCGGGCCTGTGGCACGTGCTGCGCGCCGAGACGAGCTGCAACTTCTACTGGGGTGAGGCATGGGTCGCACGCGCGCACGCGGACCTCGATGAGGCCGAGCGCCACCACGGGCGCGCCCGGCAACTGCTGCATTGACCGGGCCGCTCGAGAGTCGTCCATCGCCTGCGAGCGCTTGCGCATCATGAAGCGCGGCTCCGGCACAGGCGCAGGGAGGCTGCCCGGATCCGGCGCTTCTCAAAAATCGTGCAGCAGGATCTGCTCGCAGCGCCTGAGGATCTCGCGTCCGTACTCGGTCCACAGACCCTGCCCCCAGTAGCGGTAGCAGCTGGTCTGGGAGGCGAGCAGGTGAAACAGCGCGTTGCGGTAGCGGTGCTCCCGGGGCGATATCCCGGGACGGATCGCTTTCTCGTAAAAGAGCGAGCTCACCTTCTCCATGGGGCCGAGCAGGCTCTCGTAGCCGCGGACCCACGAGATGCTGTTGGTCCAGCTGCCGCCCTCCATGTGGAAGCGATGATCCTCGCGCTCCAGGTCCTTGATGAGCGCCTCGAGGCGCTCCGGTCCCCCGCCAGGCTCGAAGCGGTCCCAGATGCGTTTCTGGTAGAGGGGCTGAAGCGCCGGCAAGTCCTCTTCCCGGACTCCGGTGGAGAAGAGGTGCTCCAGGTATTCGGTGACGTTCATGAGCGGCGTCTCGCTCCCTGAGCTCTCACGGGCCACCTCGAGGTATTTCGGTGGAAACTCGTTCATCATCACCCCGCCGTTCTCCCCGTCGGCGATCTGGGTGACGAGCGGCGGCACCGTCCGGCCGGCAAGCTGGCAGCGATCGAGACCCCGTGCCTCGTAGTACGGCTGCATCTGTGCGACCAGCTTCGTGTCGCTTCCCTGGGTCTTGACGATCGCGATGATGCTGGCGGACTCCCCGCGCGAGTTGCGGCACACGAGGCGGTGCGGCAGGTGCTTGCGGTCGGGCCCCGTGCCTGAGGCAGGCCGCTCCACGGTGTGCTCCTGGACCAGCACCCAGGAGAAGCCGCAGTCCCTGAGAGTCTTCACGAACTCGTAGGCGACGTCCGGATGGTTGGGCAGCGCCATCTCGGAGGGGGAGAATCCGCGTACCCGCGAGAGCGCATCGAGGCCGAACAGGGCGGCGAAGTGATGTTGCCAGGCGCGCACGTGCAGCCGGTAGTCCTGCGCCGGAGTCGAGGGGGCGACCGCGTGTCCCCAGGGGGCGCCCAGCCACTCCACGGCGTGCCGGTAGAGCGGATCCTGGGTGATTCTCTTCAGGCTGTCGAGCACCTCGTGCGCGCCCATCTGGCGCAGTCCGTGCAGCAGAGTGCCGGAGTATTCCAGCATCACGCGCGGCTCCTTGCCCTCGTGCACCAGCTGCGGAATGAACTCGCCCATGCGCTTGTAGCACCAGAGAAACACCGGCGCGTTGTGATTGTCGCCGATCCCCTGGTGCTCCATCATGTACTGCAGGTTGCCGATGATCGCGGCGGTGGCGAGGTCCGGCCCGCCGGCGGGAATCAGGGGTTGGTGCATGTGCAGCGCGATCGCGACGGCGCTGCGGGCGCGGCCGAAGTCGATGCGGCTCTCGCGCAGATAACGGGACGAGAGCGCTGCGCGCGCGCTCTGCTCGATCAGGGCCTCCCAGCCGCAGATGTTCGGCAGGCCATCGACGTATTCGGGCAGCTCAGTCATGAGGGCACTCCCCGAGGCGGGCGGCCTCAGCGTTTGTAACGGATGTAGTCATAGATGTTGAGGTAGTCGGCGCCCGGGCGGTTCCACGAATGGTCGCAGCGCATGGCGTTTTCCATCAGGCCGCGAAACTCGCGCGGTTGGTCGTACCAGAGCCTGAGGGCCCGCCACAGAGCCGACTCGATCCCCGGGGGGTCGGCCTGGTGGAAGACGTAGCCGTTGCGCTCCCGGGGGGGCATCGAGCTGTAGTCGCGGTCGAAGACGGTATCGAGCAGCCCCCCGACCGCGCGCACGACGGGGATCGTCCCGTAGCGCATGGCGATCATCTGCGTGAGCCCGCAGGGCTCGAACAGGCTCGGCATGATCATCAAGTCCGCGCCGGCGTAGATGAGGTGCGCGAGCTCCTCGCTGAAGCCGATCTCCACGTGACAGTCCGGATCTTCGTTGAGCTCACGCTTGAGATCGCAGAACTGGCCGGTGACGCCGTTCTCCGACCCCGATCCCAGCAGCACGAACTGTGCGCCGTGCCGCCGTGAGTAGAAGATCGCGTGGCGGATGAGATCGACGCCTTTTTGCGGATCGAGCCTGCCGACGTACGCGACGATGGGCTTGAAGTCCTTGCGCAGCCAGAACCGCTCCCTGAGCGCCTCCTTGTTCGCATACTTGCGCTCGAGGCACTGGACGCCGTAGCGATGCGGGATGCGCCGGTCGACCTCCGGGTTCCACGCATCGTAGTCGACGCCGTTCAACACCCCGCCGAATTTCCCCTGGTGCACGGTGAGGGCGTGGCCGAGGCCGAAGCCCTGGCCGGTGTGCATCGCCTCCCAGGCGTGCCGAGGGGAGACCGTGGTGATGAAGTTCGAATAAAGGAGGGCGCCTTTCATCAGGTTGAGCGCGTTGACATTGAAATCATCACGCATCCTGAGCGGGTCGAAATAGTACTGCGGACGCCCCAAGCCCGTCGCCCACAGGACATCCTCGCCCGCGATCCCCTGGTGGCGGAAATTGTGCACCGTGAAGCATACGCGCTGATCGTGCATGCCGTGGTGTTGATAGATCTCGTAGAGCAGCACCGGGGCGAGCGCGGTGTGCCAGTCGTGGCAGTGGATCACATCCGGGCGCTTGCCCGACTGCAGCAGGAACTCCAGCGCCGCCTTGGAGAAGAAGGCGAACCTCAAGGTCTCGTCAGCGCAGCCGTAGTAGGCGCCGCGGTTGAAAAAGTGATCGCGCGAATGCGGCTCGATGAAGAAGCACTTGCGTCCGTGCACGAAGCCGAACCAGACCGAGCAGCCAATCGCCCCGCCGTACCACGGAACCCGCAGGTCCCCGTGCGCAAGGTGAAGTCCACAGATGTGCTCATGGCGCATGCAATCGTATTTCGGCAGAACGATCTCCACCGCATGCCCGCGCAGCTCCAACTCCCGGCTGAGGCCGGAAACGACATCACCCAGGCCTCCGGCCTGTGCCGCCGGCGAGCACTCCGAGGCCACCATCACGATGTACATAGGCGAAGCGTATCCGCATAAGATGTCCGTTGCGCTAATGCTCAGGCCTGAACTCATCCCCGCGCTCACGCCGCGACCGGTTGGAGCGCCAGCCGGACATCCGGCCACAGCTCCAAGGCGGTTGAGTCCCCGCAGCGTAGTCGGCCGCCTGCCGCGCCGGCCATACGGGAAAACCACGCGAAGCGCTCTTTCTTGCGAGCGCCACGGACTGGTTTCAGCTCAGGTGCCGGCGCTCAAGGTGCTGAGCAATGTCAGCATCTCCTCGGCCCTCAGCGGCTTGCTCGCGACGCACAGGTTCGGATCGCGAGGCAGGTCGCGGATCGCCCTGGAGGTGTCTGCGGTGACGAGCACCGCTTTCAGCGGCCGGCCGAGCGTCTCGCGCAGCGCCGTGATCACCTGCGTGCCGGTGAGGCCGTCCGACAGATGGTAGTCCGTCACCAGGATGTCCACGCCTGCCGAGGCGACCTCGAGGGCTTCCTCGAGTGTGGCGACCGCCGTTACCCGGTAGCCCTCCACGCTCAACAGCATCCGAGTTGCGTCCCGTACCCAGGCGTCGTCCTCCACCAGGAGCACGCGTTGCTCGCGCCGGGCGGCAGCGGTGGCGGCCTCGGGCTCGGCCGCCGGGCGCGGCGGCGCTTCCCGGCCGGTGGCCGCCGGCAGCAGCAGCGAGAACGAGGAGCCCTCGCCGGGCTGGGAGCTAACCTCCAAGCGCAGGCCGAGCAGCTCGACGATCCGCTTGACGATGGAGAGCCCGAGACCGTAGCCGTCGCGCGCCCGGTTGGTGGCGACGCCAACCTGGTAGAACTCGTCGTAAATGCAGGCGAGCTGGTTCGCGGGGATGCCGATGCCGGTATCGAGCACCTCCAGGCGCAGAAGCGAGCCCGGCACCAGCATGCAAGTGAGCGCCACTTTTCCGCGGCGCGTGTATTTGATGGCGTTCGAGACCAGGTTGCGCAACACCTGCTCGACGAGCGAGGGGTCGCTGTGCGCGCGGACCGTCGAATCGGCGATCTCCAGCTTCAGTTGCTTGTCCGCGGCAATGCCGGCGAATTCCCGCCTGAGCTCCTCGAAGATCGCCGCCACCGGAAAGTCCACGGGGTCGGGCTTCACCGCTCCGGACTCGAGCTTGCTGATGTCGAGCAGCGCATTGATCAGCCGCGACATCGCACCGATCGCCTGTTCCTGTTGTGTGAGGATCTGCGCGACGTCGGCATCCGCCACGACCCGTCGCAGTGTCCCGTTCAGCAGGGCGAGGGTCTGCAGCGGCTGGCGCAGGTCATGGCTCGCCGTCGCGAGGAAGCGGCTTTTCGCCTGGCTGGCGCGCTGCGCGGACTCGCGCGCCTGCTCGGCAGCCGAGCGTGCCTGCTCGGCGGCGGTGCGTGCCGCGATGAGCTCGCGCTCGATGCGCTTGCGGCCGCTCGCGTCGCGGATGGCCGCCGCGACGAGCAGACCATCGGGGCCCTCGATGGGGCTCAAGCTGATCTCAACCGGAATCTCGGCGCCGTCGCGGCGAACGCCGGCGAGCTCCAGTCCCTGGCCCATGGGCCGCACGTGGGGCCGGCGCAGATACTCCTCACGGTGCGCCACAGGCCGCTCCCGGCACGGCTCGGGCATCAGGCTGTCGACATTGCAGCCGATGAGCTCGGCCCGGTCGCATCCGAAGAGGCTCCCGGCCCGAAGGTTGGCGAAGAGGATCGTGCCGGTCGCATCCGTGATGATCATCGCATCCGGGGCATCCTGGAGCGCGAGGCGGGCGAGGTCAGGAGGGGGCGTGAGCATGGTCCATGCATCTCCCTGGTATTGCCGCCGTATCGAGTCGATGCGACGTTCTCGGGGTTGACCGAGACGGTGGACATGATCCGGTGTTCGCGTGCGGTTCGGCAATCGGACTTGCCACTAGCGAGAGATGGTGGAATCCACCAGCTCAGGCGGCCTCAGGTGCGGCCGATTC
>JAJZLX010000496.1 GCA_021850555.1 Pseudomonadota bacterium | reverse complement strand
ACCCGGATCACGAACAGGTCGCCCAAACCCTGATCGAACACGATCTCCGCCGGCACGCGCGAGTCCGAGCAGCCGAGGATGATGGCGAAGGGCTTCTGCTCCTGGGTGAGCTGGATGCGCGGCGAGCCGCCGAGCGAGGCTTCGTGATTGCGCAACCGTTCGACGAACCGCCGGTTGCCGTCTTTCAGGCGCTGCAGCGCCTCCGATGTCGGATTCATGGTCGCGCAGTGTAAAGAGTGCTGGCCGGACATACAATCGGCCGGTCCCCGGGGGCTGAAAAATCCGAGAAATAGAGTGCCAACCGGAGGGAGGCACTTGAAGCGGCGGGATGATGCCTGGTAAGGAAGACTCTCCCCATGCTCCACCTCGTTGCCATCGTCCCGGCCGCATCCGCTGTCAACCGGGCACCACGCCGTCGCTGCGCCGCTCTCGCTCATCGCGGATCGGCGCATCGCGCGGGTACTTTGCGGGCATATCGGGATCGAATAGCACCCTGTGCGTCACTTGCGGGGCGCCGCATCCCGATGACTTGGTAACCGTGGCGCCTTCTTGAGATGATTGCTCGGGGGAAAGCGGCAATACCATCAAGAAGACCTGATTCGAGGCACTGCCCGCAAATCAATCCGACTTGAGGTTCCGTGATGTTCTGGGATCGCATACGCTGGAAGCCGTCCGTCAGTCACTGCGCTATGGCGGTCTTCTTTATTGTCGGATTTTCGCTTCGTCTCTACGCGGCTCATTTTCCGAACCTTATCCACCCTGACGAAGTCTTCCAGACGCTGGAACCGGCGCATCGCCTGGCGTACGGTTACGGCGTGGTCACCTGGGAGTGGCGCGAGGGAGTCCGCAGCTGGGTCTTTCCGGCGTTCCTCGCCGCCATCATGAAGGCCACGGCATGGATGGGTCCGGGCTCGAGCGGCTATCTGTGGGGCATATCGGCCGTGCTCTCGCTGCTGTCTCTGGTCACCATATGGTTTGCGTTCGCCTGGACCAAACGCGTCAGCGGCATTCGGGCCGCACTCTTTGCGGCCGGCACGTGCGCCATCTGGTACGACCTGGTCATTTTCGCGCCCAGTGCCTTGACGGGCATCGTCGCGGCCCATGTTCTGTTGCCGGGCCTGTACCTCGGCAAGTACGGCGAAAGAGTGCCCGAGCGCACACGGATGTTCCTCGCAGGCTTCCTTTTGGGCCTTGCCGTGTCCCTGCGGATCGAACTTGCTCCGGCAATCGGGTTTGCGCTCATCTATTTCTGCTACCCGAACTGGCGGCAAAGGGCGCTGCCGCTCGCCTGCGGCTTCTTGCTGCCGGTGCTCGTTTTCGGCGTGGTGGATGCCTTCACGTGGTCATACCCGTTCCAGTCGTTCATCAAATATTTCTGGGTAAACGCCATTGAGGGCCGAAGCGCCCTGTATGGCACCTCACCCTGGTACTGGTATGTGCAGGCCCTGATGCTGGCGATGTTCCCGTTGTCCGTGCTCGCCATATTCGGAGTCAGACGAAGCCCGTTCCTCGCCTGGTTCGCTCTCATCGTGCTCGTGTCACATTCGATGATCAGCCACAAGGAACTCCGCTTCATTTACTCCGTGCTGCCGATCATTGTGACACTTGCGGCAATCGGGCTCGAGGAATTTGTCCGCGATTTTACCGCCAGATCGACAAATGGCGCGCGGATCCGAAACGTTGCCGTCATGTCTACCTTCACCATCTGCTGTCTGCTTTCCTACTGGTACGCCCCGCTCTTTCCCTACAGGCGAAAGGATTCAGTCGGAATCGCAGCGTTCAATGACCTCAGTCGTGATCCGGCAGTCTGCGGGGTCGCCATTTACGGCATTTACTGGTTCATCACAGGAGGATATGCGCACCTGAACAAGGACATCCCCATCCTGCTCATCCCGAGCGCAGGTGTCCTGAGAAACCAGGCTTCCACGTTCAACGCGCTACTCACAAAACAATCCAGCCTCCCCTCGACGATAGGCTTCAAGTCCGCAAAATGCTGGCACGATGGCTGTCTGTACACGCGGCGTGGACTTTGTCGGCCGCCGGCTGATAGCTACGAAATCAACAGGGTTCTTCGGGAAACCGGGGATCTGATGCACATTGGGAAAATCGCGCCCGGCAGTCGCTAGAAAATCAGCGGTCGAATTGTCCCCGATGCGCGTTGCGCGTCACGGTATCTTGTGCCTTGATCTGCGCGCGCGGTCCCTGACGGTGTTGCGGGACTTTACGGTCGACCTGCCTGCGGAAGTTCGCGTAGACGGCGAGGACCTGCGCCTTCTCGTGCCACACGAACCCCATCGAGTGACCGCGCCTCAGTGCAAGACCGGCGGTCCGTCAAGCCGACTCGTCCACAGCGGCTTGGCGCTGCTCACGCGCTGTTCCGACGGAGTGCGCGCGACCTGCCCTCATGATTTCACGCCTCGGCGAAGATATGCGACGGCCACCTTGCCCGCATAGATCCGCTTCCACTCCGGCGACCGGTCAAGCAACCTCACCACCGGCCAATGAGGCTCGATGAGAATCGCATCGATCCGGTACTTCTCGAGCAGTGCGTCGATATTTCCGTTCGGACTCAGCTGCAGCGCGTCAAAGTACTGTTGAAGGAACGCGTCCCCGTACACCGTAATCCTGGGATCCACGAACACAGGTATGCGGCGAAATATGAGGTAACCGCCGAATTCCGGATCATTGAATATCCGAGCATTCGGCCGCCTCGCCAGGAGCGCATCGAGCGCGGCCCGGGGGGTGCCTGCTACCGTTGGCCGCGGCGCGCGGGCGCTCACCGCCGCGATCCCGAGCGCGCCCGCCAGCACGATCACTGCGCAAAGGGCCGAGAGGCTGCCGGGCCTGGCCAACCTGCGGAACACGGTGTCCGGCGCCTGCGCCTCACGACCGGAAACCGGCGCCCGCCGCCACTGCGCCGCAAGCGGCGCGGCGGTCAGGAACGGGCCGATCAGTCCGAGCAGCGACACGTTGCGAAAATGCTGCAGAGCGAAATAGATCAGCGCGATGAGCAGCACCGAACGGGCGGCCGGGAGTCTGAATCGGCCGGCAAACGCAAGTGCGAACACGGCAATCAACCACAGACCGAAGACCTGCGGCTGCTGCAGGTTCGGCGGCTGCCATTCCGGCAACAGACTGAGCACATGCATTCCGAGCACATGGAAGGGGAAGACCAGCAGCCGCCAGCCCTGAGG
Source organism: Pseudomonadota bacterium (assembly GCA_021850555.1). The sequence goes on along the minus strand of JAJZLX010000496.1, from coordinate 10,612 downwards.
ATTGAGCAACGCGCAGCCGAACGCCGCTGCGATGAACGCTCCCCAGCGTCTGGCTTTCGGTTTCCAGCCATCCTTCGCGTTGACGACCGCTTCGATTCCGATCACCACCGCCAGAGCGAGCCCCAGAATGAAGCTGGCGTGCAGATTCGCCCACAGCAGCATCACCCCAAGCAGCCACCATGGCGGCGCACGGTTCCCCTCGTTGCTCTCGATCAGCACGCCCACCCACAGTGCCGTCAGTGGCCACGCGAGTTCATGTGGTCTGGCGACCATGTAGTTGAACATCATGCAGCCCGCAAGGATCGCGAGCCACACTGCATGCGAGGGCTCCATGCGCGAGAGCAGAAAGCGCGAGAGGTATGCGATCGTCAGCGCGAACGAGAACGCCGCAAGCAGCACCAGCCCCGACCAGCCCGCCATTGAATACACGAGGGCCGCCAGCACCTCCTCGCCCCACTCCTGCACGACCCAGCGGGCCCCGTGCATGGTGAATGAAAAGATATCGTGCGTCGGCACGTATCCATGCACAATGATCCAGCGACCGGTAGCGATCTGCCAGTACGTGTCCGAATCGAGCCGGGCCGCGCCGCTCACCAGCGCCAGCAGGAATGCCGCCGCACCGAGCAGCATCGGCAGCGACAGACCGCTTCGCCCCGCGATCTCGACCGCCGACCCACGCGAAGCCGCTTCCTCGGCGCTGTTCATCGACGCTCTCGCCGCTTCATCGCTGCACCTCGCATACGCCATCTCACGCAGTGCCGCGGATTCCCGGACGCCCCCGCATCACCCGAATGACTGTCGCGAGCGCCGTTCCGGCGACCGGCGTTGATCATGTGTGCGCTTCCCGTCGAATGTAGGCCACCGCCCATTTGCCGTCGTACACGCGCTGCCAGCCGGGCATCCGGTTTATCAACGGCACGACGGCCATACCCGGCCAAAGCAGAATCGCGTTGATTCCATACTTCGCCAACAGAGCCTGAATGTGGCCATCCGGAGCCGAGGACACTGCATCGAAGGTCTTCTTGAGGAACGCCTGACCGTACAGGTCGGCCCGCGCGTCCACGAACACCGGGACGCCGCGAAATATCAAGTAATCCCCGAAATTCACGTCATTGAAAATCCTCGGCCTCGACACCCGAGTGAGAATTGCGTCGAGTGCGGCCCTCGGCGCAAGAATCCGGGGAGGTCGCGGAGTTTCAGAATGCAGCGCGATCACTGCAGCCGCACAAGCGAGTGGGAGCGTCACCCACACGGTCGCACGCCGGGCCGGTCCGCAGAGCGCATGAAACCATCGATCGAGCAGGTCGGCGTCCTGCCCGGTGCGCGGCGCCGAGCGGTAGAAGGTCGCCACCGGCAACGCGAGAAAGAAAGGAGAGAGCATCCCGAGGAGCGCCACGTTCCGGAAGTGCTCCAGAGCCATGTACAACAGCCCCAGAACCGCCGCTGCGCGGCCAAGCGACAGTCGCATGCGCCCGGCGAATGCTGTGCCGAGCACTGCGATCAGCCATAAGTCCAGGACTTGAAGATGCTGCAGGTTCGGCGGCCGCCAATCCTTGAAATACCGCATGATCTCCTTGATCGCGAGGATATGGAAAGGAAAAGCCAGCAATCGATAGCCCTGTGGATTCAACAGGGTAATCGCGACAGCCGCCGCACAAAATGGCAACCAGCGTGTCGCGATTCTCAGCCACGCCTCCGTGTCGCTTTCGATCGCGTCGAGCGCCACCGGAACCATCAGAACCAGGCCGAGCATGAAGCTGGCGTGCATGTTGACCCAAAGCAGCATCACTCCCAACAGCCACCAGGACGGTGCGCGCCTTTCCTCGCTTGCCTCGACAAGAGCGCCGGTCCATATGACGGTCAGTGGCCACACGAGCTCATGCGGGCGATCCACCAGGTAGGGCAGCATCATGCCGGCCGCCAGAGAGCCGAGCACCAGCGCGTGCAATGGCTCCATGCGCTTCAGGAGAAAGCGCATCAGATACGCAAGTGTCGCGCCAAAAGAGGCCGCGCCCAAGAAAACGAGGCCAGACCAGCCGGCAACTCGGTAGGCCAGCACGGACAGCAGCTCGGCTCCCCACTCCTGCACGACCCATGGAGCACCGTGCATGGTGAACGAGAACGGATCATGCGCCGGCACGTAGCCGTGCTCTGCAATCCATCGGCCTACGGCAACATGCAGATAGACATCTTGATCACCGAGCCCGATGCCGAGTGCGACGATCACCAGAAATCCCGACACTCCCAACAGCAGCGGCCAGGAGAAGCCGGCAACGCGGGGGAGAGCCGTTTCCCGTCCCGCCGCGACGATTCCTTCATGCGCGCTCATATCAGGTGCGGCCTATGCTGGCGCGATGCGGCAAGCGATTCCGACGCGCAGTACCAACTACTCATCTCGCGGTCTGGGCCCTGCCCCAGGTGAATCGGCTCGTCATCGCGTAATTCCACACCACCCCCACGATGATTCCGGCCAGGGCAGCGAGCGCCCACGGCGCATGGCGGGAAAATGCGAATGTGGCGATCGTGACGTTCGCCAGAGCGCCCAGGCTGCAGGCCCCCATGAATGAGGCCAGCCCGGTGAACCATGACAAACCCCTTCTGCGCTGATCACGGTACGTCAGCACGTTGTTGAGCGCATAATTGAACGTCATGGTGCAGACCGCGGCGAGCGCTTGCCCGACGGGAAAGTTCACGCCGGTAAAAGTCAGCAGCACCGTGACGATCGCCATGTGCACTGCGATCCCCGCGCCGCCGACCAGTGAAAACGCCAGAAAGCGCATTGGAATGTACCCTCCGATGAGCTTGTCCAGTACGAGCATCCCGAAGTCCCACGCGACGACAGTGTCCAACTTGCTCTCGCCTCGCTCACGCGTACGGAAGACATAGGAGATTTCCTTCACCGCCATGGGCCGCTTGACGGTTGCCAGAATATCGAGCAGAAGCTTGAAACCACTCGTCGAGAGCTTGCGCACGACTTCCTCGAGCAACCCGCGGTCCAACATGAAAAAGCCGCTCATCGGGTCCGAAACGGGATGCCGATACACCCATTGACTGAGGCAGGTGGCGCGGCGGCTGATGGATGCCCGGGAAGCGTTCCAGTCGCCGACACTTCCCGTGGCGCCGTAGCGGGTCGCGACGACGAGCTCCGCACTTCCTTCTCGAAGATATTGCAGCATCTGCGGCAGGATCGTTTCATCGTGCTGCAGGTCCGCGTCCATGACCGCAATGTGTGGTGCGGAGCTTGCGAGCATGCCCTCGATGCACGCCCCGGAGAGCCCTCGTCTGCCCAGTCTCTGCAGGCATCGAACGCGCGCGTCGTTGCGGCCGATGCCACGGATCGCCTGGGCAGTCCCGTCGGGAGAGTCGTCGTCGACGAAGATGACCTCCCAGCAAATGTCCGTCAGGACGTTGCGCAGTCGACGCACGACCTCGCCGACATTGACCCGCTCGCAGTACGTCGGGATGACCACGACCAGATCCGGAGCCGCATCGGCGACCCGGTCGTGACGGACGCCCGGGGAACGTCCTGGCAACTCCTCTCGCAGATGCACCACACGTGTATTCATGTCGTGTGATCCTTTCGTCGAGCAACATATGCGACCGCGACCTTGTCCGCGTACACGCGCTTCCATTCCGGCATCCGGTTCAGAAGCTTCACGGCGGGCCAACTCGGACGCAGCAGAATTGCGCTGATCCGGTATTGCCTCAGCAATGCCTCGAGATGACCGTGCGGTGCGAGCGAAAGCGCATCTACGGTGCGCGTCAGGAACGCATCGCCATACAGGTCAGCGCGACCATCCACGAATACGGGCACGCCGCGGAAAATCAGGTAGCCCCCGAAGTCGTAATCGTTGAGGATCCGTTGGCCCGCACCCCGGGACACAAGCGCATCGAGGGCCTTGCGGGGCGTTGCATATCCGGGAGGGTGCGGCCTCCTGACATTCAATACGACTCCGGCCGCCAGCCCGGCCAGGATGATCACCACCAACGCTGCAGCGGGGCGAGCCGGCTCGGCCAGGGCGGCCATATGCCGATCCAGTCCGGAAGCCTCGCGACCGGCCGATGGCAGCCGACGCCAGATCGCCGCAATGGGACTTGCCAGAATGAACGGACTCACCAAGCCGAGCAGCGCGACATTGCGGATGTGCTGAAGCGCCATGAACATCAGGCCCAGGATCAGGATGTTGCGCATGAGCGGAAGTCGAATGCGCCCAATGAACGCCAGACCCAGGATCACAAGCAGCCACAGGCTGAAAATCTGCGGGTGCTGAAAGTTCGGCTGCCGCCACTCCGCGATGTAGTCCAGAGAGCTCATGCCGAGCACCCGAAACGGGAAGATCAGCAGCCGAAAGCCCTGCGGGTTCGCGAGCGCGCATCCGAACGCGCCCAGGATGAACGCCAGCCAGCGCTTCCCGATCGTCCACCGCTGTGCCCCGGCCGCGATCATCGCATCGAGCGCCAGTACGATCGCCAAGCCCAGCCCGAGGATGTAGCTCGCGTGCATGTTCGCCCACAAGAGCATCACGCCGAGCAGCCACCAGGGCGGCGCACGATGGCGCTCGTTGGCACTGACCAGCGCACCCACCCACACCGCAGTCAGCGGCCAGACCAGCGCGTGGGGACGCGCGAGCAGGGACGGAAACATCATGCTCCCCGCTAGAAAGGTGAGCAGCAGCGCGTGCAGCGGCTCCATGCGGGCAAGCAGGAAGCGATGCAGATACGCCAACGTCACCCCGAAGCACACCGCCGCGAGGAAGACCAGGCCGCCCCACCCGGCAAACCTGTACACCAGCGCGATCAGCAGCTCCGCCCCCCACTCGTGGGCGACCCATGGCGCCCCGTGCATGGTGAAGGAAAATGGATCGTGCGTGAGCACGGCGCCGTGCATGAGCATCCAGCGTCCGGCAGCGATGTGCCAATAGGTATCCGGATCGGCCAGTCCCCATCCGAGCAGCACCGGAATCAGGAATCCGACGACACCGAGTATTAACGGCCAGGAGGCACCCCTGCCGCGGGAGAAGGCAATGGGGATCGAGGCCGACTCGATTCCGCTGGTGCTGCTCATTTTTGTCCGTGGCGCCGGTCGGGGGCCGACGCGTTCGCCGTACCTTCGCAAACGATCCGCCGGGACGGGTAGGAAACTTTTGATCGACATCGGGACGATCTTGCCGTCCGGGTCGGATCCACATGAACCAGAACACCAACCTCGCAACCCGCATGGGGTCACGCCCCGACGGCGCTTTCCTTGTCGATCAATCACTTCGGGCGATCAGCCCATTCTCTCTTTGAACGCATGCATTTCCCAACGCCAAACCGCGGCGCAAGGATCGGGATTGATCCGTCAAAATCATCCGACAGTTCTGCAAAGCCGTCCTACTCCCGGCGGACAGAAAGGATCCATGCTCGGCTCGTCAAACTCCGACTCGTCGATGTCGGCTGACTCGATGCGGCGAGCATCGGATTGAAAGATCAACCTTAATGACCCGGAGACACGTCCATGCAGAGCTTCAAGAAGGTGCTCGTCTCGTTGTGGAAGGAAGAGGAGGGTCTGGAAACGGTGGAATATGCCATCGCCGGCGGATTGATCGCGGCAGCTGTCGTGCTGGCGTTCACCGGCCTCGGCCATGCCGTGGCAAACGTCATCAACTACCTGTACGGGGCTGTGATGAGCTCGCCGGCAAGTACGGGCACGTTTTAGCAGATCGCAGGGATGAAGTTCGCTGATCGCCGATGGGGTGCCCACCGCACCCCATCGGTCCCTGTTCACGGAACCTCTGTGATCTAGGCGCATGCCTAACGAAAGCTGGCCTCTCACGGTAGCTGCTGTGACGGTATTCGTGGCCGCGGTCGCGTTCCTGGACCTGACCACCCGCCGTATCCCGAACCGGCTGACGGTTCCGGCCGCGATGCTCGCCTTCGCCTTGAACTGCCTCGGTGTAGGCGCCATGGGCGCGCTGCACAGCGCGGAGGGCCTTGCAGTAGGTCTGGCTGTCTTCCTGCCGATGTTCTTGGCGGGTGGATCGGGCGGCGGGGACGTAAAAGCCATGGCGGCCGTGGGGGCGTTCCTCGGCCCTGCCGGAGCGTTCTTCGCCGTACTCTGCACCCTCGTCGCTGGGTTGATTGGCGGATTGGTCGTCCTGGTTTCCTCGGCGGGACCGGACGGTATTCGCGAACTCGTCAGGCGCTGGGTATTCAGGACCTACGTACTGTCTACGACCGGACACGCCGCCCACGTCCCGCACTCACGCGACGATGCGGCGGGACAACGGTTCCCATACGGTCTGGCCATCGCCAGCGGCACGATCCTCTCCCTGGTTTGGAGGGCATACCGTGGCTAGTACGTCACAAGATGTCGTTTACACCGGTGCTGGGATTGGCTGCGGAAACTCCTCCGAGGCAGTTGCCGTTCTCGCGCCGCGCCCCAAGACAGTCGCCGAGACGGGACTGAACATGTCCCTGCTGTGCGAGCTGATCGAAAAACACCTGTATAACGCCGGCACGCTGACACTGCCGGCCCTGAGCCGCCGCAGCGCGCTCGCCGGCGGCATTCTGGAAGAGGTGCTTGCCTTCCTGCGCCGAGAAGGACGCATCGAGGTCAGGGCGCCAACCCCGGATGAAGCCAGCCTGCGCTACGCCCTGACCGAACGGGGTCGCATGAGCGCCAAGGATGGGCTGGCCCGCAGCGGCTACCTCGGTCCGGCGCCGGTGACACTGGAGACCTACAGAGAGACCGTGCACCGTCAATCGGTGCACGAACACCTGGTCACCCGCGAGCTGATGCGTGCGGCATTCCGGGACGTGGTACTCGATTCGCAAATGCTGGACCGTCTCGGCCCCGCACTGAACTCCGGCAAAGCCATATTCGTGTACGGCGAGGCCGGCACCGGCAAGACCTACATCACGCAGCGGCTGTGTCGTCTGGTTAGCGACTCGGTGCTGATACCTCACGCGATTGCCATCGGCGAGACCATCATCCAGATTTTCGACACCACGGTGCACGTGCCGATCAATGCGCCCGACCCGGGCATGCGGCTCGATGACGGGCACGATCCCCGATTCGTGATGTGCCGACGCCCACTGGTGATCACCGGCGGCGAGCTGACACCGGATATGCTCGAGGTGCAGTTCGATGCCGCTACGCGCCTGTACCGGGCACCCCTGCAGCTCAAAGCGACCAATGGCATGCTCATCATCGACGATCTCGGTCGCCAGCGCGTGCCACCGCGGGCGATCCTCAACCGCTGGATCGTGCCGATGGAGGAAAGCCGGGACTACCTCAGCCTGCCCACGGGCCAGAGCTTCACCGTGCTGTTCGACCTGATTCTGGTGTTCTCGACCAATCTGCAGCCCCACGATCTGGCCGACGATGCGTTCCTGAGGCGCATCGGCTACAAAATCCAGTTCGAACCCCTGCCGCCGGATCGCTACCACGAAATCTGGAAACAGGTCTGCGAGCAGCATGGTGTCGTCTACTACCCGGCCACCTGCCAGAACGTCATCGACCGTCTGCACGGACCGGCCCGAGTGCCGCTGCTGCCGTGCCACCCGCGAGACTTGATCGACATGGCGCTCGATCATTCGGCCTACGTCGGCATTGGCGAGGAACTGAATTTCGATGCGCTGGAGTGGGCCTGGAAAAACTACTTTGTGGTCGGCAATCGCTGATGCCGCCCAGGGGAATCCACCATGCTTAAACGACGTGGAACTGCACTGATGGTCCTCTCGCTGGCGCTGGCACTCGGCGCGGCATGGGTCGCTCGCGGCTGGGTCATGAACCGATTTCAACGTGTGCAGCACGTGCCGCAAATGTCCGTGGTGACCGCTGCGATGGGAATCCCGTTCGGCAGCAGGGTCGAATCCCGGTATCTGCGGGTCATCCAGCTTCCCGCCTCGAGCCCGATCGGCGCGCATTTTTCCGATCCGAAACAGCTGGCGGGCATGGTTGCCCTGCAGAAAGTGCTGCCCGGGTCGATCCTGCAGCCGGCACAGTTCACCAAGCACGCCAGCGGCAGCCTGCTGGCCGCGCTGCTGCCTCCGGATATGCGCGCCATCTCTCTGAGTGTCAACGACGTCACCGATGTGGCCGGATTCCTGCTCCCCGGCAACCACGTCGACGTCCTGGAGGCACGCACGGTCAGCGGGCACGCCGTCACCCACACCGTCCTGCAGGACATCCTGGTGCTCGCGGTCGACCAGACGGACTCGCACGACAAGAGCTCGCCCCAAGTCGTCCGGGCCGTGACCCTCGAAGTGACGCCAGAGCAGGCCAACAAGCTGGTGACCGCCATGACCGAGGGTCGCATTCAGTTGACGCTCCGCGGTCCGAACGCGATCAACGTGCCGACCGTCACGGTCGCGCGCACATCGCCACCGAAGCCGCGCGAGTGGCATCCAATCCGCCGTCCGGCGCATTTCGTCGCCCACCGGCCTGCCAGCTACAACGTCACCATTATTCGCGGCATGGACATCCAGCGCGAACACCCGAAGATCGATGCACGTCAGAAATCGAGCGCCGAATAGAGTGATCCCGTCCAATCCTCATCGAGCATGACCAGCAGGTCCGACAACTCCGGAGAATACTAATAATGAAGCAGTCAACGTGTTGTGCGCGTGACCACCGACCGTGGCTGCTGTTGTGGCTCGCGTGCGCCCTGCTGCTGGTGCCCCCCAGCGCCCGCGCGGGCGACGACAGCAAGCTGATCTATGCCGTAGGCCAGCACACCGATATCAACATCCCCATCTACAAGAGCCGTATCGTGGAGCTGCCCCAGCCGGTCAGCCGGATTTCGATCGGCAACCCGAACATTGCCGATGTCTTGATCATTAACCCTTTCGAGCTGTATGTGCTCGGCAAGTCTCTTGGCGACACCAATATCATGCTGTGGACCAAGCAGAACGCGCTCGCCAGCGCCGTCTCCGTCACCGTGTCTCCCGACCTCGCCAAGCTGCGCGCGATGCTGAAAAAGGTTCTTCCAGACGAGCACATCAACGTCACAAGCGCGAACAAGAACATAATTCTGTTCGGAACCATGGACAACGTCGTCGACATGGACGCGGCGTTGCGCATCGCAAGAAGCTACCTGGAGGCAAGCGCCGGCGCCACGAAGGAAATCACGTTCAAACAGTCCGGCGGGAATAAAAACTCCGGTCGGGTCATCAACCTGTTGCAGGTGAAAGGCCCGCAACAGGTGATGCTGCAGGTGCGAGTCGCCGAGGTACAGCGCAATGCCGCCAAGAACATGAACCTGCAGCTTCTCGGGATGTACAACAGCGGCAAGTGGGCCGGCGGCGCCGTCAACGGCGGGGCGCTATTCCCGCAGGGCTCCGGTCCGCCACTGCTCGGTAACGGCAGCAGCGGCATCCTCCCTCCGGCAGCATCCACGATCGCGCAGGCGGTGCCGGAAATTTCCACCTCCGGGCTGTTTGGCAGCTATCTCAGTGGGTCGTTCCTGGCCAATGCGGTCCTGGATGCGTTTGTGCAGCAGGGCCTCGCTCACATCCTCGCCGAGCCGACACTGACGACCGAGTCCGGCCGGCAAGCTCAGTTTCTCTCCGGTGGCCAGTTCCCCATACCCGTACCCGAGCAGAACGGCACGATCGGCATCCAGTACAAGGACTTCGGCGTCAAGCTGGCATTCCTGCCGGTCGTGCTCTCCAGCGGGCGGATCAACCTTCAGATCAACGTCAGCGTGAGCGAATTGGCCTCCACGAACTCCCTGGTCGTCAGCCCCATCACCTCCTCGAGCGTATTCGCCGTCCCGGCCCTCACCGAGCGACAAGCCTCCGCCACGGTCGAGCTCGCCGACGGTCAGAGCATCGGCATTGCCGGACTGATGAACGACACCATGCAGACCGCGGTCAAGAAATTCCCCGGCCTCGGCGACCTGCCCATTCTCGGGCAGCTGTTCCGCAGCCAGCAGTTCCAGGAAGGCCGCACGGAACTTGTGATCCTCGTCACACCGCGCCTTGCCAAGGCATTGGGACCCGGCCAGGCCCAGCTGCCGAGCGAGAACGTTACCGCGCCGTCGGACGCCGACTTCTTCCTGCTCGGGCGGCTCCACGGCACCCCGCGCACCAGTTCTCCTCCGCCGCCTCCCCCCAAGACCACCGATCATCCGTGAACAACGAGCCAGTCGGAGCAGGAATGGCCATTGCTGAACATCCCCTCCTCAGATCCGGACGAGCGGCATTACCGCATCCGGCTCCCACCTTGGGTGATGACGCCCAGACGCACGAGCGGATCGGGATGGCAGATACGGGCGTGCGGGAGCCAGCGATCGAGCACGGGCCGCATGCGTCGCCAAGGCAGATGGTTGCCTTGGCTGCGACGGCGCAGCACCCGCCACCACAGGCGACCGTCCGCGAGGCGGAAGGCGCCGATCGCCGGGCCGTTCACGGGCACGCCGTAGTGGTGCACGTGACCGAGAACCACCGAACGCAGGTACGCGCCGACCATCGGGATGGGATCGCGCATGCGAGAGCGCAGTTCGGCCTTCACCGCCCTGAGCTTGGCCTGCCAGCGCGTACGCATCGTTTGCCGCAGCACCGTGAACCGCCCCTTGCGCATCGTCCCGCAGCTGTGCGTGAAGCCGAGAAAGTTGAAAGACAGATC
>JAJZLX010000782.1:12900-13825 GCA_021850555.1 Pseudomonadota bacterium | reverse complement strand
GATCATCTCGATACCGCCGAAGTACGCGTTGTCGCCCGCCGTTGCCGTCGGACTGACACAGGCCGGCCATGGCGCCAAGCACATCAGGGAGTGGAACATGCAAGCGGCACCTTCCCGCCGAACATCTCGAAAAGCGGCGCCCGAGCTTGCATGATTGATCGGGGTTACGCAGGCCGAAATCACCTGCGATGTTGGCGTCGCGTCGCTTCTTCGCGGAGATTCAGGACATGGATCGCGGCTCTCATTTCCGCCCCTGTTTCTTTCCGGCTCCCGCAACCTGTTCGTCGATTGTGGCCTTCCCGCTTTCGGGGGCTGTCACGGTCCCGCCGCGGGCGCGCGCGATCATCCTCTTCACCTCCGAATTTGCATGGATGGCGAGAAGCTCGATGTCGGGATGCGCATTCGCAAAGACCCGGAATATCTCATCAGAGAACGCCCGCCCGATGTAGTCGACGCCCTTGAAGTCGAATACGACTGTCTTGAACAGTTCCACTCTGGCGAGCACTCGCTTTGCCTGGGATCGGGACACGAGCTTGTCGGTGCCATAGCGGGCGAGGTCCACGGGAACGACGGTTTTGGTGAAGTCGAAGTCCTCACCCGAGACGTACGCGTCAAACACCTTTTTGGTTGTGCGCGATGTGTGATTGTTGAGACTCATGAAAACCGTAGTCCCATCCCGTTCGCGGCTGGCCTCGAGCATCCAATCCTGCGGCTTGCCGTGCTGGTGCGTAAAGAATGAGCCGCCTGATAGGATGTCGAAGGAGTCAAACATGCGTGAGGTGAAAAAGATACCCTCACCTGAATGATTCTTGGGGTCCGTGGTGAGCTTCCCTTTGGAGAGTTCAAGGATCGCGTGCCTTTCATCGAGCAGCCCCAGCTTGCTTTGAATCTTTCTGAAAATGCCCACACCATCGTCCGACACCAT
>JAJZLX010000782.1:0-12877 GCA_021850555.1 Pseudomonadota bacterium | reverse complement strand
GGTCTTGGTGAGCGTGACCATGATCGACTTGCCCTCCGAGTGATCAATGGCATTGTTGAACATCTCGGTAAAGCCGTGATGCCAGATGTTTTTGACGTTATCCGGTAGCTGCCCGAGAGCTTGCGACACGTCGTTGGTCCACACTACGTCCTCCGCCAATCCCGGAACAATCTGGTAGCTGTGCCGCCAGGTAGATAGCGCGACAAGCTTGTAGGAGCGATTCCTCGTATGACCTGTTTCAGTGAGGCATCCTTCGGCGGTCAGTTTCTGCAGATGCTTGTTTACCGCCTGGCGTGTGATATTGAAATGTTCCGCCGTAACCTTGGCGATGCTGCCTGGATGCTTCTCGACTTGCTCAACGATGAAGCGGCGGACGTTCTCCCCTGGGGAATTGACCCGGCTCGTCATGAAATCCAACTTCTTTTGTCAACCATAGGCGGATATATTGTCAACCATAAGCAGAGACATTGTCAACCCTCATCCGTTCATGGACCCCAGGGCCCATCCTGTCCGGTCGGCGGGGCAGTGACGGGGGCCGGGCCGGACAGCTCTCCTCTCGAGCCGCCGCCAAAGAGGCTCGGCGTGAGTGTGAGCCTCCGCTTCAGTGCAGGGCTCGCGCCGCGGCACGGTCGATGCAACGTCCGGCAGATGCCGCCGGACCGCCCGGAGTGAGCAAGCGGAGCTTGCAGGGGCCGGCCCGCCGCCATGCGGGCTCGTCATGATGGGCGAGGGCGCTGTGAAGCCCGTGAGAGCAGGCGATCGGGCGCATCAGCCGGGCAGGGCCTTCAGGAACCCGTAGAGCCGCTCGTCGTCGGCGTAGGCGACGTTGAATCGCCAATGCCCGCTCGGCTGCTCCTGTGGGCTGAAGAGCTCCCCGGGGGCGAGCAGGATCCCCTGCGCCTTGGCGCGCCGCAGCAGCTGCGCCGGCTCCCCGGGAAGCTTCGCCCAGAGAAACATGCCTCCGGTGCGCGCGCTGACCTCGATGCCGGCCTCGCGCAACCGGTGCGAGAGGCTTGCGCGGGCCTCGCCGATGCGTTGGCGCAGCCGCTCGAGGTGCGTGCGGTGGCGCCCGGAGGTGAGGATGGCGAGCACGATGTGCTCCATCAGCTCCGAGGAGGAGAGCGACATGACGTTCTTCAGGCGCGCCATGTGCTCTGCCCGGTCGGCCCGGGCCGCGAGGTAGCCGACGCGCAGGCTCGGCGCGATGGTCTTGGAGAAGCTGCCGATGTAGATGACTCGCTCCAGCCGATCGAGCGAGGCGAGCGGGGTGGTCCGCTCGGGGGAGAGCTCGGCGAAGATGTCGTCCTCGCAGATCGTGAGTCCGTGCTGCTCGGCCACCCGCAGCAGAGCGTGCGCGGTCTGGGCGCAGGTCGTCGTGCCGGTCGGATTCTGATAGGTTGTGTTGGTGATGAACAGCCGCGCGCGTGTCTCTGCGGCGAGCCTCGCGAGCGCTGCGGCATCCGGTCCGCGGTCGGTGCGCGGCACGCCGACGGGCCGGCAGCCGCGGGCGCGCAGCATGGCAAGCACGTAGGGATAGCCCGGATCATCGACGAGCACCGCCTCCCCGGGGCTCGAGAGCGCGCAGATCGCGAGCTCGAGCGCCTGGCTGGCCCCTTGCGTGAGCACGATCTGCTCCTCGGCGCATTCCACGCCGCGCAGCGTCAGTTGGCGCGCCAGATGATGCCGCAGCGCGCGCAGGCCGTAGCTGCTCCCATAGCGGCCCGCGTAGACGGAGGGCCTGCGGGCGACCTGGGTGAGCGCTGCGCGCACACCGTCTGCAAACAGCCATTGCGGCGGCAGCCAGCCGCAGCCGGCATCGACCTGAAGCGCCGTGCCGTCGTAGTCCCGCCGCAGTCCCCAGATGGAATCGACCAGCGGCTCCGCTGCGGCCAGGTGCCGCGCGCCGAAGGCGTCGGCGTCGCGGGCCACGTAGTAGCCCGAGCCTCGGCGAGCCTCGATGAGACCCTCGGCAACGAGCAGCTCGTAGACCCTTGCGGCGGTGAAGGGGCTGACATTGCGCGAGCGGGCGAGTGCCCGGACCGAGGGCAGGCGGTCTGCCGGGGCAAGCTGTCCGGCGAGGATCCGGCCGCGCAGATCGGCGGACATCGCCTCGACGCGGGTAGGCAGGCTCGAGGGCTTGGCACTCATGATCACTGTATCGTAGATGAGGCCGGTACAGTCAGGTGATCTATCTGCATGAGTGTAGCTCGGTGGCCGGGCGGCCGCAGCCCATATTGGGCGCCATGAGCACCACGACACCCGATCTGTCCGCCTTCTGGATGCCCTTCACGGCGAACCGATATTTCAAGCACCACCCCACCCTGGTGAGCGGCGCCGAGGGGGCCTATTTCACCCTGCCCGACGGCCGGCGGGTGTTCGACTGCCTCTCGGGCCTGTGGTGCACTCCGCTCGGGCATGGGCGGCCCGAGATCGTCGAGGCCGTACGCCGGCAGATCGGCGAGCTCGACTTCGCCCCGACCTTCCAGGTGGGGCACCCCAAGGTGTTCGAGCTGGCGGCGCGGGTCGCGAAGTGGGCGCCCGAGGGGTTGAACCGCGTCTTTTTCACCAACTCCGGCTCGGAGGCCGTGGACAGCGCCCTGAAGATCGCGCTGGCGTATCACCACGCGCGCGGCGAGTCGAGCAGGGTGCGCATCATCGGCCGGGAGCGCGCCTATCACGGCGTCGGCATCGGCGGGATCTCCGCTGGCGGCATCGGGCCGAACCGCCGTGTGTTCGGCGCGCTGAGCGCGCCCTTCGTCGACCATCTGCCCCACACGTATGAGCCCGCCCAGATGCGCTTCAGCCGCGGCCAGCCCGCCTGGGGCGCGCACCTCGCCGACACGCTCGAGCGGCTCATCGCCTTGCACGACGCCTCGACCATCGCCGCGGTGATCGTGGAGCCGATGCAGGGCTCGACCGGGGTGATCGTCCCTCCGGTGGGCTACCTCGAGCGCCTGCGCGAGATCTGCACCCGCCACGGGATCCTGCTGATCTTCGATGAGGTCATCACCGGCTTCGGTCGCCTGGGGGCCAACTTCGCCGCGCAGCGCCTCGGTGTGACACCGGACATCATCACCTTCGCCAAGGCCGTCACCAACGGCGTGATTCCCCTCGGCGGCGCGATAGCGCACCAGAGCGTCTACGATGCGCTGATGCGCGGGCCGGAGCAGACGATCGAGCTCTTCCACGGCTACACCTATTCCGGCCATCCCGTCGCCTGTGCCGCAGGTTTGGCGACGCTCGAGGCGCTCGAGAAAGACCGCCTGATCGAGCGCTCCGCGCAGCTCTCGGCGGTGCTCGAGGAGGCCGTTCACTCGCTGCGCGATGAGCCGCATGTCATCGACATCCGCAACTGCGGCCTCGCCGCGGCCGTGGAGTTGGGTGCGCGCGACGGGCAGCCCGGGGCGAGAGCGCGGGAGGCGTTCGAGCGGGGCGTGCAGGCCGGACTGCTGCTGCGCTTCACCGCCGATATCCTCGCGGTGGCGCCGCCCTTCATCGCGACCGAAGAGCAGATTCACGACATGGTCGAGACACTGCGGGGCGTGCTGCGCCGCATCGCCTGAGGGGGCCATGACGATCGACCCTTCCATCGCGCTCGCCTGCCGCGTGCTCGGCACTCTGGTGTTCGCCACCGCGGCCGGTGCCAAGCTCAGGCACCACCGCGAGCTCGCGGGCGTCGTCGCCAACTACCGCCTGTTGCCCGAGGCGCTCGCCGCTCCCGCGGCCTGGATCATCCTCGCCCTGGAGATCCTCGCCGCGCTGTCGCTGGCGAGCGGCGTGCGGCTCGAGGCGGGCGCGGCGCTCGCGATCGCGCTGCTGTGCGTCTTTGCGCTCGCGATGGGCATCAATCTTGCGCGCGGCCGGCGGGAGATCGACTGCGGCTGCTTCCAGTCGGGGCTGCGCCAGAGCCTGAGCGCGCCGCTCATCGCGCGCAACCTCCTGCTCGCGGCCGCGATGTCCCCCCTGTTCGAGGCCGAAGGTCCGCTCGCCCGCCCGCTGCAGTTCATCGACAGCCTGGGGGCGGGCATTGCCGCCTACGCCCTTTACCGGGTGTCAGGCGAGCTGCTCTCGCTGCGCCGTTCCGCCGCTGAGCTTCGCAAGAGGTTCGCCTGATGCTGCTCGTCTCCCAGGTGATGTTGTGGATCGCCGTCATCGCGCTCGCCGTGGCGGTGTTGGCGTTGGCCCGGCAGGTCGGGGTGCTGCACGAGCGCATCGCCCCGGTCGGGGCGCTGGCTCTCGGGCGCGGGCCGCAGACCGGGGAGGCCGCCCCACGGCTCACGGTACGCACTCTCGAGGGCGGCTCGGCCGAGATCGGCGCTGCGCTGCCCGGGGCGGCGCTGAGGCTTCTCTTCTTCGTCTCCCCGACCTGTCCGATCTGCAAGTCCCTTCTGCCCACGGTCAAGGCGTTTGCGCACAGCGAGCAGCTCGATCTGCTGCTCATCGGCGACGGTGATGCCGATGAGCAGCGGCAGATGGCGCAGCGCTTCGGCATCGCCCCGGAGCGCTTTGCGAACGCCCCGGAGGCCGGGCGCGCGTTCCAGGTCGCGAAGCTCCCCTACGCGGTGCTGGTGAACGAGCTCGGCATCATCGCGGCGCAGGGTCTGGTCAACAGCCGCGAGCACCTGGAGAGCCTCACCACGGCGCACGAGCTCGGCCTGCGCTCGGTGCAGGAATACCTCGCGCGCCGCGCCGCTCCCTCCTCCTGAGCGGCGGGCGCTCCGCCGCGCAATCCCCGCCCGCTCCCATCCCTGGCGCGCATCGCGCGCGCCAGCCCGACGCCTCGCAACTCGTCCTCGCCCCTGGCCAGCCTCGACCGTGCCCATCGCTCGGCGCTTGCCCGGGCCTCGCCCCTTCGGATCAGGCCGATTCGGGTCAGGCCCGCTCGGGTCAGGCCTCGGCCCGTCATGACCAACGCCGCAGGCGGGCCGAAGGCCGAGGCGCGGGGGGCGGCGCCGGTAATCGCACCCGGGGGATTCGTTGACGCGGTACGGAAGCTGTCCTATGCTGCCGCAACAGTTCGATTAATAAATATCGATAATCGCTACATGAACGGGGCAGCTCCTTGACGACTCCAGCGCCGGGCTCGCTCTGGTCGGCGACCGGCGCGCCGCTGGCGCCCCTGGGGCAGCTCGCGACGGACGCGCGCGCCGATGTGGCGGTGATCGGCGCCGGCTACACCGGCGTGTCGGCAGCCCTGCACGCGGCCTCGGCGGGCCGTGAGGTGATCGTGCTCGAGGCGGGGGAGATCGGCGAGGGCGGCTCGGGGCTCAACGGCGGGCAGGTGATCGCGGGGCTGAAGCACGATCCTGAGGTGCTCGAGTCCCTGTACGGAGAGCGGACCGGCGCGCAGCTTGCGGCCTGCTCGGGCGCGGCGCCGGACCTGGTTTTCGATCTCATCCGGCGCTACGCGATCGACTGCGACGCGGTGCGCGCCGGCTGGCTGCAGCTCGCCGTGAGCGAGCGGCACCTGAAGGCGCTCGAGCGGCGCGCCGCGCAGTGGCGCAGCCGCGGCGCCGATGCGGCCGTGCTCTCGGACCGCGAGGCGGCGCAGCTCACCGGCACGAGCCGCTATTGCGGGGGCTGGATCGATCGGCGCGGCGGCACGGTGCAGCCGCTCGCCTACCTGCGCGGGCTGGCGCGGGCGGCACTGCAGGAGGGAGCGCGCCTCTTCGTGCGCAGTCCGGCCTCGAGGCTCTCGCGCCGCGGTGATGCATGGTGCGTGCAGACTCCGCGGGGCACGGTCGCCGCGCAGACGGTCATCGTGGCGACCGACGCCTATACCGGCCGGGCATTCGATGCGCTGCGGCGCACCGTGGTCGCCGTGCCCTCCATACAGGTGGCCACCGCGCCGCTGCCGCCGGATCAGCTCGCGGCCATCCTGCCGGGCGGCCAGTCCGTTTCCGACACCCAGCGGATCCTGCGTTATTTCCGGCTCGACGCCTCGGGGCGCTTCGTGCTCGGCACTCGCGGCTCCTATGCCGACATACCGGCGCCGGCGGCGACGCCCGCTCACGAGCGCGCGCTGCGCGAGCTGTATCCGCAGCTCGCGCGCACGCCGCTCGAGTATCGCTGGGGCGGGTTCGTCGCCATGACCCGTGACGGCCTGCCGCATCTGCACGAGCCCGCCCCGGGGCTGCTGGCGGGCTTGGGGTTCAACGGCCGCGGGGTCGCCATGGCGACCGCCCTGGGAGGGCTGCTGGCGCGCCGGGCGCTCGGGGAGAGCGTCGAGAGCCTCGGTTTCCCCGTCACGCCGGTACGGCCGATCCGCCTGCACGCGCTGAGCCGCGTGGGCGCCCGGGCCACCATCGGCTACCTGCAGGCGCGCGATGCGCTCGAGCGCGCTCTCAGACGCCGGCCGGCCGGAGCGCCGGCATGAGCCCCGCCAAGATCGGACTGTTTGCAATCATCGCGGCCTTGAGCGCGGTGTTCTTCGCGCAATGGCTGCGTCTGGCGCGCCGCCGGGAGCTGCGCGAGCGGCCCACCTGGTCGGACCTCGGCATCGGGCTGTTGACCAATTTCGGCGACGCCCTCGGCATCGGCTCCTACGCCACGACCACGGCGCTGTACAAGTTCCGCGGCCGGCCGAGCGATGAGCTCATTCCCGGCACCCTCACCGTCGGCAGCGTCGCGGTCGGCATCGCCGAGACGGTCATCTTCGTCACCCTCATCACCGTCGATCCGAAGCTGCTGCTCGCCATGGTGGCGAGCGCCACCGTGGGGGCGTGGCTCGGGGCGGGCATCGTGAGCCGCATGCCGCGCCGCTCGATCCAGCTGTTCATGGGCGCCGCGCTGCTGATCGCGGCGGCGTTCTTCGTCATGGGCAATCTCGGCACGTTCCCCGTGGGCGGGGCGGCGCTCGGACTCACCGGCTGGCGATTCGCGGCGGCCGTGGCGGCCAACTTCATCCTCGGCGCGCTCAGCACCATCGGCATCGGCTGGTACGCCCCGACCATGGTGGTGCTGGCGCTGCTCGGCTTCAACCTGCGCGCCGCCTTTCCGATCATGATGGGCTCGGGCGGGGCCATGCTGCCGGTGGCCGGCCTGCGCTTCCTGCGCAGCCGCCGCTTCGCCTGGGGGCCGTCGATCGGGTTCGCGGCCGGCGGGGTGCTCGGGGTGCTGATCGCCGCGTTCATCGTGAGGAGTCTGCCGCTGCACACGCTTCGCTGGCTGGTGGCCGCGGTCGTGACGTACGCTGCGGCGGCGATGCTGCACTCGGCGCGGATCGAGGCCGTGGCTGCGCGCTGCCGCGGGGGGGCGAAGGAAACCTGCTGATCCTGTCCCACAACAGCAAAAGGGGCGAAGTTATGAAGCGATTCGCACGAGAGGCACGCAAGGCCGGCGCTGCCGCCGCACTGTCGGTGCTGCTTGCCGCGGGGATATGCGCGCCGGCGTGGGGCGCCGGGAACGGCGCCGCGCACGGGGCGCCGCCGGTGCTGCAGAGCGAGACGGCCGGCGTCACCCCGTTCACGGGCCTGACGGCGCACGAGCTCACCTACAGCGGCATGGACGGGGTGACGACCGGGGGGATCCGCATCATCGACGGGGACACGGCCAAGACCGTCGCGACGGTGTATTGCTCGCAGTACGCGAATTTCGCGTGGGCGCCGGATGGGCGCACGCTCTACGTCTCGGAAACCTATTGGACGCTCGGCAATCGGGGAAAACGCGAGGATGTGCTGTCGATCTACGGCGGTCCGACGTTGCGCAATGAAGATGAGATCGCGTTGCCGGGCCGGCTCATCTCCGATCCGAAGACGCACACGTTCGCGCTCAGCCTCGACGGCCATTACGGATACAACTACAGCTTTCAGCCCGCCCCCGCGGTCACCGTGATCGATCTGCGCACGCGCAAGGTGCTGACCTCGGTGGAGGTTCCCGGCTGCGGCCTGGTGTTTCCCTTCGGCAGGCGGGGATTCGCCTCCCTGTGCGCGGACGGGTCGATGGCCGTGGCCGATGTCAATGCGCAGGGCAAATACGTCGTTCACCGGACCAAGCGCTTCTTCGATGTCATGAGCGATCCGGTCATGGACGAGAGCGTCGCCGACGAGCACAGTGATCTGGCGCTGTTCATCACGTACGACGGCTGGGTCCATCCGGTCCATCTCGCCGACAAGCCCAAGTTCGGCAAGCCCTGGTCGATCGAGGAGGCGGCCGACATGTCCCCGGCCACCTCGCACGTGGGCCAGATCACCTGGCGGCCCGGCGGACAGGTGCCCTTCGCGTACGAGCGCTCGCGCCACCGCCTCTTCGTGCTGATGCACGAGGGGCCGCCGTGGAGCTTCGAGAAGCCGGGCACCCAGATCTGGGTGCTCGATGCGCGCACGCACCGGCTGCTGCACCGGTGGGAGGTGCCCGAGCACGCGTATCTGCTCGCGGTCACCCAGGATGCGCATCCGCTGCTGTTCGCGCTCTCGTACCGGTGGTTGTGGGTCATGAACGCCGAATCCGGGGCCGTGCGCCGCGCCACGCAGATCGTTGAGCCGGGCCTGGTCAGGGTGAAAGGGGAATGATCATGAACCGATCCGATCTCGACAATTGGAGCGAGCGGCTCACACGGCGCCTCGCCGGCCGGCTCTCCCGGCGCAGCGCGCTCTCGAGGCTCGGGGCGCTGCTCGTGGCGGCGCCGGCGTTTCCGCTGCTGCCGGTGCAGCGGGCCCGCGCGGCCGATGCCGCCAAGGGCACCGATTTCAGCCGCGCGGCGCAGACGCACGATGACACCGCGTGCAACTACTGGCGCTATTGCGGCATCGACGGCAATCTGTGCTCGTGCTGCGGCGGCAGCGTGCACACCTGTCCGCCCGGATCGCAGCCCTCGCCGACCTCCTGGATCGGCAGCTGCATCAACCCCGACGATGAGCGCGCGTATCTCATCGCCTATCGGGACTGCTGCGGGGCGAACGAGTGCAACAAGTGCAGCTGCCTGAACACCGATCACGCGATGCCCATCTACCGCCCGCAGGCCAACAACCACATCATCTGGTGCTTCGGCACCCAGAGCTTCGAGTATCACTGCTCGATGGCGGTGCTGGTGGGCCTCGCGCAGTAGGGCGCGGCGGCAGAGCGGGCCATGGCCACGGTGGGCAGGCGGGTGATGATCGGCGTGCTGGGGCTGCTCGCGGCCGCGGCGGCCTGGCCCGCGCCCCGTACCGTCCATGACCGGTACTCCGCCGCCGCGCACGGCGCCAAGGCGCCCGATGGGAGCGACCGGTCCCGATGGGTCCGCAGCCCCGCCTCCGGGCATCGGGTGAGCCGCTTAAGGGCGGTGCAGGTGGCCTATCTCACCTCCTGCGGCGGCTGTCATGGCGTCGAGGGGGTCTCGGCGCCGAGGGCGGTGCCGACGCTGAGACACCTGACGGGCAGCTTCCTTTGCACGCGCCAGGGACGCCAGTTCATCGTGCGATTGCCGGATGTGGCGCTGAGCAGTCTCTCGGACCGGATGCTGACGAAGGTGATGAACTGGGTGGTGTTCGACATGGGCGCCCCGGTGGCCGGCGGGAGCAAGGCTCGTCGATACACGGTGGCGGAGGTGGCGCGGCTGCGCCGCGAGCCGTTGACGCAGAACGGGCTGACGCCCTATCGCGAGCAGGTCGTGGCGCGTATCGAGGCTCGCTGTGCCGTGCCCGCGGCGCTCAACGTCTACGGCGAGGCCTACGCGCCGGGCGTAAAATCTTCCTCGCCGAAGAGCTGAGAGCCGATCGGAGGAATCATGCCGATTACGCTGCACATCAACGAGCGCCCGCTCGCCGTCGAGGCCCCGGCGGATACTCCGCTGCTGTGGGTGTTGCGTGATGAGCTGAAGCTCACCGGCACCAAGTTCGGCTGCGGCATGGGGCTGTGCGGCGCCTGCACCGTGCAGGTGTCCGGCCAGGCGGTGCGCAGCTGCGTGACGACGCTCGCCGCCGTGCAGGGCAAGGCCATCACCACCATCGAGGGCATCGATCACGACCCCGTCGGCCGTGCCGTCCAGGAAGCCTGGCTCGCGCTCGGGGTGGCCCAGTGCGGCTACTGTCAGGCCGGGCAGATCATGAGCGCCGTGTCGTTGCTTCACGGCTCGCCCCGGCCGACGGACGCCGATATCGACGCCGCGATGGCGGGCAACATCTGCCGCTGCGGGACCTATCCGCGCATCCGGGCGGCGATCCACCGCGCGGCGCAAGCATTGAGGCAGCACCCATGAGCACTCCCGAAGCCCTCGCCCCGCCCGGGATCACGCGCCGCGCAGTGATGAAAGGCGCCGCCGCCCTCGGCGCTCTGGTGCTGTGCGTGCGCCAGTCGGGCCAGATCGCGCTCGCCGCGCCCCGCAAGTACGGCGTGGCCGCCGAGCCCGGGGGCGCCGTCGACAACCCCCTGGTGTTCGTGGCGATCCACCCCGACGACACGGTCACCATCACGGTGCAGCGGGTGGAGATGGGCCAGGGGATCCGTACCAGTCTCGCCCTGGTGGTGGCCGATGAGCTCGAGGCCGAGTGGCCGCGGGTGCGCGTGAAGCAGGCCCCGGCCGACCAGGCGCGCTACGGCAACGAGGACACCGACGGCTCGCGCAGCATGCGGCATTTCTTCGAGCCCATGCGCCGCGTGGGCGCGGCGGCCCGCATGATGCTCGAGAGCGCCGCAGCGGCGCGCTGGGGGGTGCCGGTGAGCGAAGTGGCGGCCGAGCGCCAGCAGGTGTTTCACCGCGGCAGCGGCCGGCGGCTCACCTACGGGGAGCTGGCCGTGCAGGCGGCGCGGGAGCCGGTTCCCGCTCGGGAGGGGCTGCGCCTGAAGAGCCCGGCGCAGTTCCGCTACATCGGCAAGATGAGCACCCGCAACATCAGCGGTGCGGACATCGTCCACGGGCGCGCGGTGTACGGCATCGACACCCATCTCGAGGGCATGCTGTACGCGGTCGTGGCGCGACCGGCGGTGCTCGGGGGCAGGGTGGTCCGTTACGAGGCGCAGGCGGCGCTCGCCGTGCCCGGCGTGCTGCGGGTCGTGGAGATTCCCTCGCATGCGCTGCCGGCCGAGTACTACCCGATGGGCGGCGTGGCGGTGATCGCCCGCAACACCTGGGCGGCGTTGAAGGGCCGCGGGCTGCTCAAGATCGAGTGGGACGAGGGAGCGAACGCGAGCTTCGACTCGAGACGGTTCGAGTCGGTGTTGCAGCGGGCGGCGCGCCATCCCGCCAAGGTCGTGCGCAACGACGGTGATGCCTCCTCGGTGCTGAAGGGGCCGGGGCGGCGGGTCGAGGCCGAGTATTACCTGCCGTTCCTGGCCCATGCCTCGATGGAGCCGCCGGCGGCGAGCGCGCGCATCGTCGAGGGGCATTGCGAGGTGTGGGCGCCCTCGCAGGCGCCGCAGGCCACGCGGGATCTGGTGGCGGGCCTGCTCGGTGTGAAGGCCTCGGACGTCACCGTGAACATCACGCTGCTCGGCGGGGGGTTCGGGCGCAAATCGCTGCCGGATTTCGCGGGCGAGGCGGCGCTGTTGAGCCGGGCCATGAATGGCGCGCCCGTCAGGGTCATGTGGACCCGCGAGGACGACATCCGCCACGACTACTACCAGGCCGTGGCGCTCGAGCACCTGGAGGCGGTCCTCGGCGAGGACGGCCTGCCGCTTGCGTGGCTGCACCGCTCCGCCTCCCCGACCGAGGATGCCACGTTCGAGGCCGGAGCCGAAGGCGAGGACGATACCGAGTACGGTCAGGGAATGATCAACATACCGTTTCGGATTCCCAACATCCGCCTGGAGATCCCGAAGGTGCCGGCCTACACCCGCATCGGCTGGTTCCGCTCCGTTTACAACATCGCGCACGGCTTTGCGATCCAGAGCTTCCTCGACGAGCTGGCGCACGCGGCCGGCCGCGATCCGCGCGAGTATCAGCTCGCCCTCATCGGCCCGCCGCGGCGGATCGATCCGCGCTCGCTTTCGGATGAGTGGAACTACGGGGAGTCCCCCAGGCGCTATCCGCTTGACACCGGGCGGCTGCGCGCCGTGATCGAGCGCGCCACCGCCGAGGCGGGCTGGGGTCGGCCGATGGCGAAAGGGCGGGGCCTCGGGCTCGCGGCCACCTACAGCTTCATGAGCTACGCCGCCGCGGTGGTCGAGGTCGAAGTGGACGACCACGGCGAGATCGCCATCCCGCGGGTCGATATCGCCTTTGACTGCGGCCCCCAGGTCAATCCCGATCGCGTGCGCGCCCAGCTCGAGGGCGCCTGCATCATGGGGCTCACGCTGGCGCTGCACGGTGAGATCACGTTCAAGGACGGCCGCGTGCAGCAATCGAACTTCAACGACTTCCCGGTGCTGCGCATGCCGCAGGCGCCGAGGGACATCCGGGTGCACCTTGCGCCGGCGGGCTTCGAGGTGCCGCTCGGCGGGGTCGGGGAGCCGGGACTGCCGCCGATCACGCCCGCGCTGTGCAACGCGATCTTCGCCGCCACGGGCCGGCGCATCCGCCACCTGCCGATCGCCCGACAGCTCGGCCTGCCGCCGCAGGCCTCATGAGGGCGCCCGCAGGACGCTCCTCGAGGCGCTCGCGCCCGCTCCCTGCGCAGGGCGGTCCGATTCGAAGGGATCGCTGAAGCGCCGGCGCGTGAGTGCCGGCGTCCAGTGCAAGCGGCTGTTGGGCCCAAGATGGTGGAACGGGGCGCTCAGCGCGCGAAGTCATAGGTAATCTCCGTTGCGCGCCCACGCCAGTATGGCCACGGAGCTCAGGAGCCGCCCTTGCCGAGCGTCGCGGTGCGCAGCCGATGCACCTGCATCGGCGAGAGCGGCTTGCCGGCGCGCACGCGTGCGATGTCCGCCGGCTTGAACACCGGACCCTTCCAGTGCAGCTTGCCGGAGGCGTCGAGGCTCGCGACGTAGTTGAGCGCGGCGGCGAGATCCTTGTTGGAGAGGG
>JAJZLX010000759.1 GCA_021850555.1 Pseudomonadota bacterium | reverse complement strand
CGAGATCGTCGAGACGCCGCGATCGAGCAGATCCTCCAGAATGGTGTCCGTCAGCAGGTCGCCTGTCGTCTGGACGATGAGATCCACGCCGCCCACCCCGGCATAGCGGGCCTGAATGCGCTCCATCGCCGGATACAGCACCCGGGTGCGGACCGGATCGATCAGCACCTCACCCCCTGAGAGGATGATTCGGCCCCGTCGCTCCGGTAGCCGTCCGTCCGGCGCCGGATGCCCGCGATCGAGGTAGGTCATGCGCTCGGGCAAATGCTCAATGACGCGCGGGAAATTCGCTACCGCCTCGCCGATGACCGCATCCAGCGCGCCACGGACATACGGGCGGAAGCGCTGCTCATAGCAATGGGGGCACTTGCGATGGCATGCCCACGACAGAACGTAGTAAATGGATTCCACTGGCTTATGACGACTCCCACGCGATCGGTTCCCAGGTGCCGTACGGCTCCAGATCACCAAGACCGGCAATCCCTGCACTATGTTGCGCCCTTGCCAGCTTCTGCACGAGCCCGGCCGCCGCCGAAGGCCGCCGCTTGACTTTGCGCGGGTCAGCGTGGCGCGGCATTCTCCGCCGGCCGCGCGCCGAGGCACTGCACCCTGTGTAGCTCCGAGCAAGGTGCGGCGTAACCTTTCGGCGCGTCAGCGCGAATCTACCTACGGGACGGGGAAAACTTGGATCGCTCAGGTCCACCGGTCCCTGAGATCAACCTACTCGGAGAAATCGCGATGTCTAAACGAAACGCATCGTTGGCCGTGGCCGGCGCTCTGGCCACCGCCATCACTGCCCTCAGCGGACCTGCGGCACTTGCCGGGGGCATGCAGATGAGCCCTGCAATGCAGAAGATGATGATGGAGAAGCGTGCCCACACCATGAAGGAGCTGAAAACCGGACAGTTCCAGCAATGTTGGGGCGTGGCGCTCGCCGGCCACAACGACTGCTACGCCGGTCCCGGAACCACCTGCGCCGGCACGGCCGCTCGCAACTACCAGGGCAATGCCTTCAAGCTCGTGCCCACGGGGACTTGCACGGCGATCAGGACGCCCTACATCACCATCCCCAACGGCCGTGGAAGTCTGCACAAGATCACGGAGAGCCAGGGCTGATCGCACCCGCGGTCGCTGAGTAAGATCACACCCGGAACGCGCCCATGTCGGTTCTACAAGCCACACCTCCTCGCCGAACACGCAACGAGATGCCCGCCCGGGCTGGTGTCGGGCTCAAGGCCCCGCACTACCGGACGATTCTCGAGACGCGGCCGGATATCGGGTTCTTCGAGGTGCACGCGGAGAACTACATGGGCGCCGGCGGGCCGCCGCATCGGTATCTGACCGAGATCCGCGCACAGTACCCCTTATCCCTGCACGGGGTGGGACTGTCCATTGGCGCAGATCATCCTCTCGATCGGAATCACCTGCGGCGGCTCGCCGAACTCATCGGACGCTATGAGCCAGGGCTCTTCTCGGAGCATCTGGCGTGGTCCTCGCACGGGGGGCTTTTCTTCAACGATCTGCTCCCCGTGCCCTATACCCAGCAGACCCTGAAGCGGGTGTGTGAGCATATCGATCAGGTTCAGGAGTTTCTCGGCCGGCAGATGTTGCTCGAGAACCCCTCCACCTACGTCGCCTTTGCCGAAAGCACGTATTGGGAAGTCGATTTCATCGCCGAGATCGCGCGCAGGACCGGCTGCGGCCTGCTGCTCGATGTCAACAACGTGCACGTGGCGTGCACGAACCAGCACTGGGATCCGGCACGCTACATCGACCAGTTTCCGATGGCGCATGTGCGCGAGATCCACCTGGCTGGCCATGCCAGGGATGCCGATGAGCAGGGACGAGCACTCCTCATCGATTCGCACGACCGCCTGATCGACGGAGTCGTGTGGGAGCTTTACGCGCGCGCCATCGGGAAGCTCGGCCCCATCCCGACGTTGATCGAATGGGATCAGAACCTGCCCACATGGGCAGCACTGCACGCGGAGGCCGAGCGCGCCGAGCTCATCCTCATGGGCGACCGCCAGAGCGAGGAGACGTTTCGTGCGGTCGCTGGCTGAGGTACAGCAGGCATTCGCCGCGGCGCTGCGTGACCCGCAGCAGCCGATTCCCCGCTCCTGCGTGGATCCAGACGGTAACGCGGACGAGAAACGCTTTGCGGTCTACCGCAATAATGTCGCCTCGAGCCTCATCGATTGCCTGGCGGAAAGCTACCCCGCCGTCCAGCGGCTGCTCGGCGAGGACTATTTCCGCGAGACCGCACGCGTGTACGCCGCGCAGCGCCTGCCGCGCTCCCCCGTGATGCTCGAATACGGGGGTGGCTTCCCGGCGTTTCTCGAGCAATTTGAGCCTCTTGCGGATCTGCCGTATTTGGCGGACGTTGCGCGCATCGAGCGGGCATGGCTCGAGGCATATCATGCCGCCGAGGCCGCGCCGATTGATCCGGCTACGCTTGCCGGGGTGCCCGCGGACAGCGCGGGTGACCTGTGCCTCACGCTCCATCCCTCCGTCCGGCTCGTCCGCTCGCCCTTCCCGGCGCTTTCCATCTGGCACATGAACATTGCAGATGCCGAGGTGCAACCGATCGATCTCGAGGCCGGCGGCGAGGACGTGCTGGTGGCGCGACCGGAGGCGGAGGTGCAAGTTCGCGCGCTGCCTGCTGGCGGTGCCGTCTTCCTCGCCGCCCTGGTGAACGGCGAGACGCTCTGTCAGGCTGCCGACCGCGCCCTGCGGTCTTATGCGGAATTCAACCTGACCGACCATCTCACCGGAATGCTGGAAACCGGTCTGGTCATTGCCGGGCGTCTGAAGCGACGCCGATCACGAGGTCACTGACTGATGTCCACGAGCTCCATTGAACGCCCCACCTCGACACTGCGTAGTTTCGAGCACCTGGTACACTCCGCGCTGGGATGGATTGCATGGACTGCGGGGCTGCTCGCAGCCCCGGTCGCACGTCTGGCGCTCGCGATTCCGTTTCTCAAGTCCGGACTGACCAAGTGGAGTGGTTGGTTCCACGTCTCGCCCGTTGCCGACTTCCTGTTCTCGTCCATGTTCCAGCTACACATTTTCGGACACCTCTACCCCTTTCCCATGCCCGATGTGCTGGCGCACATCGACGCGGTGACGGAAATCCTCTTTCCGGTATTGCTCATCGCCGGTCTCGCCACTCGTTTCAGTGCGCTCAGCATGCTGGTGATGATCGGCGTCATCCAGCTCACCGACCCCTCCGGCTGGGCGAACTTTCACCTCCCGTGGGCGGGCCTGGCGCTTGCCATCATGGCGCTGGGGCCGGGCAAGCTCTCACTCGACTTCGTCATCGCGCGTTGGTTCAAGAGGGACGGCGGTCCGATCAATATTCGCTAGCCGATGCGCCGCGGACTCGGTTCGTGCTTCGAATGCGAGGTCAGAATTCATCGCCGCACGCATCGAGCGGCGAACCGTACTGCGCTCGTAGTGGCGGTGGCTCAGGGCACACCATGAGTTCAGGATTGCGATCACCCCGCCGGCGGCGGCTCGTGTTGGCCGTGCTGTCGTTGTTGCCCGGCCTCGCGGGCTTGCCCCGCGCGGTGGCCGCGCCGCCCTCGCTTTCTCCGGCCGCCCTGCCTGGTTTCGAGGGTGCCCAGGGCGGCGGCAAGTTCCCCCCGCCGAATGAGGTGTTCCATTTCAACGCCACCCCGGGGGCGCACCGGATCCGGCTGTCCTGGACCATCCGCCAGGGCTTCTACCTCTATCGCAGCCGCATTCGTGTCGCGCCGCTTTCCGGCACGGTGCTCGGGGCTCTCACACTCCCGCGCGGAACGATCAAGGTGGACCCCTACTTCGGCCGCGAGCAGATTTATCGCGTTGCCGTCACGGGCGAGCTGACCGTCAAGCACGGTATCACCGCCGCGCCGGGCGATGCGGCTCTGGCGGTCACCTACCAGGGCTGCGCGGATGCGGGTCTGTGCTACCCGCCGATCACCAAGACCTTTTCCGTGGCGCTTCCCCAGACAGCCGTGGGCGCCGAACCGGGCGTCACGGCTCCTCCCAAGAAGTCAAGTCCGGGCCGGGTGCCATCCGCCAGCGCAGGCACATCCAGTCAGAGCCGGTTTGCGGGGCTGATCCGCTCCGGGAACCTGATCGCCATGCTCGGCGCGTTCTATCTCGCCGGCCTCGCGCTCGCCTTTACACCCTGCTGTCTGCCCATGATTCCCATTCTCTCGGGGCTGATCGCGGGCGGCCGCCAGGTGAGCACCGGCCGATCCCTGCTCCTCTCGAGCGCCTACGTCCTGGGGATGGCATTCACGTACACGCTCGCCGGCATCGCAGCGGCCGCAGCGGGCGGGGAAGTCCAGGCTGCCTTCCAGCAACCCTGGATCCTCGGGGCGTTCGCGGCGCTGCTTGCGGCGATGGGCCTGGCCATGCTGGGCCTGTTCTCGCTGCAAATGCCCGCGGCGCTGCAGACGCGCCTCGCCGCGCTCAGCAACCGGCGTACGGCGGGCACCCTGGGCGGCGTGGCGGCCATGGGAGCCCTCTCCGCGCTGATCGTCACCACTTGTGTGGCCCCTGCGCTGGTCGGGGCACTTGCCGTCATCAGCCAGTCGGGCGAGATCGTGCGGGGCGGCGCGGCGCTGTTCGCGCTCAGCATCGGGATGGGCACCCCGTTGCTCGCGGTCGGAGCTTCGGCCGGGCGGCTGTTGCCCGCGGCCGGGTCATGGATGGATCTGGTCAAGAGGCTCTTCGGCGCCGTGATGCTCGCGGTGGCCGTATGGATGCTCTCCAGGCTCGTCCCCGCCCGTACTACGCTGGTTCTGTGGGCTGTTCCGGCACTGGCGGGGGCTTGGGCACTCGCCTTCGAGGCGAACCGCCTACGCGCCGCTCGCTGGCCGACACGCATCGCGGGCGGATTGATCGGCACGTACGCGCTGGCGCTGCTCGCCGGCGCGGCCCTCGGCGGCACCCACCCCCTGGCGCCGCTGTCGCTTTCGAGCCGCCCGCCCACCCTGCACTTCACACCCATCCATTCGGTCGCGGAGTTGCAGAGTGCGGTCCGCCGCGCCGCCGCCCGGCACGAGACCGTCATGGTGGATTTCTATGCCACCTGGTGCACCTCCTGTCAGGAGATGGAGGCGACGACGTTCACCAACCCGGTAGTGCGCCGAGCGCTCGCGCATACCGTGCTGCTGCGCGCCGATGTCACATCGAACAGCGCGGCCGATCAGGCACTCCTGAAGCACTTCGGCGTTTATGGACCGCCGACCATCGCGTTCTACGACCGTAACGGCCACCCGGAGCGCGCCGAGCAGGTGGTGGGCTACCTGGATGCTGTGGCCTTTCTGCGGCGCGTGCATGCGGCGTTCGCCCGGCAGCATCCCGCATGAAGGCCTGCCCCAGGCTCGCGCCAGGAGCATCGGATGAAATTCTGGCGGGAGCGCCTACGTGGTGATTGCATCCGCCAGCCGAGACGGCCCACTGGGGCATACCGGACCCAGGACTGCGCTCCGCGGGTATCGACAAGTGCCGTCGAGCCCACCCAGCGAGATGACATTGCACTCATCCCCCATCGACTGCAAGAGCGGGAAGACGGTCACGCGAATGCCCATGGGCGCACCCGCTCGCCGATCGACCAACTCGATCTACCCGCGGTGCAAAGCGTCGATCAGCGGACAGAACACAGTGCCGGGGTGTGCGCGGCACTTGCTCACGAGTTTCGCGAGCGCCGCCGCGATGCAATTCAAGTCATCGCGTTTGGCGCGCACGTCGGTCAATTGCTGTGCCGCCAGCTCCGCGGCCTCGCGGCAATGGGTACCGTCCTCCAATGTCAGTAACTGCGCGATCCGGTCCAAGCTGAAGCCGAGGCGTTGGGCGGCCTTCACGAACTTCAGTCGCGCCACATCCGCAGCGCCGTACCGGAGAATGCGGCCGTAGCGCCGCCGTGGGGTCGGCAACAACCCCCTTCTCTGATAAAAGCGGATGGTTTCCACGTTGACGCCCGCTGCCTTGGCGAACGCCCCGATGGTCAAGTTCTGCGGTTTCGTCATTCGGCTTGACTCCGTACTTGGGTACGGGAGTATAAGACAGGTGCCCAGTCGGAGTAACATGAGCGAATCCGAGGCATCGTGTATGGCGATGCGCGGAGCGTCCCCATCAGCGCAAGGTGGCGCAACGCGGTCTCGGTCGCCACGGCCGGCGCCCGGCCGGCCTCTTCTCCGAGCCAGGGGTGGTCGGCATGACAGAAAGCGCAATCGCTGAAAACCTCAAGGTCGCGCGAAAGACACCGCCGGTGAGCCGCACGCTGCGGCTGCTGACCGGTGGTTGGCTTCTATACATGGCCGCCCTGAGCATGCATCGACCCGGCTGGACGATGGCGCTCGCCGTCTCCTCTACCTTCGTTGCGGTATTTCTTTACTACGCAGTGCTGCACCGGCTCATCGGGCAGCTTGGGTTCAAGTGGGCAATGGTGGCGAAGATTGTCACGCTCGTGCCGGTGGTAAGCTTTGTCGCACTCAACGCCACCGACATCACGCCCGGCGTCCAGAGCGGCATCCTGGCGTTTTTCGGCGTGTCTCTGGTCGCTCAGGCGCTGCGGGGCGATCGCGGCTGCGAAGTCATGACGCTGCCAACGCTGCTCTTCAGGCGGCAAGCCTATTTCCCATGTTTGCTCTTCTCGCCGCTCGATTGGTTCGAGGAGTCAATCTACCAGGCGATACGCGGTCATTAACCCAAAGAGGACCCGCAAATTGCGCTGATCAGCTCCTTTTTGCACCGCTTCTCGTTCAGAGTGCGACTTCAATCGGTTCGCACGTCCTCGTCGGGGAGGAACGGCTCCTGAATTACACCGCGGCCGTCCTGCCCCAGTTCAGTTCGTGGTAGTCGAATCCGCATTCGACCTCCGGTTTGAGAATCTGGAAGTACGGAGAGATATCGAAATCGCGCGGCGTAAACAGCCTGTGGTGGCGCACCTGCAGCACTTCGCGAGCGCCTTGGGTCAACCGCCCGCCGGCAGTCTCGATCTGCGGCAGGATGGGATAGCGCACGGATTGAAACGCCTGAGCAATGAGCGTCGAGCAGATCGCCCGCGTCGGGCTGCCACTGCCGAGCGCCAACAGCTGTCTGCGCCAGTACACTGGCACCGGGGGTACCGGCAACAGATACCGCGCCAGATCGGTGACGTTCTTGAGGTCGTATTCGAGGCCGAGTCGCTCGATCGCATAGCGACACACGCGTCCGCCGTCAACCTCCGTCAGCCCCGCCGGCCGACAGATGCGCAAGTTGTGCCCGCCATAATGGGCCAGCGTGACAGCCCGCACTCCCTCGCGCAGGTCGGCCTCGATTAGTGTCGGCGCATCAAGGCCGCCGCCTGTCTCGCGAAAGTCCCCCACAAAGAGCGCGGCGTGCGACCAGGTGGATTGGGTGAGGTATTTGATCGGCGTACTGACCCGGGATTTGCCCTCAACCAGCACCACGTCGGCGGGCCTGAGCACCGCCGCCAGACAATCGAGCGAGACGACCGCTAGCGGCTCGTAGTGGCGAATGGGCTGGTCGAGGTAGCGGGCCAGCCAGCTGCCCAGCCGACGCAACATGAGAAGCTCTCCGGCGCACCCTCACGGGGGCGACATCCAGAAGACCTGGGCGGGAGGCCCGGGATTGCACCCTCCGGAGACCCAAACCGCTTCCCTGTCAGGCACCCAACAGACCCAGCAGCCCGGCCAGCGAACGTATCTCCCGATCGGGTCGGCCCGGCAGACGCTCCGGGCGCTGGCCGTAGCGATTGCACCACACCACACGCAGGCCATAGGCGGAAGCGGCCCACGCATCCCAGGCGTTTGACGACTGGAATGCGATGGCCCCGGACTCCACGCCCAGGTGGTCCACCGCGAGTTGGTACACCTTCGGATGCGGTTTGTAGACCCCGACGGCCTCCACCGACAGCACAGCGTCCAGTAAGGGGCTGAGCTTCGCATGCTGCACTGCCGCCTGCAGCATCTCCGGAGAGCCGTTCGAGAGGATGGCCGTCTTGAGTCCGGCCGACTTCAGCCGCGCGAGCACGTCCGGCACCTCGGGGAACGCATCAAGGTGCAGGTAGAGGCTCATCAGCCGTTCGCGCAGCGCGCCATGGTCGATTCCGACGGTCTCCAGGGCGAAATCGAGAGCCTCGCCGGTGACCTGCCAGAAATCCGCATGCCGGCCCTGCAGGGCGCGGAGCCACGTGTATTGCAGTTGCTTCTCCCTCCATATCGCATTCAGTCGCTCCCGCACCGCTTCCGGCACATCACTGCAGCGCGCAACCGCGGACGCGTAGTCGAAGAGAGTCCCGTAAGCGTCGAAGACGCAAGCGCGAATTCCGCTCAATGGGGATATGTTCATGATGGTTCTCCCCCGTGATCAAGCTTCGCCGCGTGCCGGATAGTTCTTTTCTCTGACCAAGCGCACCGCCTGAAGCACTTCCGCAAACGACGGTCGGGCAAAAGGCATGGTCTGGATCGAAGCGCAGTACAGCGTCCCCTCGGGTCGGACCAGGAAAAGGCCCGGCTCGCTGAACAGCGCCGGCTCGTGTGGTCCGATCGATCGCGAGATATATAACCCCCAGTGCCGAGCCTCCGCGATACTGAGGCCATAAGCGATCGGCCGGCCCTTGAGACTCCACTCCTCTCTCGCCTGTCTCGCTCGCGCCTCCGTATCCGCACTGATCGCGATTGTTTCGACGCCGCACTGAGCAAACTCGTGTAGCGCCCCCTCGAGATCGCGAAGATACGTCTTGCAGATCGGACAGTGCAGACCTCGGTAGAAGACCAGCATCGAGAACGAGGCCGGCCGTGTCACCGTCACATCGAAGCGCCCCTCGCCTACCATGGGCAGGCTGAGTGCCGGAACCTTTGTTCCGGGTTTGATCGACATTATGCTCTCCTCAATACTGTTGCTGATGTTCGGCAAGAGACCGCACGTCCACCGCAAAGCGTCAAGCGCTGGGATCCCGGCAGGTCAGCTGGAACGCCGCCTCGATCATCACTCACTCCTCTTAGAGACCGGTCGTGACCGATGCCACACAAACACGACTTCATCGCTTGCGATCCTTCTTCGCCTCGGCAGCGTTGATCTCCTCGCTCAGTCGCCGCAGATGATACAGCGAGCGCCGTTTCGGGAGGAATTCGCTCGAGCGCGGCAGGGGCGATCGATTGTCGGGGTCATGGTCCAGGGCTTCGATTGGCGCCGGCTCGCCCTTGCACCTCAGATCCGCTCCGAGGGCCTTGAACCGCTGCGTATCGACGTCCGGATGGAATGTGCCGGTCTCATCCAGGCACTGCCAGGTGGCGTTCCCTTTTCGATCAAATGCCATCCGCCCGGATGACGCTCGGAGCCTTGCGGTTTTCATCTGAGCACACTTCGACGGTTACGTAGAACCCAGGGGTATCGGTGAGACCGTCCGCAAAGAGGGATTATTGCGCTGCGCCGGTCAGACCACCGGTGTGAAATATCTGCGCACTCTGTACGGTCTTCCTGGCGGACCGGCGGAATATCAATCCATGCACACTGGTTGCGATAACAGTTTCGTCCCGGCGGGCACCGTCTGCGGATTCGGCGCCAAGACGCAAGGGCGCAGGTGATCGATGCCCGACGCACCCGCAAAGACGCGTCACTTGCCGATAGCGCGACTGTTCTCTGCGCTTGCCGGGCTCGCCGCTACCGCCTTTCTCGTCCTCGATCACGGCTGGCGCGATGTGCTGCACGCTTTGCGGGCAGCCGGCTGGGCAGCCATCGGGGCGATCACTCTCTTTCACGCCTTGCCGACCTTGCTTTGCGGCGTGGCCTGGTGGCTTGTGCTGCGCGCACACTCGAAAGAGCGGTGGCCGATAATTATCTGGCTACGATGGATCCGAGACGGCACGGATGGCCTCATCCCGGTCGGGGGCGAATTTATCGACCCAACGCACCTCTTTGCGTGGGGCGGCCTCGCAATAATGGAGCCACAAGACCGGTCTCGCTAGAGCGACTTGCCAAACTGGTGAACCCTATGGCGAATCCAAAAGCCTTGGCGCGCGCTCTTCTTGCGCTACGCCTCACGATTTTCGCCGTCATGGCGGTATGGGCCATCGACAAACTCCTCGACCCCCAGCACACGAATCTGATCTTTCAGCATTTCTATGGACTACACGGAATGGGAGAGGGTGTGGCGCGCACACTGGGCGTTTTCGAGGTCGCGCTGCTCATTGCGTTCGTCGCAGGCATCTGGAAGCGCTGGACGTACGGCGTCGTTCTGCTCTTGCATGCCGTGTCCACCTTCAGCAGCTTCCATGAATATCTGACGCCCTGGCGGGATGGTCACCTCATGTTCTTTGCCGCTTGGCCCATGCTGGCGGGCTGCTATACGCTCTTTACGCTGCGGGAGTCGGATGTTCTTCTGACCCTCCGACCGGGCTGAGGACCGTGTCCCGGCTCCTGCGCACTTGGCACGACTTGGAAGCGCTCTGCCATGGCGACTCGTCCGACTGCGACCGGGAGCGTCAGCCGCAGGGTGTCCTGCGATCGCATATGGTGCAATGCCGCACTCCGATATCGGGTCTCATCAAGAGAACGGCCGACCCAGGGGCGCGCGGAGTTTTCACGATGCTGAGCTGCGAGCAATTCCGGTTCCTGACGGGCGCTGCGCCCCGAGCGCTGGGCCGGCTGCAGGATTTGCATCTGCGCGATTGTCCCGCCTGTGCGTCTGAATATCGGCAGCTGCTCGCCTTCGAGCGGCGCATCGAGCAAGTTCTGGTGGCAGATGAATCGCATGAGCGCGCGCACCGTCGTGCCGCACCCAGCCCAGCGACCAACCTTGCTGAGTGAACCGGTTGATCGCCCGCCCGAGGGCCGGGCTCCTCCTGACGTGCCACAAACACGCACCGCCGCCGGTCTGATGTAACAGTGAGGTTTCGCACCTATGCAATCGAGGACCATTATCGTGAGTGAAATCAATCAGTTCCGCCTCGGTCGCGGTCTGCTGGCCGGGCTCGTGGCCACTGTCGTCCTCTCGGGCCTGATGCTGATGAAGCAGGTGATGGGGGTCATGCCGCAGCTCAACCCGGTTCTGATGATCAGCCACATGCTACGAGCCCCTCTCGCGCTGGGCTGGATCATGCATTTCATGATCGGCACCGTGATCTGGGGACTGCTCTACGCCTGGCTCAATCCGCGGCTTGCCGGACCCCAGTGGCTGCGCGGCGCGGAGTTCGCCACCGGAGCGTGGCTCGTCATGATGATCATGCTGATGCCCATGGCCGGCGCCGGAGCTTTCGCGTTGAAACTCGGCATGATGGCACCGCTGGCCACCCTCATGCTGCACTGGGTTTACGGTGCGGTTCTGGGGACCGTCTATGGCGCCGGCGGTGGGCCGCAGGCGGTGCGCGAGGCAGTGGCCTGAGGGTCCAAAATGTGGCGCACGAGGCGAGTGGCCCGCGAGGTGGCCACCCGCCTCGTCTCTTTTCGCAAAAGAGGTGAGGCAATGAAAGCAATGTGGAACGGAGCCGTACTCGCCTCGAGCCGCGATACGGTCGAAGTCGAAGGTAACCACTACTTTCCAGCCGATAGTCTGAATAGGCAGTTCTTCGAGCCGAGCTCAACTCACACGACCTGTTCCTGGAAGGGCGTGGCGAGCTATTACACCCTCAAGGTCGGCGCGGCGCGCAACCTGGATGCCGCCTGGTACTATCCGGACCCGAAGCCTGGCGCCGAGCATATCCGCGGCCGCATTGCGTTCTGGTGCGGCGTGCACGTGAGCAGCGACTGAGCGATTCCGAACCCGTCGACAGCGCGTGCGCTCAGTCCGTGGCGCCAATCAGCGATCGTCGAAGGCTGACTATCGCACGGTGCGTCGACACCTTGAGCGCTCCGACCGTACTGCCGATTTCAGCGGCTGCTTCCTTGAGCGACATTTCCTTGAGCTTCAGCAGCTCGAGGGCTGTGCGTTGGGTTCGGGGCAGCGCGCGCAGCGCTTGGTGTATGGCACCGGCGTCCCCGAACGGCGCGTCGTCAGAAACGGGATCGCGGACCTGATCGAGGGGAACGTCTTCGGCCGCCACTTCGTTGGCTGTACGCAGGGTACGACGGCGTAGCGCGTCGACCACGCGATGATGGACGATGGCGTAGAGCCAGGGTTTGAAGGGTCTGCCCGGGTCGTATGTCGTGCGCACAGCGTGTACCGAAAGTAACACTTCCTGCACGAGATCATCGATGTCGGAATGCCCCAGGAACGAGCAGCGGCGCACGGCGTAGCTGCGCACCAGGGGAATGATTGTCCTGAGCAGATTGGAATATGCCTGTGGGTCGCCTCCCTGCGCCGCACGCATCATCTGCGCCAGCGGATCATCAGCGCATACAGCGCTACAAATGTGCGCGCCGGCGCACATGCCGGACCTGCCGCGCATCGGCGAATCGACTCTTTCGGCCCGACCGGTCATCATCGCCCCGAACTCTCAGTCGCACGACTCGCGGATGGATGTCGTCGAGTCGAAGAATGTTGAGGACCGCTGAACCCGCGCTGTTCCGGGGCGTAACCACACAGCGCCCGCAGTCGGTTCCGGGCGCGAAACAGTCGCGTCAAGGTCGCGGTGAGTGACAGGCCGAGTTCGCGTGCGATTTCCGTGGTCGTGAACCCGCCAAGCACCTGCATGACGAGCGGCTGGCGATAGCCCATCGGCAGCTTCAGAATCGCATCGCGCAGCTCCGCGATCTCCTGCTCGGAAACGTTCCCTCCGGTGACGAGGTGCCCTTCCTCGAGCCCCTCGTCGAGACTCACAAGCTCGAGCCGCTTGCGTTCATACAGCCGGGCATGCTCCCGGCGCGCGATGGTCAATAGCCACGCGCGGGCCGCCCTTCGATCGTGCAACGACCCCTGCGAGCGCCAGGCCCGCAGCATCGTTTCCTGTACGACGTCCTCGGCGATCGCCCGGTCCCGCACCAGCCAGTAAGCAAAGCGCATGACTTCCGGACGTAGAGACTCCAGCAGATCGAGGAAGCCGCCGCGTGCGGGCGGAATGGACTGCGCCGTGGAATTGAATTCGAGCGATTGCATTTCCCCTCCAAGGCCTCATGGGCGGAGCGCTTGGCCGTTGCGGCGCACGCTCTTGCCGGCTGAGACGCCGGGAAATGCAATCTGTTACAGGTGGGGGTTGTGCTTCGCCCGATCGATGGCGTCGAGCACCTGCCCGGCATCGACAGGGGGTGCAGAGCGCCGGGTGCTCCGCAGTGCCCGTACCGTGAGCTTGAGCTGCTCGATGTAGCGGCGGCAGTGCTGGCACATGAGTAGGTGCAGCCGAGCCTCGACCCGTATGCGCCAGGAAGCGCGTCCGTCAATGAGATCGGAAGCGCGTTCGGAGACCTCGCGACAGCTCAACATGTGCCTTCCTTCTCGAAGTGCTCGATCATCAGGTGCAGCTTCTGCCGAGCCCTGTGCAGCAGCACCCGGACGTTGCCTTCTGAGAGTTCGGTCATGGTTGCGATCTCAGGGAGCGATGTGCACTCGATGTCGCGCAGCCACAGCACGGTTTGCTGGTCCGGCGGGAGCCGCTGGACGTGCTTTTCGAGGCACTCGCGCAACTCGCCCTCGGTGAGCAGCGCCTCGGGCGTACTGCGGTGCCAGGGTGCCGGCGGCCCGGACCACTGTCCGTCGTCGCCAAACCGATCGGCAACCGGTGAGCCGGGATCCTCCCCCCACCGCTCCGCCGCCTCATGGCGGCGCGCACGCCGCCAGGATCTCGCCGTATTCAATGCGATTTGGGCCAACCACGTGCGCAGGCTCGAGCGGCCTTCGAAACGGTCTACGGCGCCGAATGCCTTGATCCAGGTCTCCTGGACGACATCTTCAGCGAATTCGCGGGTCACGAGCGGAGTCACCATGCCGATCAGAAATCCGTGATGGGCTTCAACGAGGTGCGCAAGCGCTGCCCGGTCGCGCCTGCGCAACCGCGTTACGAGCGACGCCTCGACAG
>JAJZLX010000016.1 GCA_021850555.1 Pseudomonadota bacterium | reverse complement strand
AGCAGCAGCCAGGCGGGAAAGTCCTGCGCGAGGAGCGCCTCGTCCGAGTCGAGAAACCGTTGCCACAGTGCGTGGATCTCGGACCACTTGAGCTTCTCGACAGCCTCGCCGGCTTCACCGGGTGTTTGCCAACACAATTGAAGCCAGGCGCAAAGACCCTCGGCCCGGCGTCGGCGCCGCAGGCTGCTTTCCACGAGTCGCACAGCGAGCGCGGTGTGCCGCCACCACTCGGGTTCTGCCAGCACGCTGGCCCTCGCTTCCTCCCAGTCCTGCGCCTGAGTCCACGCGTAGCTCGCGTGCAGCATTGGAGTCTGGGGAGAGTAGGGCAGGGCCCGCGCGGCTTCGGCCATGCGCCGCCACTGAGGCACCAGCAGATCCCGGGCGCGCGCGCCGAGCAGGCGGCGCGCGCTGGGGGTGATTGCCGTGATGAATTGCAACAGCTCGAGGGCGTCCGCGACCGGCCGATGGACTCGCTCGAGCGACTCGAGCAGGCGATCGAAGGCCGGCAGGTCGGGGTGGTTCGGCTCCCGTGCATAGAGGGCATCGAGCAGGCGTGCCGCCTCGCTCGCATTCGCGTCGGCGAGCGCGCCCGCGATGCCGGTCGTGAGTGCGACCACCGGGTTGTCGAAGAAGAGATCCATCTGCGCGGCGCTCTGCGCCGGGACGTAACGGCTCGAGATCAGCGCGGCGAGCCGCGGGTCAGCGCTGATGCGCGGCGCGGCGCCGACGGAGTCGCCCGCCTGCACCCCGAGCTCCTGGCGCTCCTCCTTGAGCCCGAGGGCGCGGGCGTGGGCCGCCGATTGCTCGAGCTCCTCGCGGATCGACTCGCGGCTGCCCATCAGCACCTCATCCAACACCGTGACTTCCCGGCGTCGCCAGGCCTCGTAATCGGCGGGCAGCAGGCGGCCGCTCGCAAAGAGGAGCTCGAGCGGCGCGAAGGCTCCCTGCTCGAGCAGCAGCGAGTCCACTTGTGCCTGCAGCTCGGCGGTGAGTGCGCTCATGGCTCGAGGAGCCTTTCCAGGTCGGAGACGGTGAGCGACAGCGGTGAGGCGCTCGTGCCGGCGTAGAGCCCGGCGGCAAGCGTGCGCTTGCGCTCCTGCAGCTCGAGCATCCTTTCCTCCACCGTGCCCTGTGCGATGAGCCTGTACACGAAGACGGGCTTGCTTTGACCGATGCGGTGCGCGCGATCGGTCGCCTGCGCTTCGGCCGCCGGATTCCACCAGGGCTCATAGTGGATGACGGTATCGGCGGCGGTGAGGTTGAGCGCAGTGCCGCCGGCTTTCAGGCTGATGAGAAAGAGCGGTGCGCCATGTGATTGGAAGCGCTCGACTTCGGCGGCGCGCTCGCGGGTCGCCCCCGTCAGCAGGCAGTAGGGGATGGCGAGCTCGCGCACCATCGCCTCGATGAGGTGCAGCATCGAGGTGAACTGCGAGAAGAGGAGGATCCGCCGTCCTTCAGCGACGAGCTCGGGCAGGGCTTCGCGGAGCCAGTCGAGCTTCGCCGAGGGCACGACCGTTGCGGCGTCGGCCTCGACCAGGCGCGGGTCGCAACAGGCCTGGCGCAGCTTCAGAAGCGCTTCGAGAATGGTGATCTGACTGCGTGCGAGCCCCGCCTGTTCGATGATCTCGCGGATGCGCCGGTGGGAGGCGAGCCGGATGGCGTCGTAGAAATCACGCTGCCGCTCATCGAGCAAGATGGGCTCGAGGATCTCGGATTTTGGCGGCAGCTCGGGAGCGACCGCATCCTTGGTGCGCCGCAGCAGAAACGGCCGCAGGCGCGTGGCGAGCGCCTCGGCGCGCAGCCGATCCCCGTCCTTCTCGATCGGGGTGCGATAACGGCGCTGAAATTCACTCGCGCCGCCGAACAGGTCCGGCTGCGCAAAGGCGAACAGCGACCAGAGCTCCCCCAGGTGGTTCTCCAGCGGCGTTCCGCTGAGGCACAGCCGTTGATCGGCGCGCAAAGCGCAGGCCGCCTGCGAGACCTTGGCGCGAGGATTCTTGATCATCTGCGCCTCATCGAGGATCACTACGGAGAAATTCCGCCGCAGCAGCACATCCGCATCGAGCTGCAGCTGCGGATAGCCGATGATCACGATGTCGACGTCCTCGATCTGCGCAAAGCGGGCGCGGCGCGCGGGGCCGTGCAGCGTGAGCGCCCGCAGCGCCGGCGCGAGGCGCCGGATCTCCTGCTGCCAGTGGGCGAGGGCGCTCACGGGTGCAACGATCAGCGCGGGTGTGCGCAGCCGGCCGGCGAGCTTCTCGTGCAGGAGGTGCGCGAGAGCCTGAACCGTCTTGCCCAGCCCCATGTCATCGGCCAGCACACCGCCCAGCCGGTGGCGGCGCAGGAACTGCAGCCACCCGAGCCCCTCGCACTGATAGGGGCGCAGCTGCGCTGTGAATCCTTCCGGGGCGGCCAGCGCCTCGATACGGGTGAATCCATCGAGCTGCGAGAGCAGGGGCGCGAGCGTCGGATCCGCCGATCGGAGTGTGGCATCGAGCTCGCGGTGGAGGATCGCGAGCGGATACCGCTGGCTTCGCGCCAGCGTGAGGCCCTCGCCATCGAGGGCATCGCGCTCGAAGAGCTCGACCAGCATCGAGGCGATGCGGCGGATGCGCTCGAGAGCGATGGGGACATAGCGCCCATCCTCGAGGCGCAGCAGCCAATGCTCACCCACCGCGAGAGAGGAGGGCTGCGCCTGCCCGACATCGCCTGCGCCCGCGGCTGTCTCCTCCACGAGCGAGCGTTGCAGGTAGTCGGCGAGCGCCGGCAGGAGGTTCACCGCCTTTCCCTCCACCATCACGCCGAGGCGCAGATGAAACCAATTCTCGGCACGGCCCTCGAGCTCGCCGAACCAGCGCTCCGGGCGCGCGATGGGATAGGGGAATCCGGGCTCGATCACGATGTCCCAGCCCGTCGCTTGCAGGCGTGGGGCGGTGTCGAGGAGAAAGGCGAGCCAGGCCTCACGGTGCGCCGTCGTCGTCGGCGCGGCCGTGAATTGCGCTCTGAAGGCGTCTTCGCGCGCAGGATCGCGTGGGATCTCATGGACGTCCGATCCCGAGAGCTGTCGGACCAGCGATTGCGCCTCGGGCAGCCGGCGGCTGTCCACCGCGAGGCCGTTGTAAAGATAATGCAACCGCGCCTCTGGTCCCGCCCCGAGAGTCACTCGCGCGCGCAGACTCTCGAGCGGCTGGCGGCGCACCAACAGGCTCGCGAGGCGAGGCAGAGCATTCGTCCCGGTCTCTCGGGCGAGTGCCGCGTTCACCGCCGCGATCTCCTCCGGGGCCACTGCGCGGCGTGCGTAGCGGTCGATGACCTCCCGCTCGCAGGGCAATTTGAGCGCTCCCCACTGCAGGCTTGCCGGATCGACGTAATGCGCGGGCTCGAGGCAAAGCAGGGGATGCGCCTCATCGCCGGCATCACAGGCGAGGCGTTGCATGCCGGCCTCGTCAGCTCGCCATGAAAGGAGCGCACGGCGACGCGGGCCCGCGCGCAGCGGCTGCGACTGCAAAGAGCCCCAGAAAGCGCGACCGCTGCGCGCCACCTGCTCGAAGAGCCGCGCGCCGGCGGTCGCCTCGAGATTCCGGGATTTCTCGAAGCCGTGGTCGGCCAAGGCCTCGAGGATGCTTCGATCGAGCAGGTCGACATAGCGCGGATACTCGCCGCGCATCTGCGCCGAGTGCGGCACGTAGGGAACCGAGATCGAGGAGGATGTGCCGGGCTCGGGTCCCCGTCGTACCCAGATCGACAGCTGCAGCTCGCCGCAGCCGCACGGGTGAGACGCACTTGCGCACGATGAGAAAAGATAGCAAAGCTGCTGCCTGGGCGCGGACTGTGCGCGCAACGCCGCAGCCGAGCCGCTCGCCGGCCCAGGCTCGAGCGTCCCGTGAGATTGAGACTCACGGGGTGCCTGCCGCAGCGGCTCCTGCGACGCGAGCGACACGGCGGCCACGTGGATGCACGCGCTGCGCTCGCCGCAGCTGCATTCGGCCCGTTCAAGGGCGCCCTGCGCGCGCCGGATGTAGACGCGGTGGGTGTCCTTGCCTTGCGAGAACTCCTGCGACACCACGATCCCGGTCACCACGGCGCCGTTTTGATGGACTCGCACCTCGCGCACGGCGCCGGCTTCGATCAGCCGCAGCGCGGCCCGATGGAGGCTTTCGCCGACCGCTCGGTTCGGTTCGGGCTCCAATCGGGTACGGTGGGTGGGATCGTTCATTGGGCGGGGCGGGTCTCGGGCAGGGGAGCTTCGCCTGTCAGCGGTCCTGATCCGCAGATGATAGTCGAAGGATGCGCGAATGCGCGCCCGCGGCGCAGTGGGGGCTGGGACATCAGGCCGGGGCGGCCTCAGCGCACATCGACCGTGCGATTTCCCTGGCACGTGCCTCCTCGGGATGCGTCGAGATCGCGTTCCCAACACCGCGCTTCCGTGAGGTGGCGCTACCAGGTCCGGGAGGACAAGCATGCGCGCCGCTTCGGCCCGATCGGTGGCCAGAACCGGCACCGCGAAAGGCTAGTGCAATTGGAGCTTGAGCCGGACGCGGCCGTGCCAGGCCGCGCCCGACACATCACTGGTGAGAAATACCCGATTGGCACTCAGGATGCCGTGCGCGAGCAGGGCATCCTGCACCCGCCTCGCCCGCGCCAGGCCCAGGGCGTTGAGTGCCTCGCCAGAGGGGCGTACGGTCGCGCGAAGCTGCTCGCGAAGCCACCGGATCTCACCCTGCTGCCGCTCGCTGCGTGCATTGGGCGCTGCGCGGCGGCTGCCACCGGCCTTCGGCGCTGCGGGTGCGCCCGGCTCCGTGGGCAGATGCGCCGGATAAACGGGTCGCTTGTCGAGCTTCTCGCGGTAGAGCGCCGCCAGCAGGCGCTTTTGCTCTCTCAGGCTCAGTGCGCCGATACCGCCTGTCGGCGCGGGGTGAAGATGTGCGATCGCGAGCGCATCGATCCGCTCATCCTCCAGCGCGAGCGCGTCTTCGGGGCCGGCGGCGCCTGCGGGAATGTCGACTTGCAGCCCGGGCCGTTCGGCGAGCGCGTGCGCGAGTGCGGTGAGGCTGGCGCCGGCGCCGCGTGCGAGCGCGGCCGAGCCTGGTGCGAATACGATGTATTGGGCTTTCTGCGCGCCGGCGAACAGCTTGCCGATGAGATCGAAGGGCGCAAGCGCGGCCTTCTCGAGCAGGTGCCTCAACAT
The DNA here is from genome assembly GCA_021850555.1 of Pseudomonadota bacterium. The sequence continues at coordinate 8,804 of JAJZLX010000016.1, read as the reverse complement.
CATCCACACGACCGGCCAGATATCGAACCTGGGGTCATTGAGCGAGCCGCTCACCGGCAGATCGATGCGGATCACGCCGGCACGATTCTTCAGCAGCGCCGTTGCGAGCCGGATGGGCCAGCCCACGCGGTGCTTGCTGCCGCTCGGCCCGCCCCACTGCAACTGATCGACGACGATGTGGTGATCGGCCTTGAGCTCGCGATTGACGATGCGGTAGTGAAATCGCGTGCTGAGGGTGCCCTTGGCGATGGCGTAGCCGGCATAGAAGTCCGAGTACGGGTCGAAGATGGGCAGCTGGATGTTGTCGAAGGCGACGTGAATGTTGGTGCTGCGGCCGAGGCCGTAGGGATTGAACGATCCTTTGACGCTCACGGGCGAGTACCGGTCGATTACCTGGCCGGCAAGGTCAATGCGTGCGATCGCCGTCTTGGAGGTCGACACATCGCCGATCGTGCCGTGCAGGTCATTGATCGGGGCGCGGAAGTGCGGCTTGATGGATTCGTCGGCGAAAGTGATCGTGCCGTTCTCGATGTCCAGGCGCCGCAGCAGCGCCGCAAACGCCGGCGCCGCATTCCTGGACGGGGTGACCTGCGCCGGGGAGGCGCGTGCGGGGCGCGCGCTTGTGCGTGCGTGCGGCGGAGCGAGCGCGGCGAGATTCAACGTGCGGTTGGGCAGGATCTCGATGAGGCCGGTCGGTGCGGTGAGCCGCGCCAAGCCGATCACGAGGTGCGCGCGGTGGTACTCGACCCCGGTCAAAGTCAAGCCGCGCCAGCCGAATAGCCCTGTGTCCGCGGTGCGATCGAGCAGCCGGACGTCGCGGGTATCCATGCGGCCGCTGAGACGGACCAGCCTGCCGGCAGCGAGCTCGGCAAAGCCGCGCACGCCGAGCTTTCCGGATTGCAGCTTCACCGCCGGGGCGAGCGGCAGGTACGCTGCGAATGGCCTCAGAGACAGGGGGGCCAGCGAGACCCACAATGCCGCATATCCGCTGGCGGGCGTGACGCGGCCGTCGAGTGCCAGATAGGCGCGGTCAACACTGGCGCGCGCGCTGAATGGCACTGCGCGCTCGAGGTCATTGCTCAGCGAAGCGGCCGTGAAGGAGTGCAGCGTGATCGCAAAGCGGGCGGCCGGAGAGACCGTCCGGTCTTCGACCGTCGCCACGGAATTGGTGAGGGCGAGATGGCCGAGCTCTATGTGCCATCCTGCGCGGTGAGAGCCGGACGGTACCGAGACGGAAGGTGCGCCCCCGGATGTTGGGGACGGCAGGAAGCGCATCAGGCTGATCATCCCGCTCTTTGACCGGCGCACGGCCAACCGCAGGCCCGCCAGGGCGAGGGACGACACGGCAAGGCGGTGCTGTCCCTCATCGAAGCTGGCGTCCTTCAGCGCGATCCGTGCGAGGCGCACGGTCTGGCCCGCGGCAGGTCCCGTGCCGGTCAGCGTGAGCCGGCGCAAGGCCAGGGTCGGCAGCGACCCGATGGCCGGCGCGCCGCTTGCATACCGCAGCTCACCGGAACTCGCCTCGATGCGGGCGATCCGCAGCGTGCCGCGAAGGTTCCTGCTGCGTAGCCCGAGGCCGGTCGCGGCAAAATCCAGCGCCGATACGTGGGCGAGGAGGCCTCGCGCCCCGTATGCGACAGCATACTGGGCGCTGACACTCATCTGGCCGGTGCTCAGCATCATGGGCAGGCCGGGCGGCAGAAATTGCGCGAGCGCACCGGCCTCGAGCCCGCTCAGCGAAACGGCCCCGTGTGAGGCGAAGGGCGACATCGACATCCGGCCCTGCCAGTCGAGGATGGCTCCAGCGCTGTGCGCCTCGAGGACGAACCGGCCGTCCGGGCGCCCCTGGGTGCGGAGGTTGGCGAGCCGCAGGGTGATCGGAGTGAGAGTGGTCCGGGCGGCAGGGTTGCGTCCGAGGTCGGTGAGGCTCAGCTCGCCCTGGTCGATCCGAAGATCATCGATGCGAAAGACGGGGGTGGGACCGGTGCCGTGCCCGGATGGGGCGAAGAGCACGGCAAGGTTGGCCTTTCCGTTCCGGCCGATCACCACGTGGAGCGCGGGATGGTCCAGATCGAGCGCCGTGATGTGATAGCTGGATTCGACCAGCGACAGCGGCGAGATCCCGATGAACAATCGGTCGAGCGAGGCGAGCGGCCGGCCATGATCGGCCAGGCGGATATCGCGGACCGAGACCGTGAAATGAATGGGATCGACCTTGATCGGTCCCAGCCCGAGAGACAGTCCGGCGTGCCGGCCGGCCCACCGGGCGGCCTCGGAGCGGATCAATCGCGGTGCGAGCACGTAGCCCGCCCAGAGGTATGCCAGAAAGATCAGCGCGGCAAGCGCCGCACCGATGACCCATTTGCGTCCCGGCAGCCGGATCGGCGCCCGTGCTTGCATGCGATTGTGCCCTTGGCCCGCTCTTGGTCGGGCATCGCCTCGCTGCGACACCGCGCCCCCCCCCCCGTTGCGTATACTCCGAGTGTACCAATAACATCATGCGCTACGAACAGATACAGCGGGTGCCGCGCGGGCGCCGCGGGAAACCGGTCAACTGCGCCGCGCAACGCGCGCCCGTCGGGGCCTGCCGGAGGCAAGGCCGATCGGCCGCTGCCGCGGCTCGCAGGGCATCGGGCGTGCCCGCGTGATCGAGGGATTCCTCGCCAGCCTCTCGACCATTGGAATCGCCGAAATCGGCGATCGCACGCAGGTGCTGGCGCTGGTGCTCGCCGCGCGCTTTCGCCGGCCGTGGCCGATCCTGGCGGGAGTGCTCTGCGCCGCGCTCGCAAGCAACATCGTCGCGGCGCTCATCGGGGAGCGCCTCGGGCATTTCCTCACCCCTGTGCGCCTGAATGCATTGGTCGGGGCGAGCCTGATCGTGATGGCGCTCTGGGAGCTCAGGGGCGAGGACGTGAACGTGAAGTCCGCCGCGGAATCGCGCGGCAGCGCCTTCTGGGCCGCATTCGCCGGCATCTTCATCGCCGAGATCGGCGACAAGACCCAGATCGCGACCGCGGTGCTGGCGGCCGCCTACTCGAGCCTCACCGCGGTGATCGGCGGTGCGACCGCTGGGATGATGCTCGCGTGCGCTCCGGCGGTATTTCTCGGCAAGACGCTCTCCGGAAGAGTGCCGCTCAAGGCGATTCACTATCTCGCCAGCGCCCTGTTCCTGGTGCTGGGCGTGGTGTTTCTGCTGCGGGCCTACCAGGCGTACCACGCCCCCGCGTCAGCGAGTTGAGCGTCAGCCTGCGAGGCAATCAGGAGCTCGATCGAACGACCGCGAGGGCAAAGTGCACGGTCTGGATTCCCAGCGGCCCGCTGGCTACGACGCTCAGGCCGGCGCCGTCGAGCAGGGCCAGGATCTCGTGCAATGCCACGTTGCCGTGACGATGGCGCAGGTGACGTCTCAATCCCTTCCGCCGAGACTTCTCGGCGAAATCGACCACGAGGACGCGGCCCCCCGGTTTCACCACGCGGCGCGCCTCCGCGGCAAGCTGCGTGCGCGCCTTCTTCGGCAGGTGATGCAGCATCAAGGTGCTGAGCACGACGTCGAAGAAGGCATCAGGGTACGGTAGAGCCTGGGCCGCAGCCTGCTTGAAGTCGGCCTCAACCCCGGCGCGCCGGGCCTTTTGCCGGGCCCGGGAGATCATCTCCGCGGAAGCGTCGACTCCGCAGATGACCCCTGTGGGGCCTACCGCCTCCCTCGCCATGAGGGCCAACGATCCCGTCCCGCAGCCGACATCGAGGACGGCCTCACCGGGACGGGGCCCGGCCAGAGCGAGTAATTGCCGGCGAAACGAGGGCTCGCGCCCGATGAGGGCCAGCTCGACGAAGAGGTCGTAGAGCCGCGGCCTGTGCAGCAATACGCCTACGGTGCCCGCGGCGGCAGTGTCGCCGGAGCGCATGCCTCGTGCGGAGGCATCGGCAGAGGCAGCTTCGCTCATGGTCAGTCATCCGAAAATGGACATCTGTGCGGCATCAAGCGTACCCTCCCGATCACCGACATCGAAGAACACGGGTCCGCGATGTATCCGTTACCGAACAGCCTGAGGCACTTTGTCCGGGTCTTCGCCTCGAGGGGATGGGGCGCGTGAGCGCGCCATCGCACAAGGTGTGCGGTGTCGGGCCGGCAGCCGATCGGCGGGTCCGCCGCACACGCGGCCTCCTGCACGAGGCGCTCTTCGGACTGATCGGCGAGAAGGATTACGATCGCATTTCGGTGAGCGAGATTCTGGAGCGGGCCAACATCGGGCGCTCGACCTTCTACATGCACTTCCGCGACAAGGACGATTTGTTCGCGAGCGCGATCCAGGAGAAGCTCGAGTCGATGCGGGCGGCCGATCCGGCCTCCGGCAATCCTGTCGGGCCGATCATGGGGTTCAGCCGGGCGGTCTTCGAGCACATCGACTCGAACCGTGCCGCGGGCGGCGCCCGCATGGGCCGCCGGGGACGCGCCATTCTCCATGAGCACCTGCGGACCGTGCTGGCGCGCTGGATCCGGGATGAGATGGCCCGGGCGACTCGGGTCCGGGCACGGACCCCCAGAGGGATTCCAACGGAGCTGGTGGCGCAGCACGTCGCATCGACGCTCGTGCTGGTGCTTGACTGGTGGGTCGACAGCGACTGTGCCTCATCGCCCGGCGAAGCGGACGCGCTGTTTCGCGCGCTGGTGCTGCCGGCGCTGAGCGCTGCGCGGCCGCCGTCCGCGGAGACGCATTCTGGCCGGGCCGGGTAGAAACCTGCATCATGGCGGCATGCCGCCCGCTCTTTCGGGCAGGCAGGCGGAGGAACCAGCGTGCACCGTTATCGTAAGTTTGGCTTGGCTCTGGCGGCCGCCGCCGCTCTCGGCTGGGTGTTGGTCCCGGCGGTGGCGAGGGCGCAGGCAGCGGCCTCCCCGATGCGTGCTCTGCGGCAGTCCAGCTGGATAGCCGAGGGGAGTGCTCATCCGCGCCACGTCATCTATGTGTTCATGGACGCCAATTGTCCGTATTGTCATTCGCTGTGGCTTGCGCTGAGGCCGTATTACCGGAGGGGCCTGCAGGTGCGCGACATTCTGGTCGGTGTCATCTCGGCGAGCAGCCCGGGCAAGGCCGCGGCCATATTCGACGCCTCCGATCCAGCGGCTGCGTTGCGACTGAACGAGCGGCGATGGGGCCACGGGCCCGGCTCGCGCGGAGGCATTGCGCCCGTAGAGCATCCCAGCTCCGGGGACCTGAGGCGGCTCGCATACAACGAGATGCTGATGGAGGAATTCGGGATCCAGGGGACGCCCGCTCTGGTGTTTGCCGACGGACAAGGCAAGGTGTACGTGATTCCGGGGCTGCCCGACAAGGGCGAGCTTCCTGAGATCGTACGGACCGCCGTGGTCCCCGGGCACGGCGCGCTGGCGAAAGGTCGAGGTTGATCGACGGGTGAGCCGACCGAGGAAGCCTTTCACGTTCGATCGGCACGCGGCCCGGCGATGGCATGAAATGCGCATTTTCAATTAAACCGCGTGAACCGTAAGGTATGCGGTATCCGTGGGTTGCGGAGGCTCCTGAGATGGCTGATTCCGAATACGCGCCGCCGAAGGTCTGGGCCTGGAACAAGCCGAGCGGCGGACAGTTCGCAAGCATCAATCGCCCGATTGCCGGTCCGACGCACGAGAAGGAGCTGCCGGTCGGCCGCCATCCGCTGCAGCTTTACTCCCTCGGCACTCCGAACGGCGTCAAAGTCACGATCATGCTGGAGGAACTGCTGGCGCTCGGGCACGCCGGGGCCGAGTACGATGCCTGGCTGATCCGGATCTCAGACGGCGATCAGTTCGGCAGCGGCTTCGTCGCGGTGAATCCCAACTCCAAGATCCCGGCCCTGGTCGATCGAAGCGGCCCGAAGCCGATCCGGGTCTTCGAGTCCGGCTCGATTCTCGTCTATCTCGCGGAGAGATTCGGCGCCTTTCTGCCGACACAAGCCTCGGCGCGGGCGGAATGCCTTTCGTGGCTCTTCTGGCAGGTGGGCAGCGCGCCCTATCTGGGCGGCGGCTTTGGTCACTTCTACGCCTACGCGCCGGTGAAGATCGAATATGCAATCGACCGGTTCGCCATGGAGGTCAAGCGCCAGCTCGATGTGCTCGACCGCCGTCTGGCGCAGAGCGAGTACGTGGCGGGTCCCGAGTACACGATCGCGGACATGGCGATTTTTCCCTGGTACGGTGGGCTGGTGAAGGGATGGTCCTACGGTGCGGCCGAGTTCCTGAGCGTGCACGAGTACCGCAACGTCCAGCGCTGGGCAGACTTGCTGCTCGAGCGGCCGGCCGTGCGGCGCGGGCGCATGGTGAATCGGATCAGTGGCGAGCCCTCGAGTCAGCTGCACGAGCGCCACGATGCACGGGATTTCGAGACCCGAACGCAGGACAAGCTCTCGGCTGCGAAGTGAATGTCGGCCGATTTGACGTTTGGGCCGCGCGCCGCGCCCCATCGGCGGCCGCTCGGTCTCAATCATCCGTCACTTCGACGCCGCGCCTTTCCAGATCGCCCTCATCGGACGCTGCGCCGGTCAGGCCAGCTCAGGCGTGCTCACGCGTCGCGCGCCAGGCGCAGACCCATGAATTGCCAGCGGTCCGGCGGGTAGAAGAAGTTGCGGTAGGTGCTGCGGATGTGCTCGCGCGGCGTCACGCACGAGCCGCCCCGCAGCACCCACTGTCCACACATGAATTTGCCGTTGTACTCGCCCAGCGCGCCGGGCGGCACGCGGAAACCCGGATAACCGACGTAGGCGCTGGCGGTCCATTCCCAGACGTCGCCGAGCATCTGCCGCAGGCCCGTGCAGGCCGTGGCACGGGGCTGCAGGTGGCCTGACTCCTGAAAATGACCGCGCGCGGGGTCGGCGCCCGCAGCGAGGGCCTCCCACTCGGCCTCGGTCGGCAGCCGCGCTTGCGCCCAGCGCGCGAAGGCGTCGGCCTCGTAGTAGCTGATGTGGCAAACCGGGGCGTGCGGATCGAAATCGCGGCGCCCGCCCAGGGTGAACTCGCTCTGCAGGTCATCCGCCCAGTAAAGCGGATGTCGCAAGCCATTCTGCTGGATGCAGCGCCAACCCTCCGACAGCCACAGCGTCGGTGTGCGATAAGCGCCGTCGAGCACGAACTCGCGAAACTCGGCGTTGCTCACCGGGCGCTCGGCCAGCTGGTATGGCGCCAGCCAGACGGTGTGGCGCGGGCGCTCGTTGTCGAAGGAAAAGCCCGCGCCGTCATGGCCGATGGCGATGGCGCCTTCCGGTCCCGGCAGATAGAGCAGGGCGCGGGCGGTCCCCGGGTCCGGCCGCGGCAGATGCGGATCGTAGGCCGGCTCATCGGGGTGGCGGGAGAACAGATGCTTGATGTCGGTGAGCAGCAGTTCCTGGTGCTGCTGCTCGTGATGGAGCCCGAGGGTGACCACATTCTCGAGCTCCGGCTCGAGCCCGAGCTCCAACCTCTCCTGCATGAGCTCGTCGATGCGCGCGCGATACGCCAGCACCTCGCTCCAGTCGGGGCGTGTGATCATGCCGCGCGCGGCGCGGCAGTGCATCGGGCCGACGGACTGGTAATACGAGTTGAACAGGAAGCGCCAGGAGGGATGCAGCATCGTGTAGTCGGCGCCGCGCGACAGGACGAACTCCTCGAAGAACCAGGTCGTATGCGCCAGATGCCACTTGGTGGGGCTGGCATCGGCCATCGACTGCGCCACGGTGTCCTCGGGCCTCAGGGTGCGGCACAGGTGCAGGGTGCGCGAGCGCACGCGCTGATAGGCCTTCGCCAGTCCGGAGGCCGCAAGAGAGGGCGCGGGGGCCGCGGAGCGGGCGGGTGTGATCATGGCGTGAGTCCTCTCCTTGTGGTCAGCCGCTGCTCAAATGGCGCGTCCGACGACGGCCTGCTCCCGGGAAATCTCGGATACGGCCGGAAATTCCGCAAGCGCACGGGGATTGTGCCGATGCGGCGGGAGCGGGGTCAAGGGTCGCGGTGTCGCAACGTGGGGAATGACCGGGCTGGTGCGGCTGTGCGTTGGCGCGTGCCGGCAGCTCCGTCTTCGTTGTTTCACCAGGGCTTGCAGAGAAGGATAGGCTTGAGCGGGCTGGGATACGGCGTATTTTCCGAATCACTCAATCACAGGAGATGTCGATGAATGCCGAGGAGTTGCGGGCGCTGCAGGCGCCGCTCAAACAGCAGTACCGCGCGCAGCCCCGCTCCGCGCTCGTCACCTCGCGCGTCGAGGTCGCTCTCGATCCGGCGCGTCTCACGGCGCGACTTGACTCGGGCGCGCCTCGATTCGCGGGTCTGCATCGCGCCACGGGCGGGACGGGGGATGCGGCCTGCTCCGCCGATCTGCTGCTCGAGGCGCTTGCGGCCTGCGCCGGGGTCACGCTCCTCGCGGTGGCGACCTCGAGCGGCATCGAGTTGGCGGGTGGAAGGGTGATCGCCGAGGGGGCCTGGGACGCGAGGGGCACCCTGGCCGTTGACAAGACCGTGCCGGTCGGCATGCGGGACATCGCGATCACTTTCGATCTCGAGACTTCCGCTGACCGGTCTGAGCTCGACCGATTGCTGAGGGCGACTGAGCGTTACTGCGTCATCCTGGCCACTTTGCAGCAAGCGTCCCGGGTGACGGTCAGCCTGAAGAGCGCTCTGTAACGCGCGACCGATCCTCGGGTGCGAAGGTGAGGAAGGGCCGCGCACGCCAAGGAACGGGCTTCGGGCCGCATTCTGCGCCCGGCAAGCCGGCGTATCATCCGCCGATGGACTCGCGTCCATGGGGGGCGGTGAAGTCGAGCACCGGCCCGAGCGGCACGATCCC
>JAJZLX010000393.1 GCA_021850555.1 Pseudomonadota bacterium | reverse complement strand
GCTTCGTACCCGAGCCGATGGAAAAATGCGCCGTGTGAGCCGCATCGCCGATCAGCACCAGGTTGCCGTGATGCCAGCGCCGACAGATGACGCGGTTGAAATTGAGCCAGGCCGAGCCGCGCAGATGACCGGCGTTGCTTTGCAGGCGGTGTCCGCTCAGATACCGTCCGAAGAGGTTCGCGCAGAATTCGATGGATTGCGCGGTGTCGCAACGGTCGAGGCCGTGCGCTTTCCAGACCTCCTCGGGCGTCTCCACGATGACCGTGGAGAGGTCGGCGCTGAACTGATACGCGTGCATCTGGAACCAGCCGTGCGCGGTCTGCTCGAAGGCGAAGGTGAACGCGCCAAAGGTATGCGTAGTGCCGAGCCAGATGTAGCGGCACTTGCGTCGCTCGACCTCGGGCTTGAAGATCTCGGCGTGGCGGGTGCGCAGCTTGCTGTTGACCCCGTCGGCGGCCACGATGAGATCGGCATCGGCGAACGGGCTCTCGTCCTCGAATTCCCGCTGAAAGTGGAGCTCGACGCCGAGCTCGCGGGCGCGCTGCTGCAGGATCATGAGCAGACGCTTGCGGCCGATGCCGCAGAAGCCGTGTCCGCCGCTCACGAATCGCCGGCCCCGGAAGTGGACCTCGATGTCCTCCCAATGGTGGAACCCGGAAACGATGGCCTCGTGTGAAGGCGCATCGGCGGCGCGGAAATTCTCCAGGGTGCGATCGGAGAAGACTACGCCCCAGCCGAAGGTATCATCCGGGCGGTTACGCTCGTAGACCTCGATGCGTGTCCTGGGCAGCGCCCTGCGCAGCAAAATGGCGGCGTAGAGGCCGGCCGGACCGCCGCCCAGGCAGACGATTCGCTTCATGGCAGGGGATGCCTCCCCCTTTTCCGGTATCGCTTGCATTGCGGGTGTGTTATAGTGGAAGATACTTGAGGTGTCAAATACAAATGCTCATTCGAGGGTCTTGCCATGCAAACAGAGGCCAAGCCGTCCGACGCCCACATCCTCGCCCAGCTCGTAAGAGGCATCGGCACCGGCGGGATCCGCGTCGTGGATCTCACGGTACCGCTCGAGCCCTCGACGCCGACCATCCAGCTTCCGCCTCAGTTCGCGCCCTCCAAGCCTTTCTCTCTGGAGGAGATTTCCCGGTACGATGAGCGAGGACCGGCCTGGTACTGGAATAACTTCGCCTGCGGCGAGCACACCGGCACGCACTTCGATGCCCCCGTGCACTGGGTGACGGGCCGGGACTATCCCGAGAACGCCACGCACAACATCCCGGTCGATCGCTTCATCGGACCAGCCTGTGTGATCGACGTGTCGGGACAGGTTTCTGCAAACTCCGACTTCCTGTTGACGCAGGCGATCGTGGAGGATTGGGAGCGCAAGTACGGGCGTATCCCCTCGCATGCGTGGGTTCTGATCCGCACCGACTGGTCCAGGCGCTTAAGCCCGAAGGAGTTCCTCAACATCGGGGCCGACGGGGCTCATACGCCGGGGTTTCATCCGCAATGCGTCCCGTTTCTCGCCAAGGAGCGGGATATTCTCGGGGTGGGTGTCGAGACCGTCGGAACCGACGCCGGGCAGGCCGCCGGGTTCGAGCCGATGTTCCCCTGCCACACCATCATGCATGGCTCGAACCGTTTCGGGCTTGCCAGCCTCACCAACCTCGATCAGCTGCCGCCGGTGGGCGCCGTGGTGATCGCCCCGCCGCTCAAGATCGTCAATGGCTCGGGCAGCCCCTTGCGAGTGCTGGCGCTCGTCCCCGCCTGAGCCGGCAAGAGCAGCATCATGGCGGAGCGGTCGTTCGCGAAGGAAGTGAAGTCCCTGCGCCTGGGGGCTGGCTCGCAGTTCCGGGGCGAGGGGATTCTGGCCGTCACCAAGGCGCTCCTGCAGTCGGGCGTCGCTTATGTCGGTGGCTACCAGGGAGCGCCGATTTCCCATCTGATGGATGTCCTGGCGGATGCCGAGGATATCCTGAGCGAGCTCGGGGTGCACTTCGAGGCGAGCGCCTCGGAGGCTACGGCCGCCGCAATGCTCGCGGCATCCATCAATTACCCGCTGCGAGGCGCGGTCACCTGGAAATCCACGGTCGGCACCAACGTGGCCTCGGATGCCCTTGCCAATCTCGCATCGGCGGGCGTGCAGGGCGGGGCCCTCATCATCGTGGGGGAGGACTACGGCGAGGGCGCGAGCATCATGCAGGAGCGCACGCATGCCTTCGCCATGAAGTCGCAGATGTGGCTGCTCGACCCGCGCCCGCACCTGCCGGAGATCGTCCGGGCGGTGGAGCAGGGCTTTGAGCTCTCGGAGGCGAGCCATTCGCCGGTGATGTTGATGTTGCGGATCCGGGCGTGCCACGTCTATGGCCGCTTCACCGCGAAGGACAACCGGCGCCCGGCGTTCCGCGCGGAGGATGCGCTCAAGACTCCTTCTAGGGACTACGGGCGGATCATCCTGCCCCCCTCGACCTTCGCGCAGGAACGCCAGAAGATCGAGGACCGCCTCCCCGCCGCGGTGCGCTTCATCACCGGGCAGAGGATGAACGTCATTACCGGACCGGAGTCGGGCGATCTCGGCATCGTGCTGCAGGGCGGGCTGTACAATCACGTGCTGCGCGCCCTCGAGTTGCTCGACCGTGCCGACACGTTCGGAACCAGCCGGATTCCCTTGTACGTGCTCAACGTCACCTACCCGCTCGTGTCCGAGGAGTGGGTGCGATTCTGTACCGGAAAGCGCGCGGTTCTCGTCATCGAGGAAGGCCAGCCGGAGTTCATCGAGCAGGCGGCAAATCAGATTCTGCGCAAGCACGAGGTCTCGACATCTCTTATCGGCAAGGACATCCTGCCGAGGTACGGCGAGTACACGGTCGATGCGCTTCGCTCGGGGCTGGCCGAGTTTCTCGAGCGCTTCCCGGCGGGAACGCGCTCCGCGATGGGAGGCTCGCGTGCCGCCAAGGAGTCGCCGCTCGTGCCCGCCGAGCGTCTGGCGGCGCTGGTGCCGCCGCGGCCGTCGGGGCTGTGCACGGGGTGTCCGGAGCGGCCGTTCTTCGCGGCCATGAAGCTCCTGCAGCGGGAAATGGGTCCGATGCATATCAGCGCGGACATCGGCTGCCATTCGTTCGCGACGCTGCCGCCCTTCAACATGGGCAACAGCATCATGGGCTACGGTCTTGGGGCGGCCGGAGCGTCGGCGTTTCACACCGACCGCGGCCCTCGTGCACTGGCCGTCATGGGAGATGGCGGATTCTGGCATAACGGGCTCACCAGCGGCATCGCCAATGCCGTGTTCAATCGGCACGATGACGTCACGGTCATCATCGACAATAACTACTCGGCGGCGACCGGCGGCCAGGACATCCCCTCATCGCGCGGCGCGAATCCACATCGGGAGGGAAACCACTCGATCGTCGATGCGGTTCAGGGCGTGGGCGTGAAGTGGGTGCGCAGGACCCGCACCTACGACATGCGTCAGACGCTCAAAGTGGTGCGCGAGGCTCTGACGACGGACTTCCGGGGGCCGAAGGTGATCGTCGCAGAGGGTGAATGCCAGCTCAACCGGCAAAGACGGGTCCGCCCACTCATGAGGACCGCGATCCGGGAGGGTAAACGGGTCGTGCGCGAGCGCTTCGGGGTCGATCCGGACACGTGCACCGGCGATCACTCCTGCATCCGCCTCTCCGGATGCCCCTCATTGACGATCAGGAGGAGTGAGGATCCGCTGCGCACCGACCCCGTGGCATACGTGGACAACAGCTGTGTCGGCTGCGGCGTGTGCGGCGAGGTTGCTCACGCGGCGGTACTTTGCCCGTCGTTCTATCGGGCCGAGCTCCTGTACAACCCATCGCGATGGGACCGATTTCTGGCGCGAGTGCGCGCAGCGGTGATCGGTGTCCTGCAGCGGCGCAGCGAGCGCCGCCGGCTGCGGTACGCCCTGTGACCCATCGCCCCATCAAGTTGTGCATTGCCGCCTTGGGAGGGCAGGGAGGTGGCGTGCTGGCCGACTGGCTGGTCGAAATCGCCGAGGCACAGGGATATCTCGCGCAATCGACATCCGTTCCCGGTGTGGCCCAGCGCACGGGAGCGACGATCTATTACCTCGAGCTCTTCCCACTCGCTGAATCGCAGCGGGCCGGCGCGGAGCCGATCATGGCTCTCATGCCCGTCCCCGGCGATGTGGACTGCGTCATCGCGTCCGAGCTGGTCGAGGCGGGCAGGGTTGTTCAGCGTGGGCTCGTGACGCCGGGCAGAACCACGTTGATCGCCTCATCCCACCGCTCCTTCGCGATCTCGGAGAAGAGCGCGATGGGCCAGGCAATGGCGGATGAGGCCGGGATCACCGCTCTCCTGCGAGCGCAGGCGCGCAGGCTGGTTCTGTTTGACATGGATGCGGTGGCGGAGCGGCATCACAGTGTCATCAGCTCGGTGCTCCTCGGTGCGCTCTGCGGCAGCGGCGTGCTGCCGTTCACACGCCAGGCTTTCGAGGCGGCGATCGAGAAGAGCGGCATCGCGGTGAGCACCAATCTCGCCGCGTTTGCCGACGCCTGCCAGCGGGCCCAATGCGGCGAGGAGACCGGGTCAGGGGGCGGGGACTCGACGGCTGCTGTTTCAGAAAGCGAGCTGCCGCTTCGTGCGCGCTCGCCCGCCCTGCAGCCGTTGCTCGATCGAGTGCACCGTCTGCCTGAATCGGTCCGGGCCTTGGCGCTCGCGGGAGTGCGCCGGGCCATCGACTTTCAGGACCCGGCCTATGCCGAGCTCTATCTTGCCCGCCTGGAGCGGGTGTCGATGCTCGATGAGCGGCTGAGCCGGGACGAGCTCGGCATTGGAAACGATCGGGCGTTGACCGTGGCCGTTGCCCGCAGCCTTGCGCTGTGGATGAGTTTCGAGGACACGATCCGCGTGGCGGACCTCAAGACGAGGTCGGCGCGTTTTGCCCGGGTTCGCCAGGAGATTCGCGCCGAGGCGGGCCAGCTGTTCGGCATCACGGAGTTCATGAAGCCGCGTGTGGCGGAAATCGCCGGCACTTTGCCTGCGGGCATCGGGGATTGGGTGCTGCGCTCACCGCGCGTATCACGGTGGCTCGGCCGATGGACGGAAGGCAAACGGATACGCAGCAGCACCGTCGGCGGCTTTTTGCTTTTACACGCCCTGGGCGGATGCAGGCGATGGCGGCGGGGCACTCAGCGCTATCGGGAGGAGAATCAGCGCATCAACGAATGGCTCTCACGCATCGAGAAGATTGCTCCGACACACTACCACCTCGCCGTGGAGCTTGCCCGCGCTCAGCGGCTCATCAAAGGCTACGGAGAGACTCAGGAGCGAGGTTGGCGGAACTTCTCGACGCTATTGTCGCAGCTCGATGCGCTTGCGGCTCGTCCCGACGGCGCTGCGGTTCTCGCCCGACTGCACGAGGCTGCGCTTGCTGACGAGGAAGGCGAGGCGCTGGCGAAGGAGCTGGCGGGGGTGCGGCAGACGCCGCAGCCCCGAGGAGCGCCAGACAGAGCGAGCGCCTGATCGGCGGTAGGTGGCGGCGGTTGCGCGCACGGTGCTGTCCGGGCACTCGAGGGGCGCCGTGCACGGGGGGCCTGGTGCGCCCGGAGAGCCCGCGGGCGCCCGCTGTCACCGGCAGATATCGAAATCAGGCGAAGCGGCACTGGAAGCCGACGCCCCCGCATTGAGCCTGGCGTGGAGGCGCCGCAATGCCGCCCTGACCTCCCGGGTCAGCCCTCGCCGCCCTCGTCGGGACGGAAGGCTACTCGACGAGCGCCGTCGCTTCGATCTCCACCAGGAACTCGGGCAAGGCGAGCGCGCTCACCCCGATGAATGTGTTCGGGGCGGGAAGGGTCTTGGCGTAGAACTGAGCGATTTCCGCGAGCACCGGACCCAACTTATCGGGGGAATGATTGACGACATAGGTCCTCAGCCTCAGAACATCCGCGGGCGAGGCGCCGGCGGCCGCGAGGACCGTGCGGATGTTGGCGAGGGCCTGCCGTGTCTGGGCGGCAAGGTCGCCCGGACCTACGAGCTTGCCGTTCTTGTCCCACGCCACCTGTCCGGCGAGGTGCAGCACCGAGCCGCTTCGCTGCCGCGCCGCGTGAGAGAAACCATAACTCACGCTGTCGTAGAGTTCGGGAGGATTGACTTTCTCTGCGCGCATCGTCTCACACTCCTCTCGGGGGTTGCACGAGGATGCTCGTGCCGCGAAGGAAAGAAATCAATGACGCCCGTGGGTGGAATTCGTTGCATTCGTTTCCATCCGGCCGCGCAAGTCACTCCTGCGCGATCCACTTGCGTAGCCCACGATCGGCAATCTTCTGTTCTTCAAGGATCTGCTTCGCAAACGCGAACATGCTGCTCTCCAGCTGGCCGGGTACATTCCAGGCATTCTGAGCGGCACGGAGAGTGTGCTTATATTTCTGTGTATGCTGGGGGTTTCCTGACACAATTTGTCATCAGGCACAGGCTCGCCCGCCCGACGGTTACTATTGCATCAGGAGAAGATGTCCGCGCCGGGTGGGCCGAACGGCCCGAGAAGGAGCGTAAATCAGGCCAGACTCGGGCCGACTATTGCCAAGCATTCAACGGGAGCGGTGACCGTTGGGGAAGAAGCATTTCTTCTCGAGGGAGTTCATTGTCAATATGAGAACGCCGACACGGACGCGCCAATCACTTGGGTTTAGAAGCTCATTTTTCTCCCTGGCCGGTGGCCCAAATGGAGTCCTTGTCGCTGCGTGAGTTCTTCCGACACATCTTCTCGGCTGGGGCTGGCTCGTCCCCGACCGGGCGATGTTTCGATGATTCGCCCCGTGAGGAGGTTTCTCTAGCGGTGTGACCGTCATGCGGTGAAAGATGCGAAAATCCTGGCAAAAGAAAAAAATCCACGTGGCGAGAGGGTCGGGTAGAACTCTCCATCATTTCCGTCTACGGGGACCGGGTCCGGCGTAAGAAATCTCTTTGAGAGGACAAGAGCGGTATGCATCAGTCTGTTTTGGTCGGCACAGTCGGCGCAGTCGTCATCGTCATCATAGTGATTTTCAATTCGATGATCCGTAAGAAGAATCAAGTCGAATTCGCATTTGCGTCAATAGACGCGCAGCTCAAGAAGCGTTATGACTTGATACCCAATCTGGTGTCCGCGTGCGAAAAATACATGGGATACGAGGAAAAACTCCTTAAAGAATTGACGGCGACAAGGGTCGGTATTCTCAAGGCGACTCCTGACGAGCGGGTGGCTCTGGACGGCAGACTGTCGGCGCAGTTGCGCTCGGTCTTCGCGGTGGCTGAAAACTACCCGAACCTCAAGTCAGTCGAGACGTTCACGCTGCTTCAGCGTTCGTTGAACGAGGTTGAAGAGCAGCTCTCGGCGTCCAGGCGGGCCTTCAACGCGGCTGTGATGTCATACAACAATGGCGTGCAAATGTTTCCGACGAATATTGTCTGCAGATTAATGGGGTATCGTCTCAGGGCGTCCTTTGAAGCGTCGCCCGAAGAGCGCGAGCCGGTCAAGGTGTGGAGATGAACGTGCCCGAAGCACAGGCTCTCGGCGGCGCGTTGAGTGACCTGGAGCAGATGCGTCGGGCTCGATTGATGCAAATGGCGATCTGTTTGTCGGTTGTGGTCGTGCTTGTTGTCGTCGCTGCGGTGTATTTTTCCGAGAGTGGAGGCAGCGTAGCTGTGATAGCTTCCCTGGTGGTCGGATCAATTGTCGGATTCGGAATTCTCAGCGGCTTCATTGGGTCGATCCGGCGAGAATTCAAGCGGAAAATTGTGCCGATTCTGCTGTGGGAAATAGATCCATCCTTGTCTTATGCGGTTTCTGAATACGTGCCCGAGGCTGATTTTAATGCGTGTCACCTGTACATGGCTCCGGACCGTTATTCGGGAAAAGATCTCGTGGAGGGGTATATCGGTGAAACTGCCGTGAGGTTTTCACTGGTGCACGCGGAGGAGGAGTATCAAGATACTGATACTGACTCAGAGGGGCATACCACCACGAGGACTCATTATCGCACCATTTTCAAAGGTCTGCTGTTTATCGCGGATTTCAATAAAGAGTTCTCCGGTAGAACGCTAGTGAAGCCGAGAGGTGTAAGCCTTCTCAGCAAGCTGTTCGGCACGCACGTGGATCTTGAGGATCCGGAATTCAATGGTCTCTTCTCCGTGAGCGCCACCGATCAGGTGGAGGCCCGGTACATTCTGACGCCTTCGATGATGGAGCGTTTGAAGTCGGTTCATGTGCGCATGGGATCATTCCGCGCGGCATTCTCTGGCGGTTGTCTGTATATGACGATCGAGGTGCCGTGGGACACTTTTGAGCCGACGGTGACTCGATCATTGATGGATTCCGACCAGATCGAGAAGATCCGAGCCAACATTTCCGCTGTCACGCGCATCGTCGAGGATATCGGTCTGAACGTTCGGATATGGACCAAGACTGGAGGAAAAGCGGGAACGGATTCCTTGCGGGAAGCGTAGCGCTCAGAGGGCTTTAGGGAGGAGATTGGGCACGAGTGACCCCCGTTGCTGTCCTGATCGTATGCTGTGCGAGGATCGGGAGTGTGCCATCAAGCGGATCGACGACCGCTCGCGGCTTGGCGCGACGTGGGTTGGACGCGCCTATTGCGCGGCTGGTTCGGCGGCGGGTCGGTGCGTTATGTATCGGCCGGGTCGGAAGAAGAACAGGCCGGCGACCAGGGGCTGCGCCACGCGAGCGGGAACTTGCGGACGAGCTCGTCGGCCTCGCCATGACCTCGATGGGCAGGCGATTTCCAGCCGGGAAAGGTTCCGCGCCGAAATCGATGAGCTGGCCGTGGCGGTCGGGGAGAGGTGCTGTCGGCATTTCGCGGCGCGCACGGTTTTCGGGGCGCAACCGCAGTCCGGTGCGCGCGGGCTCGTGACTGAATGCGCAGTTGAAGGCCTCATTCGAACACCCCGGTCAGTCTGGAGCGAAAAATGGAGGTTGATCCGCGGGGGGCGGAGGAAGAGCCGGCGAATCACCGTTACGCGGCGCACGGAAGGGCTTGAACACGATCGTGCAATACCGGCGCGGCCGACTCAGGTAGCGTTTTGCGCCATGAGCCTCCCGCCATTTCAGAGGGGTCGCCAGTTCTTCCAGCTGCGAGGATGGCATGGACACCGAAGCGCCCGTACCACCGTTCCCGATCGAGACCGCGGCCCGCAGGGCGGAGGACTCCTGGAACATCTGCGATCCGGGCCGGATGGTTCTCGCCTGTACCGAGGACACGCAATGGCGCATTCGCGCCCGGTTCCCGGCGGGTCGCGAGCAGGCGCGCTCTATTCTGCAGCACAGGCGGGCCAAAGAGCGCGATTACCGGTTGATCACGGAACTCTGGGCGTTCGGCGGCAAGCGTATCGCGGCGCGCCTCGCATACGAGTGGCATGATGACTGCGGACCGTGGTCTCGCAGCTACGGAACGAGAGCTGAGAGCTCGAGAAGAGCGGCCCCATGCGACACCGTCGCGCGAGCATCGATGACCGGGCCGTGCGCGCAGCCGAACGCAAGCTCTTCTGGTCCGCCGGTCCTCGTCCAGAGGGACATCCCGGCCTGAGTGAACCGGGTCTTTAGGTGCGGAGCAGTCCGCGCCTCGTGCTTCGGCCGGCTGCGGCGCGCGATGGAGCTTCGGGGGAGAGATCGAGTTCTGAGATGGCGCGCTGCACGGAGTTCGTGTGCCGCCGGCTTCGATTGAGTCTGGATCATACACCGTTCCTCAATGCGTATTGGAGCACGTTATGGCGAAAGTCTTGGTGTTGTATTACTCCGCCTACGGTCACATCGAAATGATGGCGAACGCCGTTGCAGAAGGAGCACGCGAGGCGGGCGCGCACGTCGCGGTCAAGCGCGTGCCGGAGCTCGTGCCCGAGCAGGTCGCCCGACAGGCGCACTACAGGCTCGACCAGGCGGCGCCGGTGGCGACGATTGAGGAGCTGGCCGATTACGATGCCATCATCATCGGCACCGGAACGCGCTTCGGGCGCATGTCCTCGCAGATGGCGAATTTTCTGGATCAGGCCGGGGGTTTGTGGGCGCGCGGTGCGCTGCACGGTAAGGTGGGCGGTGCCTTTACGTCGACGGCGACTCAGCACGGCGGACAGGAAACGACACTGTTCTCCATTATCACCAATCTGCTGCATTTCGGGATGGTCGTGGTCGGCATGGACTACGGTCACGCGGGGCAGATGACGCTCGATGAGATCACCGGCGGGTCTCCGTATGGCGCAACCACAGTAGCGGGTGGAGACGGCTCACGCCTGCCCAGCGAGAATGAATTGACGGGTGCCCGTTATCAAGGAAGAAAGATTGCCGAGACGGCAAGTAAGCTGCACGGGTAGGCGTAAGGGGCCGCTATGGTTCCGTGCAGACCTCGCTCGGCATGACGCGCGGCGCCGCTGAGGTCGCGAATGCAGTCTCGTGGACCGCGGCCGGTTTGAGCTTTGAGCCGCCTGGCGGATTCACTGGTCGCTGGCGAAGGACCGGGCCACAGTCGCAGCAGGACCCAGGTGTCCAGGGCCGTCGCCGCTCGGGCCAAGGTCCAGTGAGGCACCTGAAGCCAGCACAGGTGCAGTGCATGCGCACAGGGGGGGAGCGCCAGGCAACGGGAAGTCGCGCTTTCAACTCAGAATGAGGCCGTCTCGGGAGTCCAGCGCCGCTCACCGCAAAGCTCATGGTCATGTGCAGGCGTCACGCGCTCCGGCACTCAGGGGATTACAATTCTCCGAGAAAATGCGCCCCGGGGGGCGGCGAGGACTGGGCGCCGGATGGGAATTCGGAAAGTCACTTTTGGCAACGGCCTTTTGATCGGTCGCCTCGCAGTCGGCCGGGAGCCGTCACGGTGATCTCATCGAGTTTCCGGCTCAGGCTGTCCAGGCCCGAAAAGAAGGCGGCGCCGGTCCGGGCGGGACCGAGGCTCCGCCGTCTCGTACTCCTTTCTATGCTCGCGTTTGCGTCCCGTCCGGGCGGATTCGTTCAGGCACGCACGCGAACCGCGCAAGACCTGCAGGTGACCTCTCAGCTGTGGGGACCCAGGGACGGGGCGCCAGGGGCCATCTCAGCGCTCGCCCAAACGGCGGACGGCTTTTTATGGATCGCTGCCTCAACGGGGCTGTATCGATTCGACGGCATGAATTTCGAGCGTTTCCGCCCCCCGCGCGGCCAGAAGCTTCTCTCCTTGAACATCTATACCGTCTTTGCCCCGCCGAGCGGAGGAATCTGGGTCGGGTACACATTCGGTGGGTTCAGCTTCATTCATGGAACGGTGACCAACTACGGCGGCAAGATCGCCTCCGCGACCGGCACCGTCTTCCAATTCGCCGAAGGCAGTGACGGGGTCATCTGGGCTGCGACGAATTCCGGAATTTGGCGATTCGTTCATTCCCGGTGGCAACACCTGGGCGCGGCGTGGAATTTGTCAACTCGCCGAGTCATTCACCTGGGGTTCGATGCGCACGGCGTCCTCTGGGCCTTCGCCGGCACCCATCACTCGGCTGATCTGCTTTATCTTCTGCCCGACGCCACGCGCTTCGAGGTCGCGGCGAGAGATATTCGCTTCAAAGGGTTTACCGTGGATGCGGATGGCAGGGTCGTGACCACGCCTCGAAGGTACGTTGGCGCTCCTTCCGGGCCGCCCGAATATCCCGTGATCGCAAAATATGCAGACCAAGGGGCGCTCATCGACCGTACCGGAAGCATCTGGATAAACAACAGCCAAGGCGTGTACCGGGTAGCCCCCTCGTCGAAATCGGTTGCCCAGGTGCTTGGCGCACCCATACCTCACGGCGCCAAACGCTATCCTCCGCAGGAGTTTACCGCCGACAAGCTGGTCGACCGGGAAGGCAACGTCTGGTTTGCGGACTCCAGAGGCATTTGGGGCTTCTTTTACGGCCCTTTGATTCGCCAGCCGTTGCCTGTGAGATATGCCCAGAGTTACGCCCTCGCGGCGAATGGCTCCTCGGTGTGGGTGGCGAGCGGACCTTCACAGCGCCTGATGCGCGTTTCTCACGGAGCCGTCGACAGCGTCCTGACGCTCAATGGACAGGACATCAATTTCGCCTATGCAGCGCCCGATGGAACCGACTGGATTGCCACTGAGCGCACCCTGTGGCGTGTCGTTGCGGGACATCTCGTCCGCGTGGCGATCCCGCCACGCCTGGCGCGCTACGTTTTGCACCTGCAGTCCATCACCGAGGGGCCCCGGGGAGGGACGTGGATCTCCTTCGGGCGAGACGGCCTGTATCGACTGGCCCATGGCGTCTGGAGCGCAGATGGCGGTCATGAAGGACTGCCGAAGAACGATGTCGTCATCGAGTTCACGGATCATCTGGGCCGAGTTTGGTTCGGTTGCACGGGGAATCGGCTCGCGGTTTTGAATGGCGATCGCGTGCGGACCTTCGGCACCGCCCAAGGTCTTCACGTCGGTGACATCACGGCGCTCTATGGACGGGGTGCGAGGATTTGGATCGGTGGGGATTTGGGCTTGCAACAATACGATCACGGCCGCTTCCGCAGCCTCTCGGCGGTGAATGAGGACTGGCTCTCCGGCATCTCCGGAATCGTGGAGACGCCCGATCGGGATCTGTGGATCTATGATGCGACCGGCATTTTTCACATCCGGCACGCGGAAATTGCCGAGGCCTTCCGGGATCCCGGCTACCTCGTTCACGGCCGGCATCTGGGGCTGCGACAGGGCGTGCCAGGGACTCCGGCGGAGTTGCGTCCCTTGCCGAGCGCCATCGAGGCGGGAGGCGGACGACTCTGGTTCGCAGGCAGTCGCGGGGTGGTGTGGCTGAACCCCTCTGCCCGCGATTTGAGCGCCGTGGCGCCCAAGGTTGCCGTTGAATCTCTAACCGCGAATGGCAAATCGTATCCGGTCCGTTCCGCGCTGCAGCTTCCAGCGCATACCTCCGACGTGCGTTTCACCTATGCGGCTGTGAGCCTGTCGAATCCCGAGGCCATTCGCATTCGGTATAAGCTCGCCAGGGTCGACAAGGCATGGCATACGGTGGACATCGCAGGTCCGGTGACGTATCGTAACCTGTCGCCGGGCAGTTATCACTTCAGCATACAAGCCAGCAATACCAACGGCGCCTGGTCTGGAGATCCCGTCACAGTGGAATTCCGGATCCTGCCCGCCTTCTATCAGACTCGCTGGTTCCTTGCGCTTTGCATCCTCGCCGGAGTCGCCCTGCTGTACGCTGCTTATCTGCTGCGCGTACGGGAGCTTGCGCGGCAATTCGAGATCCGCTCCAAGGCGCGGATTTCCGAACGGAACCGCATCGCGCGTGAACTGCATGACTCGCTGCTTCAGGGCTTTCAAGGTCTCATGTTCCGGCTGCAGGGCGTGCGAAATCTGCTTCCTCACCGGCCCGGGGAGGCGGTCGCGGCACTCGATCAGGCGCTGAGCCGCGCCGACAGCACGATCTCCGAGGCGCGCGATGCGGTTCAGGATCTACGCGCTTCCGCGCGCGCGGTCGGTGATCTATCCGATGCGCTCCAGGCCATGGCCAAGGAGTTCGGTGCAGAGGAGGGGAGCGACATCACCTGCCAGGTCTCCGTGGCAGGCAGGCGCCGCGCATTGTTACCGCAGGTATGCGACGAGATCTACCAGGTTGCGCGTGAGGCGCTTCGAAATGCATTCACACACTCACGCGGCCAACACGTCGAGATCGAGCTCGAATATTCCGACAAAAGCCTGATCATGCGAGTGCGCGACGACGGCGTCGGCTTGGAGCAGGAGTTTCTCGAGCGGGGAGCGCGGTCTGGCCACTGGGGCCTGCAAGGCATGCGTGAGCGCACGGTGCGCCTTGGGGGTACATTCAATCTGTGGAGCAGATCTGATGCCGGTACGGAGGTGGAGATTGTAGTGCCGGCGGCATACGCGTACCGGAAAGGCGGGTGAGCTCAGACGGACCTCGTAACCCGGGTGTGCGTGAAGCGGCCCGAGATCCCGGGCGGGGTCGCCGCACCCGCCCCGCCATCCTCGTCCGGCGCGTCATGCAGGATGATGCCAAGCAGGCCGAGAAGGCATCGAGACTCATCGAGTCATTGACTGCGAGAATCCCGGTTTTGGGCCGGCGGTCGCGCTCGCCGAGCTGATTTGGGTCCTCAGTTCCTGCTCCGACCTGACGCGTGAGCAGGTCGGGCAGGCACTCGATGCACTTCTGCGCACGAAGGAGATCGTGTTCGACCGTGC
>JAJZLX010000178.1 GCA_021850555.1 Pseudomonadota bacterium | reverse complement strand
CTGGGGCTACACCGTCTTTGGCAAGGTGATCCAGGGGATGAGCGTGGTCGACGCCATCGGCGAGGTGCCCACGGGCTCGTTCGGGCCGTTCAAACGGGATGCGCCTCTGAAACCCGTGGTGATCAAGAGCATCGAGGTCATCCGCCCGCCCGGGCTCGGCTCTCCCGCGAGCGCTCCCTCCGGGAGCGCGGCCAAGCCGGGTGCGGGCGCGCCGCCTGCCGGGGCAGGCGCCCCAACCGGCTCACCGCCGCCGGCCAAGGCCCCCGCGCCTCCCGCCTCAGGCTCGACCGATTCAGGCTCCACGGCTTCAGGCGCCGCCTCCACCACACCCGCGAGCGCCAAGGCTGCGGGCAAGCCGGCCACGGCGCCTGCTCAGGCGGCCGGAAGCTCGAACCCGGGGTCATGACTCCCGGGCCGGCCGCCGTACAGCCGAGTCAGCCGCCGCGCCCGGCCCAGAGGAGCCTCTTCGTCTCGGACGTGCACCTGGATGTCGGCGCACCGGAGAGCCAGCGGCAATTCCTGGATTTCCTGCACACCGAGGCCACGAGTGCGGGTGCACTGTACATCCTGGGCGACCTTTTCGAGACTTGGGTGGGCGATGACGCCGAGGACGAGGGGCCGGTCCTCGGCGCGCTCGCCGAGCTCACCGGTCGGGGTGTTGCCTGCTTCCTGCTGCACGGCAATCGGGACTTTCTCATCGGGCAGCGATTCTGCGACCAGACCGGCTGCCGGCTGCTGCCCGATCCGGTGGCGGTGCAGATCGGCGGGGAGCGGGTGCTGCTGACTCACGGGGATGCGCTGTGCACGGACGATCATGCGTATCAGGAGCTGCGCACTGTCGTCCGGGCCGGCGCCTGGCAGCGCCGCTTCCTCGATCTGCCTTTGGCCACCCGCTCATTGCTCGCGAGCGAAGCGCGCGCCGGCAGCCGCGCCCACACCGCCCGCACCGCTCCCACCATCATGGACGTCAATGGCCAGGCCGTGGAACGGGCCTTTCGCGCCACGCGAGCGCGGCGAATGATCCATGGCCATACTCACCGACCGGCCGTGCACGATGCCCTGATCGGGGGTCACCCCGTCCAGCGCATCGTGCTCGGCGCCTGGTACGAGCAAGGCAGCTACCTGCTCTACCAGGGCGGCCGCTACGAGCTGCGCACCTTGCCCCGATAGGGGTCGACCGGCCCGCAGCCGCTGCCCGCGCCGCCGGTGAGGCAGGCCATTGCTCCGATGAGCGGCCGCGTGCGCCGGCCGGGCTGGCTCACGAGCGCCACCCGGCAGCCGAGGCGCGCCGGGAAACACGGCCTCCGTGAAACCGGAAGGGCGCCATGAATCAGGGCATTCCGGGTCCGAAGGCCCGGGCTGCAGGCCCTCCATGGAACCGCATCATCATCCGCCCGGGCATGAGGAGCTTGAACTTCCGTATCTGCTCGGGGCTCAGCACCGAGGAGAGTCTCTCGAGGGTCTCGCGGCGCACCGCCCTGTGGGTGGCGCGGGCCTGCTCCATGACCTTCAACATGCTCCGGCGGATCTTGGCGTGCTCCTCGGAGAGGATCGCCCTCACCTTGACCTGCTCGGCCGGCGTCAGCCCGAGCAGTACGGTGAGCCGCTTCATCCGCCGCTGCTCCATGCGGTGCATCATCATTTGGAAATGCCCCGCACAGGCCGGCCGGCCCGTCGCCGCCGGCGGCGGACTTGCGAGCGCCGCGCTCGTCATACCCAACATCGTCAACAGGACCAGACTGCGTCTCATCATCAATTCTCCCGCTGATTGGACCAAGCGGTGCGCACTGTACCCCCGGAGCCGCGGCCGCACAGTAAGCAATGGTTACAACGGCACGCGGACGGCTCAAGCTTCCTCGAGAAGCCTCAACGCCTCGGCAGCCTGAGCTCGGCCTCGAGTCCGCCTTCCGGCCGGTTGCGCAGCACCAGTCTGCCGCCATGCGCCTGAGCCACGTCGCGGGCTATGCTCAGGCCGAGGCCGGTGCCGCCGGTGTCCCGGTTGCGCGAGGACTCCAGACGATAGAACGGCTCAAAGACCCGCTCGAGCTCATCGGGGGGGACTCCGGGCCCTTGGTCGCGAACGCGGATCCGCAACGCCTCCCCGTCGTCGATGGCGATATCGGCGCGCCCGCCGAATTTCACCGCGTTGGCGACCAGGTTGGTCAGACAGCGCTTCAGTGCCTGAGGCCGGGCAGAGAAGGGCGCGAGCGCCCGTCCCGACACGGTGACCCCCTCGCCCATTGCCGCGAATCCCTCGCGCACCGACTCGAGCATCGCGTTGACATCCACCGGCTCGCTCGCCTCACGCTCGTTGAGGCCCCGGAAAAGCGCGAGCGCCCCATGCACCATGCTCTCCATCTCATCGAGCTCCCTGCCCAAGCGGGCCCGCAGCGCCGCATCCTCGATCAGAGTCTCGACCTGCAGGCGAAGCCGTGTGAGCGGCGTCTTGAGGTCATGGGACATGGCGGCGAGCACCCGGGTGCGGCTGTCGAGGTAGCGGTGCAGGCGGTCCTGCATGGTGTTGAACGCGCGCGCGGCGTGGCGCAGCTCGCGGGCGCCTTTTTCCTCCAGTTGCGCCGCCCGACCGCCCTGCCCGATCGCCTCCGCCGCCCTGGCGAGGCGCGACAACGGCCGCGTGATGCCGCGCGTCGCGACATAGAGCGCCACGACCAGCACCATCACGAGCAGCACTTGGTTGAGAATCAGGCTGGGCGGCAGGGGTATTTCCGGCGACAGCCGCACGACACGGAAAACGAGAGGCGCATGCGCGGCGGAACGGACGGCCACATCGTAGAACCGCCCGGGACCGAGGGCCGACTGGAACAACGGCGCGGGAATCTGAATGACCTGCGCAGCCGGGGCGGCGGCCGGCTTCACCTCGATCCGGAACCCCTTGCCGAGGTCGGTGCGCAGATGCTTCGCCAGCAAGCGGTCCTCGTCAGTCCGAAAGGGCAGCCGCACCATGATGTGAAGCGGCAGCCGCAACCGCCTTCCGGACCATCGCCGTACCAGGAAGCGGCCTGCGGCCCCGGGTGATCTCGCCACGCACGCTCCGGCTGCATCCACGCAGTGGCGGAGTACCGTGCGCGCCCCAAACCACATGCCCCGCGCACGCACGGCGCCGGGAGGGCCTGCGGGGCCCAGGGGCTCGAATGCCATTGGCCGACCCTGCAATTGCTTGAGCGCCTCGGCCCGCCGCGCGACCGGCAGCCGGTCGAGCAGCAGCGTGAGCCCCGTGATGCGCTGCGCCCACATGCGCGTGGTGGCCTGCACGAAGATCTGCTGCCCGTTGCGGGCGAGCAGGTAGAGGGTGAGGGCCTGGGCGAGCAGCACACCGAGCACCGTGGCCGCGATCAGCCGGCCGAACAGCGATTGAGGCCACAGGGTGAGACGCACTCGATGTCCCGGCCGCCGCTCAGTCGGTCTCTACAGGCACGCCGATGACGTATCCCTCGCCGTAGACGGTCTTGATGATGCGCGGCGAGCGAGCCTCATCGCCGAGGATCTGACGCAGGCGGCTGACGCGCACGTCGATGCTGCGGTCGAACGGATCGGCCTCCCGGCCCCGCAGCAGCTCCGCCAGCTGCGTGCGCGAGAGCACACGGTTGCCCGCGGACAACAACACCGCGAGCAGCCGATACTCCGCGCCACTCAACGGCACCTCGCCCTCCCCCCCGGTCAGCGTCCTTCGGGTGGTATCGAGCCGCCATCCGCCGAAGGAGAAGCCGCGCACCGCCTGCGGGTTCGGATCGCGCGGGGCGTGGGCCGCCCGGCGCAACACCGCGCGGATGCGGCCCAACAGCTCGCGCGGGTTGAAGGGCTTGGGCAGATAGTCGTCCGCGCCGAGCTCCAGGCCCACGATCCGGTCGACGTCCTCGCTGCGGGCGGTCAGCATGATCACCGGCACCTGGGAGCGGGTGCGCAGCTCCCGGCAGGCCGACAGCCCGTCCTCGCCGGGCAGCATCAGGTCGAGCACGATCAGATCGACATGGCTGCGCTCCAACACCCGGCGCATCTCGCGCGCATCCGCCACGGCCGTCGTGCGAAAGCCTTGCTTGTCGAGGTACTGACTCAACAGCGTGCGGATTTCGCGGTCGTCATCGACGATCAACAGGTGGGATCGGTCGGCCATTGCCTCGCCTCGTGAGGGCAAAAGATACCGGACCTTGCGCCCGCCGCGCCAGAAGATCGTGCGACTTGCGCAATCGGGCATGCGGAATGTAACGAATCGTGAGGAAAGCCGGGCTTTGAAGCCCCGGGAAGACCGCATCCGCTCCACAAGGCGAGGAGATCGTTACGAATCGTTACTCGCAGGCTCACGCCCGTCCCAGGACGGCGACAACTTCAGGCCGATCACCAGATCGGCGACATTGGTACCGGTCGGACCGGTGCGCACGAGCGCGCCGGCGGCCTCCAGCGCGGTACCGGAATCGGCGCGGCGCAGGCAATCGTCCGGGTCGAGCCCCATCAAGGCGATCCGCCCGCAGGTATCCGCATCGACCACCGCACCGGCATCCTCCGTGGGCCCGTCGCTGCCGTCCGTGCCGGCCGCGAGCAGCATCAGCTGCGGATAGCCGGCGATCAGCCTCGCGGCCGTGAGCGCCAGATGTTGGTTGCGCCCGCCGCGACCGGGATGCTCGGGCAGGCGCACGGTCGATTCCCCTCCCCAGACACGCACCTGCACCTGTCCCAACGCCAGCTCATGAGTGAATTGCACCGAGAGCCGGGATGCGTCTCCCGCAAAGCGCCGCGCCGCGCGCCGCGCGGTGAGGCCCCGCCGGGTCGCGTCGGCGGCGATGGCCTCGATCGCGTCGTCCACCGAGGCGATCACCTGGCGCTGAATGCGGTCTCCGCCGGGCGCGGGCGCCAGTATCCCGGAACCGATCAAGCCCGGATCGTCGCCGGGCACATCCGATATGAGCAGCGCCCGTCCCTCCCGGTCCCCGAGCCGCGCGGCGAGCCGCCCGCCCTTGATCTGCGAGAGGCGCATGCGTTGGCTGTTGATCTGCGCGATCGTCAGGTCCGTGGCCAGCCCTTGCTGCGAGACGCGCACGAGCTCCTCGAGCGTGACCCCGGCTTTGGGCACCTCCACCAGCGCCGACGCCCCGCCCGAGATCAGAAACAGCGGCGTGGCCGCCGGCGGCAGCATCTCGAGCCATCTGAGCAGCCGCTGTCCGGCGCGCAGCGAACGCTCATCCGGCACCGGATGGCCGCTTTCGTGAATCTCCACCCCCGGCATCCCACGCAGCTCCTGCGCCACGTGCCCGGGCTTGGTCACGAGCAGCACATCCCCGAGAGCATCTCCCAGCACCTCGTGCGCGCCCAGCGCCATTGCGCTGGCCGCCTTGCCGATTGCCGCCACCCACACCTTGCCCTCGGGGCGCCCCGGCGGACGGCTCAGGGCCTCTCGCACACAGCGCCGACCATCGACGCGGGCCAGACCTGCCCGGTAGAGCTCGAGCAGCAGCTCACGACGCTCGACGCGGCCCATCGGATGAAGCGTCTCGCTGCGGCGCAGCTCAGGCGTGGATGACCTTGAGCGGCCCGCGACCCTCGCGCCCGAGCATTCTCGCCTCGTCCGAGCGCTCCATCTGCAGCCGCTTCAGGTACTGCGGCGTGATATCGCCGGTCACGTACTCTCCGGAGAAGCAGGAAGTATCGAACTCCTCGACCCGCGAGTCCTCGTGCCGGCAGGCAGCGATGAGATCCTCGAGGTCCTGGTAGACGAGCCAATCCGCGCCGATCAGACGCGCCACCTCGTCCACCCGGCGCCCGCTCGCGACCAGCTCGCGCGCCGCCGGCATGTCTATGCCGTAGACGTTGGGGTAGCGCACCGGAGGAGCGGCCGAGGCGAAGTAGACTTTGCGGGCGCCCGCCTCGCGCGCCAGCTCGATGATCTGCGCGGAAGTCGTCCCGCGCACGATCGAGTCATCGACCAGCAGCACGTTCTTGCCCCGGAACTCCAGATCGATGGCGTTCAACTTGCTGCGCACCGACCTCTGGCGCTGCTCCTGGCCGGGCATGATGAAGGTGCGGCCGATGTAGCGGTTCTTGATGAACCCCTCGCGGTACTTCAGGTTGAGCCGCTGCGCCAGCTGCAGCGCGCTGGTGCGGCTGGTGTCCGGAATGGGAATCACCACGTCGATGTCGTGGTTGGGACGCTCCCGCAGGATCTTCTCGGCCAGGCGGTCTCCCATGCGCATGCGGGCCCTGTAGACCGAGATGTTGTCGATCTTCGAATCGGGGCGTGCGAAGTAGACGTACTCGAAGATGCACGGGGTGTGGCGCGCGCCCGTCACGCACTGGTGCGAATGCAGCCGCCCGGCCTCATCGATCAGCACCGCCTCCCCCGGCGCGATGTCGCGCACCAGGTGGAACGAGAGGCTGTCGAGAGCCACGCTCTCGGAGGCGAGCATCCACTCAGGTCCCCCGGGGGTGTCGCGCTGGCCGAGCACGAGCGGCCGGATACCGTTCGGATCACGGAAGCCCACGATGCCGTGGCCGATGATCATGGCGATCACCGCATAGCCGCCGCGGCAGCGCCGATACACCGCCTCGAGCGCCGTGAACACGTCGGCGCAGGTCACGCGCTGCGTGCCGATGCGCTGCAGCTCGGAGGCAAACACGTTCAGCAGCACCTCGGAGTCGGAGCTGGTGTTGAGGTGTCGCCGGTCCTCGCGGGTCAGCACTTCGGAGAGCTCCGCGGCGTTGGTCAGGTTGCCGTTGTGGGCGAGACAGAGGCCGTAGGGCGAGTTGACGTAGAAGGGCTGAGCCTCGGAGGCGCCGTCGCAGCCGGCGGTCGGGTAGCGGACGTGGCCGATGCCGATATTGCCCTTGAGGCCGAGCATGTGCTGCTGTTGAAACACATCGCGCACCAGGCCGCTGCCCTTGCGCACGCACAGGCCCGCCTCCCCGCTGGTGACGATGCCGGCGGCATCCTGGCCGCGATGCTGCAGCACCGTCAGCGCATCATAGAGCCGCTGATTGACCGCACCGGTGCCGACGAGTCCGACGATTCCACACATGCGCTACCTCACCCCGAGCACCCGTCCCTGGATCTTCGGCCCGCTCCGCCCGTCCGTGTGCGGTCGATCGCGGCTCTCGCCGCCCGCCCCCCCAGCCCCTGCCAGAGCGCGCAGCCCGTTGGCAATCGACTGGCCGTAGGGGATCAATGAGGAACGCCGCCACCACCCCTCGGTATCGAGATGCAGCAGCTGCCCCAGGATCACGAACACGCCGAGCAGCACCGCACCGCGGGCGGCGCCGAACAGAAATCCGAGAAAGCGGTCGGTGCCACTGAACAGTGACAGCCGCACGAAGTGCGCCACGATCGTCCCGATCACCATGCCGGCAAGCAGGATCAGTGCCACGATGATGACGCGCGCCGCCCATGGCCGGACCTCGGAGCCCGCGAGCAGCCCGCCGAGATGCGGCTCGACCAGGCGGGAAAAATGCCAGGCGACGAACAATGCGACGAACCAGGTGGCGAGCGCGATGGCCTCACGCAGAAACCCCCTGACCGCCCCGCCGATGGCTGACAAGACAATCCCGGCGATCACCACGTAATCGGCTGTGTTCATGGAACGGTGTTTTGCCAGGGAGCCTTCTGAAATCCGTCATCGCAAGCACGAAGCACCCGGAAACGGAAACGGCGCGGATTGTACAAGAGGGCGGAATGTGCCGCTCGGCACCGTGTCACTCACGCAGCACTTCGCCCTGGGCGATCGGTCGCAACCGTTGCGCCAGCCGCCCCGCAGCCGCCCGGCTGACCGGACCGACCCAGACGCGCCACCACATCCGTCCCCTCAGGCGCAGCGGGGCGATCTGCACGGGAAGGTGTTGCAGACGCAGCCGGTGGGCGAGACGCAATGCGTTGAGGTGGTCGGTGAAGCTGGCAAGCTGCACGACCCACCGGGCCGAAGCCTGCGGCTGGCCCCGGCTCGGCGCTCGAGGCACGGCGAGGCGGGTCGGACTGGGCTGCCGAGGCAGCGCTTGCGCCCTGCTCGGCGACCCGCCGCGCGCCGCCGGCCGGGGCACCGAAGAGATCGGTGCAGTCGCCCGCGGTGAGGCGCTCGAGGGGGAGCTGTGCAGCACGCGCCCGGTCATGGGCGCCGGGGAGCCTTGCGAAGGTGCATCCGTCACTGTCCCTTCGTCGGAGGTCCTGCCGGTACCGTTCGCCGGGTCGGCCGGACTGAGGGACAGTGTGTAGGAGCGAATCGGGGGCTGTACCTTGGGCTTGGGAGAAGGAGAAGACGAGGGAGAGGGAGAGGGGCCATGGGGAGCGAAGAGGAATGGGAGTGCGGGCGAGCTGTGCAGCACCGAGCGATTGCCCACGGAGGGCCGGGCAGGTCGGCTTTCCAGAGATGCCCCTGGCATTGCCCCTGCAGTCTTACTCCGAAGCGGTCCGCTCAGCAGCTCCGGCACCAACAGCACGATCAACGCCACCAGGATGATGGCGCCCGTCAGTCGCTCTTTCACCCGATGGAGTATACCCCAAGCCACTCGAGCGCCGGCCCGACAGTGAGCACCGAGCCGCAGACGATGACCCGGTCGCCCGGGCGAGCCGCCCGGCGTGCCGCCTCGAGGGCCTCGCGCACCGAGCCCGAGAGACTGGGATCGACCGCCACGGCCGCGAGCCGCCTCGCCAGCTGCGCAGCGTCGATGCCCCGCGGCGGCGGCAGACCGCACAGGAACCAGCCGTCGACCGCCGGTGCGAGCGCCGCCCCGATGGCCGCCGCGTCCTTGTCGCCGAGGACTCCAATCACCGCCAGCGTGCGCCCCCGACAGGGCCGCTCACGCAACTGTGCACACAACACCTCGGCGGCGGGCGGATTGTGCGCAATGTCGAGAATCCACTCGACGGGGCCCGGCACGACGTGAAAGCGGCCCGCCAGGCGCACCCGGCCGAGCGCCGCGGCGACCGTGGCCCGCTCGAGCCGCAGGGGAGCGCTCGCCCCGGACGCCTGCCGACCCGCGAGGGCCTCGAGCGTCGCGAGCGCGGTGGCCGCGTTGCGATACTGGATCGGCCCCTGCAGGCTCGAGGGCGGCAGCTCGCGCAGGCTCAGCCTCGGGCCCTGGTAGCTCCAGCGCCCGCCCTCCTCGATGCGCCAGGAGAAGTCCCGTTCGGCCACGACGGGCAGCGCCCCGAGACGCTCGATGCTCGAGTACACGCTCTCGGGCATGAGGGGAGTGCCGAGCACCGCGGGCCGGCCCGCACGAAAGACGCCGGCCTTCTCCGCACCGATCTCATCGAGCGTGTCTCCGAGCCAGTCGCGGTGATCGAAGCCCACCGAGCACAGCACCGCCGCATCGGCATCCACCAGATTGACGGCATCGAGCCGGCCC
Source organism: Pseudomonadota bacterium (assembly GCA_021850555.1). The sequence continues at coordinate 4,989 of JAJZLX010000178.1, read as the reverse complement.
CCGAGACCGACCTCGAGCACCGCGAACCGCACCGAGCGCTCGGCGAACAGCCACAACGCCGCCAGCGTGTTGTATTCAAAGAAAGTGAGCGAGATACCCTCGCGCGCCGCCTCGATGCGCTCGAACGCCGCCACGAGCGCCGCATCGTCCACCTCCCTGCCATCGATGCGGATACGCTCGTTGTAGCGGATGAAATGCGGCGAGGTGAACAGGCCCGTGGAGCAGCCCGCAGCGAGCAGCATCGCCTCGAGGTGCGCCGCTGTCGAGCCCTTGCCGTTGGTGCCGGCAACGGTGATGACGGTGGCGGCCGGCCGCATCAGCCCGAGCCGCAGCGCGACCTGCGAGACGCGCTCGAGGCCGAGGTCGATCGCCTTCGGATGCGCCGCTTCCTGGCGCGAGAGCCATTGCTCGAGCGAAGCACTCATGCGGGGAGCATCTCCGGGCAAGCGCCTGCCTGGCGCCCGCTTTGCCTGCTCAGGCCGCCGCCTGCGGAAGCTTCATGAGCAGCCGCAGCATCGCGGCGATGCGCTCGCGCAGCTGGCGCCGATCGACGATCATGTCGAGAGCCCCGTGCTCGAGCAGGAACTCGCTGCGCTGAAAGCCCTCCGGCAACGTCTCACGAACCGTCTGCTGGATCACGCGGGGACCGGCAAAGCCGATGAGCGCGCGTGGCTCTGCGATGTTCAGATCCCCGAGCATGGCGAGGCTCGCCGACACCCCCCCGGTGGTCGGATCGGTCATCACGGAGACGAATGGCAGCCGCGCCTCCTTCAGCTGCGCCAGCGCCGCCGAAGTCTTCACCATCTGCAAGAGCGAGTACAGCGCCTCCTGCATGCGCGCTCCGCCGCTTGCCGTGAAGCACACGAGCGGTTTGCGATGCTCGATGCAGTGGTCCACGGCGCGCTTGAAGCGCTCCCCGACCACCGATCCCATCGAGCCGCCGAGGAACTGGAATTCGAACGCGCAGGCGACGACCGGCAGTCCCTGCAGCCCGCCGGCGAGCACGATGAGCGCGTCGGCCTCGCCGGTGGCCTTCTGTGCCTGCGCGAGGCGATCCTTGTAGCGCTTGCTGTCGCGGAACTTCAGCGGATCCTCGGGGCTGATCTGCGCACCGAGCTCCTCGGCCGAGTCCGGGTCGAGAAAAGCATCGAGACGCTCACGGGCGCCGATGCGCATGTGGTGCGAGCACTTGGGACACACATACAAATTACGCTCGAGCTCTGCGCGATAGAGCACCGCATCACAAGCCGGGCATTTGATCCACAGCCCCTCGGGTACCGAGCGCGTGCGCCGCTCGGTCTTGATGCGCGAGGGCATGATCTTCTCGAACCAGGACATAGGCTTTCCGCTGTTTCCTCTAGCTCGCGATGATAGCCGATCGCTCCTGCGCCGGAGCGCCGGGCAGCGCGAACGCCTCGGGGTAGCGGACCGTCCACAGGTACAGCCCATCGGCCGGCGCCGTCGGCGCGGCAAGCCGCCGGTCCCTCCCGGCCAGCACCTCTGCCGCCCACTCCGGCCGCGCCTCCCCCTTGCCGATCATGATCAGGAGCCCGGCGATGTTGCGCACCATGTGATGCAGAAAGGCGTTCGCCGTGGCCTCGATCGTCAGCCAGTCCTCCTCCCGCCACACCTCAAGGCGCTCCAGGCGCCGGATCGGGGACTTCGCCTGACACTGCGCGGCGCGGAATGCGCTGAAATCATGCTCACCCGTCAGCAGCGATGCGGCCTGCGCCATCGCGCGCTCATCGAGCGGCCGGTGGACCCAGGTCACCCGGCGGGCGGCAAGCGCCGAGCGAGCCAGGCGATTGAGGATGAGGTAGCGATACGTTCGCGCCTCGGCCGAGTAGCGCGCGTGAAAGTGCGCCGGCACCGGCCGTGCCCACGAGACGCTGATGTCCCGCGGCAGCCGTGAGTTGGCGCCGAGCACCCAGGCGCGCAGGGTGCGCTCGGCGCGGGTGTCGAAGTGGGCCACTTGAGCGCGGGCATGCACGCCCGCATCGGTCCGTCCGGCGCACACCAGGCTGACCGGCTCGGCGGCCACCACCGAAAATGCCGCCTCGGTCAGGCTCTGCACGCTCGCTCGCGTGGGCTGGGCCTGCCATCCGACATAACAGCTTCCCTGGTATTCCAACCCTACGGCGATGCGCGTCATGACACCCAAGCGATCACCGGCGCCGCGCGCGCCGCACCGAGCGCCAAAGCCTCAACCGGGCAAGGACTCCAACAGGCGGCCGGCCTCCTGGCGCTGCCCTGCCGAGCCCTCGTGCATCACCTCCTCGAGAATGCTGCGCGCACCCTCCGGATCGCCCATGTCCATGTAGGCGCGGGCCAGATCGAGCTTGGTGCCGACCTCGCTTGGGCTGACGGGCTCGAGGTCAGCCATCTCCGGATCGACCGAGATCTCGTGATGCTGGGCGAGATCGGCGTGTGGCACCGTCACGGTGCCGACGTCGAAGTCTAGCCCGCCTGCGGCCTGGGCCGCCGGTTCGGCACCGACATCGAAGTCGACGTCGGGAGTCTCCAGGGCGCTCAGGCGGGACGTGGCCGCGGCGTCGTGACCGTTGGGCGATTCGCCGGAAAGGATCGACTCGAGCTCGCTCTCATCGATCTGCCAGGAGCTCGTCGTGCCGGTCGGCTCAGGCGCGGGATTCGCCTCACCGGCGGCATCGGCCAGGGCCAGGGTCCGGCGTGAGCGCTCGTCCAATCCAGCCACCAGCGTTGGAGCATCGGTCTCCTCGCCCGGATGGATTGCCGTCTCGAACGTGCCGAGATCGAGCCCCAGGTCGTCGATCGCCAGCTCCGCGGTGCGATCCGAGCCCTGGCTGAGCGCCTCGACCTTCTGGCGAAGTGCCGCGTGCTCTGCCAACGGCAGCGCGGGTTGCTCGACCGTCGGCTCGGCGCCGTCTGGAACGTCGGCCGTGGCCACCAAGCGATCGGGCATCTCGCGTGTCAGACCCGTCTCGGAGGCGCTCGAGTCCAGATCGGCCAGTGCGGCGTTGATATCCGTGACGGTGCCGGTATCGGCGTGAGTATTGCTCTCCCCGTCGATGTCGGCGTCCCCGAGAGCGGCGTCGAAGTCCAGGTCGAGCGAGCCAGCCGCACCGATACCGCCCGCCGCGGCAACCGGGACCGCCGTGCCGATGGGATCGAAATCCACCCGGGCCTGGCCGCCCTCGAGGTCGAGGTCCACGCCGCCCGATGCCGCCCCGCTCACCCCGGCGTCGGCAAACAGCGGGTCCTCGGGCGCCAGCTGACGGCCCATGATGATGACCTTTTCCCACTCTCCCGGGGCTGCATCGGCGCGCGACTCGGCCAGCTCATGCGCGGTCTGCACGAACTGCTCCTTGTTGCCCCAGACGAAGAACACCTCCAGAAGCTTGAGCTTCAGATCCCGCCGCTGCGGCTCGCGGCCGATGGCGAGACGGATCAGGTCGGCAGCCTGATCGTACAGACCGTAGGCCATGTGGAAATCCGCTTCCGCGAGCGGATCGCCCTGCTCGAGATTGAGCGCGGTCTCGCTGCTCATCGTCTCGTCCGTGGTGACATGCCGGGTCACCAGAGGGGTGACGCCCTCCTCGGCGGCAAAGCGCGGATGCTCGAGAGTCGTCTCTCCCACGTCAAAACCGCTTTCCGCGCGAGCATGGCTCGGTGCGACCGGCACCTCCACCGCGCTTGCGGCCGAGGCCGACTCGAGCAGCTCATCGCCCGCCGCCTCGCGGCGCGCATGCAGGCGGCGGGAGGCGAGAAAAGCCGCCAGCAGGACGACCAGTCCCACCGCAGCCCACCAGTAGCGCTGCAGCGTGCCGAGCAGGACACTCAACAGAGAGGGCCGTGCCACCGGCTGCGGACGGAATAGCGAGGCCTTGACCGGCTGGTGCGGCGGCGTGCTCGCTGCGCCGGAGGCGGCCGAAGGCGCGCGCGCATGGAGCGGGACCGCCGCAGCCGCAGCACCGGCGGCCTTGGCCTCAGGCCTGGCCGCAGCAGGGGCGGGCTTACGCCCAGCCAGCGCCTGAAGCTGCGCCAGCGCGGCGCTCTTCACCTGCAGCAGCCGCTTTTCCTTGGCGAGCTCGCCCTGCAGCGTCTGCACCTGCGTCTTGAGCGCCTGCACCTCGCCCGTTGCAGTCGCATTGCCGGCACCGCTCTGCGCACCGGCGCCGGCGTTTCCCTTCGGGGCAACCAGGCGCAGTCTTCCGGGACCGGCATTGTGGGCCTGAAGGCCGTTGTCCCACGCCACGGTCTGGTGGCGGATCTCGCCCCAGGCCGCCGCCGGGGAAATCTGCTGCATCGAGGAGCGGGCCGGGATGGTGAGCACCGTGCCCGAGCGCAGCAGGTTCATGTTGTGATCGAAGGCCTGAGGGTTGGCCTGATAGATGGCCACCATCCACTGGCGCGTCCGGGTGGCATCCAGGCCGGCGCCGCTGATGCGGCTGGCGATTCCGGAGAGCGTATCGCCCTGTCGTACCGGCACCGAGTGCGGCGAGCTCGCGGTCGACACCTGCACCGGCGGTGCCGCGGGCGAGGGCGCAGGTGCAGCCGGAGGTTGCACTGCAGCGGCCGGCCCCCGGATCTCCCCCACCCGCTTCCCGGCGCCCACGACCGGCGCTGCGATCGCCTGGGTCGCCTGCCCGTGGTGAGGCATGTACACCGGAGGATTGAGGAGCAGCGTGTACTCGCGGATCATGACTCCGCGATCCCAGCTGGCCTTCACCAGCAGGGTCAGAATGGGATCCGTGACCGGCTGATCCGAGCTGATGTGCACGATCGCCCGGCCGTCTGCGGCCCGGATGACCTTGGCCTGCGCGCCGTTCAGGTAGATCGGGCGATTGAGCCCGTACCGGGCAAAAGTGGCACTCGAGGCGACACCCACGGTGAGGCTCTGGAGAGCGCCCGGAGTCGGATCGACCAACGCAATCTGCGCATCGAGAGGCTGATCGAGATGGGACCGTACGTGAATGTTCCCGAGACCCAGAGCGAGCGCCGCCCCCGGCA